>CAZSSY010000071.1:0-15085 GCA_964609565.1 uncultured Natronomonas sp.
GATATGGATTTCCTCGATCCAGACGAGGCTCCTGGTGTTGGGACACCCGTCCGTGGCGGCGTCACCTATCGGGAAGCCCACGCCGCGATGGAATTAATCGCCGACTCCAACGCCCTCAGATCGATGGAGATTGTCGAAGTAAACCCCATCCTTGACTCGCACAATAGAACGGCAGACCTGGCAGTTGAACTTATCGCCAGCGGTCTCGGAAAACGAATCCTCTGACACGCCACCCAGACAGCCTGTCGATAAATGGTCACTCGAGATCCAACATTGCAGCGGCCTGCTGCATATCCTTGTCACCCCGCCCGGAGAGATTCACGAGAATGGTTTCGTGACTGGTTTCGTCGGCGATCTGTCCCGCCAGCGCAACCGCGTGGGCTGTCTCCAGTGCTGGGATAATCCCTTCGAGCTCGGAGAGATCTCGAAATGCCGTTAATGCTTCATCGTCGGTGATACCGCGGTATGTACAGCGCCCAACGTCGTTGAACATGGCGTGTTCTGGGCCAACACCGGGATAATCAAGGCCGGCTGAAACGGAGTGGACCTCAACATCGTCGTCGATCACTTGTGTCCGCATGCCGTGAAGGATGTCTGTATCACCGTTCGTCAATGGTGCGGCATGACGGGTCGATTCGTGGCCCTGACCGCCGCCTTCTCCACCGAAAAATGCCACCTCGTCATCCCGGAATGCGTGGAACAATCCGATCGCGTTTGACCCGCCGCCGACACACGCGACACAGGCGTCGGGTAACCCGCCAGTCTGCTCTTGGATCTGGCTGCGGGCTTCCTTCCCAATCACCGATTGGAATTCCCGGACCATCCGGGGGAATGGGTCAGGACCGACGACGCTCCCGACAAGATAATGCGTGTCAGTCATGTTCTCTGCGAAGTCTTCCAGGGCGGCGTCGACCGCATCAGCCAACCCCTCACCACCACGCGTTACTTCGTTTACGTCGGCCCCCATGAGCCGCATCCGGAAGACATTCATTTTCTGGCGCTCGACATCCTTCTTCCCCATATAAATCTCGGTGTCCAGATCAAAGAGCGCCCCCACCATTGCCGTCGCGGTCCCATGCTGACCGGCACCGGTTTCGGCGATGATGCGTTCCTTCCCGGCCTTTTTTGCGAGCAATGCTTGTCCGACCGTATTATTGATTTTGTGTGCACCGCCGTGCAGGAGGTCTTCTCGCTTGAGGTAGATGTCGGCACCATAGGCGTCACTGAGCCCCGCCGCATAGTACAATGGCGTTGGACGGCCTCCATACTGTTCGAGGACTGACCGGAATTCTGCCTGGAACTCATCACTCGCAGCAATGTCTTCGAATGCCGCTGCAAGTTGTTCGAGCGGCGCAAGCATTGGTTCCGGGACGTATCGACCTCCAAACTCGCCGAATTCGTGGTCCTCCATTTCGGACATGGACAACCCTACTCACTGATAGACAAAACAGTTGGGGAATGCACGAAAGTGATGGTTCCCTCCTCTGAGTCATCGGCCAACCAAAACGCAATGACGCATCACCCGCCTCGATTGTTAGGTTTCGTCACCAGGGGGGTCTTCCAGTTCGCGGTCTTCGACGGGATTGGCGGCAACATCAACGCCAGCGACGTAATCGTCCTCGTCCAACTCCATGACCACCACACCTTTTGTGTTCCGACCCACTGCGGAGACTTCATCGACGTATGACCGCATAATCTGGCCGGCTTCACTCATAATGACGAGGTCATCCCCCGGCGAAACCGTCTCAATCGAACACACGTCACCATTCCGCTCATCTGTCTTTATATCGACCAGTCCTTTCCCATACCGGGATTGCTGCCGATATTCTCGAAGCGACGTCCGCTTCCCATACCCGTTTTGGGTGACCGTCAAGAGATCACGGTCATCATCAGTCGCGACGGCGACAAGCCCGGCCACTTGATCGTCACTCGCTAATTTGATGCCGTTGACCCCTCGGGCTGTCCGCCCCATGGGCCGGGTATCCGTTTCCGGGAAGCGGATCGTCATGCCCTGGCGAGTGCCAAGAAGCAAATCGCCGTCGCCACTCGTGACCTCTGCATCAACCAACGCATCCCCATCTTCGAGACGGACCGCTCGAATCCCTCCGGCGTGGACATTTTCGAAATCGGCAACAGCGGTCCGCTTGACATAGCCATTCCGTGTCGCCATCGCCAAATATCCATCATCAATATCGTCGGTGTTAACGACGGCGGTGATCTCTTCATCGTCATCCAGATCGATCACATTGACAGCCGACGTTCCACGGGCTGTCCGCCCCATCTCGGGGAGTTCGAAGACCTTTAACCGATAAATCTGGCCGTGGTCTGTCAAGCAGAGAAGATAATCATGGGTTGACGCCGTAAACACTGTTGAAACGCGGTCGCCGTCCTTCGGCCGTGTCCCAATGATCCCTTTCCCCCCGCGGTGTTGTGGCTCAAAGTCCGCCAGCGGCATCCGTTTCACGTAATCTTCTTCCGTCACCATGACAACCATCTGTTCTTCGGCGATGAGGTCCTCGCGACTGACGGTTCCGGCATCCTGAATGATATCGGTTCGCCGCTCATCACCGTAGGAGTCCTGAATCTCCTGGAGTTCAGTCTTGATGACATCAAGTAACTCAGATTCGTCACCGAGTATCGATTCAAGCCGTGCAATTTCCGTCTCAACAGCAGCATACTCCTCTTCGACCTCCTCGGCTTCCATCGACGTTAACGACCCAAGCTGCATCCGGACAATGTGTTCGGCTTGTGTTTCAGAGAGCTCAAACTCTGTTTGGAGTCCAGCGATCGCCGCCTGTCGGTCCGCACTATTCCTGATGAGTTCGACGACAGCCTCGACATTGTCCAAAACAACAAGCCGGCCAGCAAGAACGTGGAGTCGATCTTCGGCTTCATCCAGCTCAAACTGCGACCGACGGCGAACCACTTCTTTACGATGGTCGACGAACTGGTCGAGTAATTCCTTGAGATTCAAGACACGAGGTTGTCCGTCAACCAACGCCAGTGAAATCACGGAAAACGTATTTTCCAGATGTCGCTCTAACAGTTGGTTTTTTACCACATCGACATTACTACCACGTTTACATTCGATGACCACCCGGATACCATCCCGATCAGATTCATCACGAATGTCGGTGATTCCCTCGATTTTCCCCTCTTGGACGTCATCGGCAATGCGTTCAATCCGCCGAGCCTTATTTTCTTGATACGGGAGTTCGCGTACGATGATTGCATCACCGCCTTTGTCACGATATTCAATCTCCATATTCGCGCGTACTCGGAGCCGCCCACGGCCTTCGGTGTAGGCATCCCAGATCCCCTCACGGTTGATGATCGTCGCACCGGTCGGAAAGTCAGGGCCCTGAATAAATCCATCAGAATCAGGTGTCTGAATGAGCTCTCCGACGCCGCACTCAGGGTTGTCGATCACGTGGATAGCAGCCGCGATGACTTCGCTTAGATTGTGTGGAGGGATGTTTGTCGACATCCCGACTGCAATCCCGGATGCCCCATTGATCAGTAAGTTCGGGACTCTACTCGGCAAGACCGCCGGCTCGGTTAATCGGTCGTCGTAGTTCGGCGCGAAATCGACCGTTTCGGCCTCAATGTCAGCCAGCAACTCCTCCGCGATCGGCGCCATTCGCGCTTCGGTGTACCGCATCGCCGCTGGTGGGTCACCATCGACCGATCCGAAATTCCCTTGTCCATCAATCAGGGGATAGCGGAGAGAGAAGTCCTGTGCCATCCGTGCAAGCGCATCATAAATCGCGCTATCACCATGTGGATGGTAATTCCCCATTGTCTCACCGACAATTGAGGAGGATTTTCGATGACCGGTATTTGACGTAATCCCCATCTCGTGCATTGCATACAATATCCGGCGTTGCACCGGTTTCATCCCATCCCGCGCGTCGGGCAATGCCCGTCCAACGATAACACTCATCGCGTAGTCGATATATGACTGTTCCATCTCGTCTTCGATACGGACTGGCGTTATCTCTTCACCCGGGGCATCAGGTGTGTCAGGAAGGTCTGAACTCATTGTTGGATGTCCACGATTGAGACCATCAGATATCTACCCACTCGGCGTCGTCGGCGTTTTGTTTTATGAACTGCTTCCGGGGCTCGACGGCATCCCCCATCAGGACGCTGAACATCCGGTCGGCCGCAGCGGCATCTTCGATACTGATCTGTTTCAACAACCGATTTTCGGGATTCATCGTTGTCTCCCATAGCTGCTCGGGATTCATCTCACCGAGGCCCTTGAACCGTTGCACTTGACTCGGATTGCCGCCACACTCGTCTGCAATGATTTGTTCTCGCTCCGCTTCTGTCATAGCATCATACGTCTCCCCTTGATACCGGATGCGATACAGGGGCGGTTGCGCCGCATACACATATCCCGCCTCAATCAACGGTGTCATATGTCTGTAGAGAAACGTGAGGAGAAGCGTTCGAATGTGCGCCCCATCGACATCAGCATCGGTATTATGCGCACAAATCCCGCCGCTCCCCGCAACAAAGTTCTCATGACCTTCGACCGAAAAGTCATACACGAACTCGCCTGATGGCTCAACCGGGCGAACAGATGTAACTGGGAGACTCACAAGGTCCCCTCCAACATCGTCATACGCAGTGACAGATCCAGGCGTGTCACGATCCAGCGACTCCTGTGTGTAACCGTCGTCTTCGTCGCCATCCCCGTTGCTGCTTTTGTCCTCGGGCCATATTTCACGGATCGTGTCAGGGGCTGTTCGATCGGGAATTGTCAGTGTGTATCGTTTCCTGGCTGACATCGCTTCGGCGGAGCTCGGGTCTGCTGTGGCCGCCTCGGAGTCAGGACGGTCAACGGTCGCGACTACGCCATGAGCCGCGAGCAAATATTGGAGGCCACTGGCAATATCGTGTGACGCAGTTGGCAATCGGACTTGGTTCTCGGACCGAATGCCATTCCCGTTGGCATAACCCCGGAGAAACGCCAATTGTAACGGTTTCGAGACATTGAACACCAGATCGGGGATCGTCTTGTCTGCCGGTCCGTCCCAATCCATTTCGAATACATGCCGCCAAATCACGGCGATAGTTCGGTTCTGGAACGTTATCCGGTCGGTGTCCTTCTCGACGGCACGGAGGAGTGTTTCTACATCAAACACGTCCTTCACTATCTCATGATACTGGTCGATCGCATCGGCGGCTCTCGTCGCCCGTGAGAATTGTAGGCCACCGGGTGTCCACGTGCCAACGGCCGTGTAAAACCCGACAAGCTCCAAGAACGACTCGGTAATCGTCAGCTGTGCTGAGATTGCATCTTCCCCATCGGAGGCAGCGGGCGGCGTGACGGACAGCGTGATTTGATCCGCCTCGGCGATCGGAAGGTCGCTGTCGGAGCCCTCAGTGCCAGGTACGCATGTGTCTGCTAGCTGGTGACGGCCACCCACAGGGGGTGTTTCGGCAGTCTTCGACGGGTGGCTTCCCGGCTCGCTTGGTTGCTGGTCATCGGAGCGATGCGTGGTGTAAGCCTCCGTTGGCTGCTCACGAGGGACAGGTACAGGTCCAGGTGCGGGTGCGGTCGCGTCACCCCCGTCTGCAACCGCCTGGTCATGGCGATCAGGCGCAGATGTTTCGCCTTCAAGACTGTGGATTCGTGCATAGATGTCGGCTGAGAGGTCGTGGTGGTCCTGCCAGAGGTCGGCCAGCAGGTTGATCGTTTCATCGTCTCGTTCCCCGTAGAGGGGGGCCGTTTGTGGCACAACTACCCGATCGCCTGGCTGGATACTGTCGCCATTGGCCAGAGCAACCTGTCCGTCTCGATGTACGAAGACGCTATGGGATGCGGTGACTTTCAGTGTGCGACCAGTGGCAGTGGCGATTTGGTAGAGTTGTTCCTCAATCGGGTGTCGAATGACTTGATCGATCGCCTGGAACTGAGTTGCATAACTCTCGCGGTCAAAACAGAGGACTTCGTAGTCGTCGTATCCCTCACCGTCGGCGTCGATGACGTGATCGATGAACGGACCGATTTCGATAAATCGAATGTGGCCGTCGTCGTCGCGAATGAATCCATGTTCTTCACCATCGACACTCATCAGGATGATTTTCTTATATCGGGCATCATCGAGTGTGAATTCATCGCCGATCCCTGTCCCGATTGCCGTAATCAGATTCCTGATTTCGTTGTTTTCGAGGATTCGATCGAGTCGATGTTTCTCCACGTTGAGTATCTTCCCACGAATGGGGAGGATCGCTTGGAATTCGGGGTTTCGGCCCTGCTTGGCTGAGCCGCCCGCTGAATCGCCTTCAACGACGAATAATTCAGCGTCATCGGGGTCGCGGGTTTGACAGTCAGCGAGTTTGCCAGGTAATGATGTCGATTCCAATGCTGATTTGCGCCGGGTCAGTTCTTCGGCTTTCTTGGCGGCTTTCCGAGCTTTCGCGGCTTCGACTGCCTTGGCAATGATTGCCTCTGCGGTGTCGGGGTGCTCTTCAAGATATGTCGACAATTGTTCGTGGACCGCGCTTTCGACAATGCCGCGTACTTCACTGTTTCCAAGCTTTGTTTTGGTTTGCCCCTCGAACTGTGGGTCTGGATGTTTTATTGAAATGACTGCAGTGAGTCCTTCTCGGATGTCTTCGCCTTTCAGGGTTCCCTCAAGATCGGCCAGCATTCCATTCGATGTCGCATAATCGTTAATCACTCGGGTCAAAGCTGTTTTAAATCCGGTTAGATGCGTCCCGCCTTCTCGCGTATTGATGTTGTTGGCGAAGGCATGGATAGAGCCTTGGACGCCCGCTGTTGCTTGCATTGCAATCTCTACGTGGATATCATCTGTTTCATCCTCGAAGTATACGATGTCTTCATGGAGGCTGTTTCGAGTCTCATTGAGGTATTCGACAAATTCGCGGATACCGCCGTCAAACTCGAATGTTGCAGTCGCGGGGTCGTCTTGGCGCTCATCCCGAATCGTGATCTCGACGCCAGGATTCAGGAATGCCAGCTCACGAAGCCGCGATTCAAGTGTCGAAAAATTGAATTCCGTAGTTTCAAAAATATCGTCGTTCGGCCAAAATCGGACACAGGTCCCGGATGTTTCTTCGTTCTCCATCTCCCGGACTTTTTCCAGATCACCCTGTGGTTCGCCATTCTCGAATCGATGCTGCCAGACGACACCATCTCGTTTCACCGTGATGTCGAGAGTGGATGATAACGCGTTCACGACGGAGACACCGACCCCGTGGAGACCACCGGAGACTTGGTAGGATTTGCTGTCGAATTTGCCGCCCGCGTGCAATACTGTCATGATGACTTCGACTGCTGGACGGTCATAATCTTCATGCGTGTCGACGGGCACACCTCGCCCATCATCGGTTACGGTCACGGAGCCATCGGCTTCAAGTACTACTTCGATAGCGTCACAGTACCCGGCGAGCGCTTCATCAATGGCGTTGTCCACTACCTCGTACACCAAATGGTGGAGGCCGCGAGCGTCAGTCGACCCGACATACATAGCCGGGCGTTTTTGGACGGCTTCCAACCCCTCCAGTACTTGAATCTGTCCGGCACTATATTCACTCTCCTCAGACATCTGGATACCTACCCGCCCCTTACCGCCGGCCTGTGATAAAACCCCCGCACGCGCGGGCGCGCAATCTCCATTCAATAAAGTAAAGCCCCTAATTTCAAACCCCGTGCCCCCCGGATAAAAGGCCGGTATCCGGTCGCATCCACATCGGACACATTCTCCACGAATCACTTGCACTAAGCAATACTTACCACCAGGACAGGATGATGGCTCGTTACGGTTGTGCCCGTTTGGTCCATCCTGATTCAACGTCCCGGTTCGCTACGATGACCGTATCACCATTGTCGAGGTCAAACCGGCTTTTCCGGATTTCAATCGTGGTAACCCTGCCTTCTGTCCCGTCATCGGTGACGACCCGATCACCGAGTTCAAAGTCGGGATCTCTGAGAAGATAGATTCCAGAGACACTGTCCTCTATCATATCTGAGAGCGCATACGAGATGCCCAGCGCAATGAAGCCCACGGCCGTTCCCAGACTGGCTGCAATATCGCCAAGACCAACGATCTTGAGGAATGTCAAGATTGCTCCAAACCAGAGAACCAACCCGGCGAGCATGACAAAAAGCTGGATGATAAGGGTTTGTCGCTCGGTATATATTTGTGTCAAGACAAACCGGAGGACCGCGAGGACGAGGCGAATACCCAGATACGCGAAGATCGCGAACACGAGGCCTGCGACGAGACGTGGAATTGCTGTTTCGAACCCGGCGATGAGTGTGCTGCCCGTCCGATTGAGGATTCGTATAGTGACATCGACGACCATGCCGGCTCCCCACACGCATCCAATAAAAGAATTCGCTCCACAGACAGCGAGATGACTAGTGATGGTCTGGTCAACCCCCGAGGGGTGCGGTGACTGGCTCAACAGGGTCCTTTGGGGAGGAATACTGCTCACTTGACCGCCACTTCACTCCGATTGAAAGGCGGCATGGCGCATGATTGCCATGAAACAGGTTCAATGAAGCAGTGGTGTGGGGGCGGAGGGTGGTGTTGGTCAGCCGTATGTCTGACATTCGACTGACGGTATGTCCGACCGCCCTATTTCACTTTCACCGTGTTCTCGACGGGGTTTTACGTACTAAGCGAGTTACCTTCGAGATGAATGCCCTCGTATCAGTCACAACTCGGCGAAGGCAGCGGGAGCGAGGCCATCGCTGAGGAACTCGCCCAAAGCCAACGCTCCATCTCTATCGCTGAGTTTTTTGAGAAAAACAAGCAAATGCTCGGCTTCGACAGCGACGCCAAAGCCCTCGTAACCGCTGTCAAAGAAGCCGTCGACAACGCACTCGATGCCACCGAAGAAGCCGGCGTCCCCCCGGATATCTACATTGAAATTGAAGAATCAGGGAGTTACTACCGGGTCATCGTCGAAGACAACGGGCCCGGAATCACCAAAGCCCAAATCCCGAAAGTCTTCGGGAAACTCCTCTATGGCTCTCGATTCCACGCCCGCGAACAATCACTCACCCCAGATCAACGCATTCTCGTCCGACGGAACGGCGAAATTGAATTCATCCCAATCGGTCGGTTCTGTGACGCATATCTCGCCGACGAAGGCCCGGCTACTGCTGCAATCCCGGATGCTATCGAAGCACCCACCTTCAACCGAGACACACACGAAACATCCTGGCAACCAATCACGCACGCAATCCGCCATCGCACCGCCGAACAAACCTACAAAATCACGACCCAGAACGGCCGAACTGTCACCGTCACCGGGAACCACAGCCTCTTCAGTCTCTCGCAAGACGGCACACCCCGCGAAATCCCCGCCAGCGACCTCGAATCGGGCGACCACATCCTCGCCCCTCGGAGCCTCCCCACACCAGACGAACCCATTACCTCAATCAACGTCCTCAACTATCTCTCGGCCAGTCAGTGCCGCAACCACGACGCCTCCCTCTTCGTCTACGGATTCGACCCAGACACTCTCCGCGAACTCACCGCCACTGAATCCAATACACAACGCCATCACACCGCCACCGCCACGCAACCATATCATCACCACAACGGCGTTGACATCCCACACTCCCACCTCACGGACGCCCACATCGAACGTGGATGCCTCCCGCTCGAAACCGTCCTCCGTCTCGGATGGGAAGATAAAGCCGCCAACAGTGTCATCAAACACCACCACGATGATGCCGACGCCCCCCTCCCCGTTACCCGCCCGATCGACGCCCACCTCATCGACCTCATAGCAACTTACCTCTCTCATAACACCATTTCAGAGCGGCTCACCCACGAGATATCCGACACCCACGTCACCCCCCGTCCCCTTGCGCCACCCATCCAGTCCGCTGGAACAGCCACGTCCACACCCGCGAGTACACCCACAGCATCCCCGAATCACCAGCTCTCAACCGACACGATACCCTGGGAACGATTCCTCACCTCGATCTGTACCGCCACAGACACGACCACGCAACTCCCCAGCCTACTCTTCAATACACCGTCCCGGCTGCAACACCGATTCCTCACCACACTCTACCACTCCACCGAGAGGAACGATCCATCACAGAGCCAAACACTCGCATTCGTCACCCCGAGTAAACGCCTCGCTCGGGACCTCTCCATCCTGTGGAATATGCAGGGCGTGGTCGCTGAGACACACGCGACGGACACACCCGGTGCTGACCCACACCCCGATGAAACCCGGTATCGCGTGCAGGTTCCCACATCCATCGTGACCCACCTGACCGCTGATAACCACGACCAGGAACTCCCAACCTGGGACACCGGCGTTCCGGGCGACGGCTTGGACAACATCAGTATTCGGGATGGTGCTATGGCTGATGACACGGTTCCCCAGACAATCCCAGGTTTACTCTTCGACGCCGGCATCGGCAACACCCTGGTCGAAGCAGCAACATATCAATCATGCATCGAGTCTATTATGGCGGGAGACCCGATCGAGTCATCACCCGCCACCACGTTCCTCAGAGAGACCGGGCTCATCGATGCAGACAACCACCCGACTGAACGTCTATACACACTCTGGGAGACGATCCAGACACTTCATGAGATGCCCGACAGCGATCTCTGTTTACTGCGGGTTGACTCAGTAACGGAAACCGAACCTCCCGAATACGTGTACGATATTTCGGTGCCTGGCGCAACTGGCCACGACGAGAACTTTGTCGTTGCCAACGACGGCGCGATAAGCGTGAAAAACAGCCGCGGCCAACAAGGTATCGGGATCTCCGCAGCTGTCCTTTATTCGCAGCTCACATCGGGTAAACCTGCAAAGATTACATCAAAGACAAACAACGGTGACACTGCCCAATATTTCGAATTGACAATCGATACGGATACCAACGAACCAGAGATCGATGTCGAAGAAGCGGCATCATGGGACCGTCCGCATGGGACCCGGATAGAACTTGAAATGGAAGCGAATCTCCGCGCTCGCCAACAACTCAATGATTATATCAAATATACAGCGGTGGTCAACCCGCACGCTCGCATTGAGTTCCACGAACCCAAACGCTCCGCCAAGTTCGAACGGGCAACCGATCAACTCCCCCCTGACACCGAAGAAATCAGGCCGCATCCCCACGGAGTCGAACTCGGCACACTGCTGAAGATGCTTGATGCCACGGATTCATACTCCGTATCAGGATTTCTCCAAGGAGAGTTCACTCGCGTGGGCGGGAAAACCGCCACAAACGTGATCAACAACTTCCGTGACCGTCATTACGGGCGGGAAATCACGTGGTCACCACCCGGTGCAGACACTGATACTACCGTGGAATCAGCTGTCAATGACGCGGTCGCGAATAAGAGCGCCGACGCAACGGCGGCGTTTGCGGCCAGAGTCGCCGAGGTCGTGACAGAGCGAGACCGGATTGCCTACTCCGAGATCGGTGAAATAGTGCAGAATGTAGCCGACGCGATTGAAGACGAGTTCGATGAGACATTCGGCGCAACTGTCCGTGAAAACGCGGTCGACGGCGCCTGGACTGCCGTCACAGCTGACCGAATCAGTGATTGTTATGGACTCGTCAACGAAGCCACAACAAGCCGCAAAGACGACGCTGCCATAGACGGGTTAGCCCAGCGTCTCGCTGCAAAGTTCGACGACCAAGACGACCATCGAAACCGCGTCACCCGTGAGATACTCCGGGACTTTGTCGATCGGTCAGCAGAGATGACTGAACAGCACGCCGACGCGACATTTGGCGAGACCGCACGGGACAACGTGACGGATGTCCTCTGGCAGCGCGCGGTGACCGTTCCAGATGATGTGCCGAACGTCACGACCATCGCAGACAACCGCGATGCAGCAGCTCAACTCCTTGACGCCATGCGGGAGACAGATATCCTTGCGCCGCCGACCGGGTGTCTCGCCCCGATATCAGAGGATCTGGTCCAAGCCGGGCTGGAGAAAGAATACGACGCGGACTTTTATGCGGCGGCAACCCGCGATGCTGAAGTTCATGGCGGAGATCCATTTGTCGTTGAGGCTGGAATCGCATACGGAGGTGAAATGGAAGACGACGGCCAAATCGAGATGCTCCGATTCGCAAACCGCGTCCCATTAGTCTACCAACGCGGCGCGTGTGCCACTGTCGATGTTGTGAAATCAATTAACTGGCGGAACTACGAACTCGACCAGCCAGGTGGCAGGGGCATGCCGAACGGTCCTGCCGTCCTCCTGGTCCATGTCGCATCGACAAATGTCCCCTTCACGAGTGAGTCCAAAGACGCCATCGCGAACATCCCCGAAATCGAAGACGAAATCGAACTGGCCATTCGGGAAGCAGCCCGCGAGTTAAAATCTTATCTCAACAAACGACGATCCCTCGAAAAGCGACGACGGAAACAAACGGTGATCGCGGAAATCCTCCCTCAGATGGCTCAGAAACTCTCAGAAGTCACCGGCGGTGAACCGCTCGAAATCGACGATTCCCTAGCCAGAATCATGAATAACGTCCTCGTCGACCGAGACGTCAACAAGACTACCGTCCGTCTCACTATCCACAATTATAGCGACACCATCATCGAGCCCGACGTGACGGAAATCACGACCGCTGACCCCGGCGCACACGATGAGGCCAACGTCGTGGAAATGGACGGTGAGTGGTTCCTCAAATGGTCACCCCGGATTGCCGGCGGTGAGACTGCAACGCTCGAATACGAGATCGATGGCGATGCTGACTTCGATGTCTCAATTGATGGCGTCGAGGCGGAGAAACTAACGGTGAATGCATAACCATGAGTACCGACGAAACCACAGTTAAAGACGAGCTTGCTCGCGAACAACTCATCGACCTCGCCGCAGAGTTCTACGATCAATTCGCTGTCGGGAACGTCCCAAGCATGCAGATTCCAACCCGGACCAAAAGCAACATCGTGTTCGACGAAGCGGAAAACGTCTGGGTCTACGGTGACAGCCATTCCACCCGATCAGCAAACACGGTGCAAGGCGCCCAGAAACTCCTGAAAGCGGTGTATGCCATCGACTTTCTGGCAACACAACTTGAAGAAGACCGGTCATCCACCCTCCGAGAACTCTACTATCTCTCCGAATCGTGGGAAGAAGAACGCGCCCAGTTCAATACCCAGGACGAATCGAATCAACTCGTCGAAGACCTCGAGATCGTGAGTGGCGTCACCCGTGAAGACTTCCACATGCGACCCGAGGAATCCGGCGCCACCATCATGGGGCCACTGTTCCTCCGTGAACAAACCCGACGCGGCGAACGTGAAATCCATTGCCAAGAAGACGTCGGCGAAGGCGGCTACCAGATCCCGAACAACCCAGATACCATCGAATTCCTCGACAACGATGCCGACTTCGTCCTCTGTGTCGAAACCGGTGGAATGCGAGATCGTCTCGTTGAAAACGGGTTCGATGAAAACTACAACGTGATCATCGTCCACCTCAAAGGCCAGCCAGCACGCGCCACCCGCCGCATCACTCGGCGGTTACATGACGAACTTGACCTTCCAGTCGTCGTCTTCACCGACGGCGACCCCTGGTCATACCGGATTTTCGCCTCCGTCGCTTACGGGTCCATTAAATCAGCCCACCTCTCCGAATATCTGGCTACACCACCAGCACAATTCATCGGTATCAGGCCGGAAGACATCGTCGACTATGACCTCCCAACCGATCCACTCAGCGACTCCGACATCAATGCACTCGAAAGTGAACTCGAAGACCCCCGCTTCCAAGACGACTTCTGGACCGAACAGATCGAACTTCAGTTAGACATCGAGAAGAAGGCAGAACAACAAGCATTGGCCTCCCGTGGCCTGGATTTCGTTACCGACACCTATCTCCCCGAGCGACTCACCGAAATGAACATCCTGTAGAGAAGGCCGCCGTCATCACACGGTCACGCTGGCATCCATCCCCGTACATGGCTGTGACCGGTTATTTTCTGGTTGCTTTCGCTGTCTGGTAACCATTTTACCGCTCGACTGCCTAGTGTTCGGCATATGTGGCGGTGTCCTGACTGCGGCCGGACCTACGACCAGCCGCCAGCGGCATGTGTCTGTGGGACCGCCAGATTAGACCCCGGTGGAGACCACCGAGACGAACGATACTCGATGCTGGCTCTCCGCGAGCGGTTATTTCAGCCCCAGTCCGCAGACCGGAGCCTCATCCGTGAGGAACCATATATCACAGTCGTATTCAGGGTCATGCTCTGTCTGGCCTTCTTCGCCGCCATCTTCCTGGGTGTCCTTCTCCTCGTCTAGTGGAACGTCCACCCGGCAGCACACCAGTATTCGGTTGAAACTTACGGAAAATTCGAGGCGAAAGCCTCGTCCTTCAGGGCGGGGATGACACCGACCAACAGTATTCGGCCGAGGATGATGGAACAGACGGCGTTCCAACACCATCTTTATGCCATCTGACAACAATTATATGCATAGACGGTAAAGAGTACCCGTCACGCGAAATACGAACTCTACTACCACATAGTGTTTGTGCCGAAATATCGGCGTTCGCACCTGACGGGGAAGATCAAGGAACGTCTCGAAACCATCTTCACGGAAGTCTGTAAGGACAAGGGCCTCGAACTGGCCGAGTCCGAGGTCATGCCCCACCACATACACCTGTTCATCGGGAGTCACCCAAGAACGCCCCGTCACTCATCGTCAACTGGGTCAAGGGCATCTCCGCTCGCAAATACAACCAACGGTACGACGACCGCGTGAAATGGACTCGTTCGTACTACGTCGGAACAGCGGGAAGCGCCGAAAAGGGTGCTGTCGAACGCTACATCGCTGAACAAGCGGGTGAGGACGCATGAAGCGCGTCAACACCTTCGAGGTCGTGCCACAGACCGAGACCGATAAAGAGTGCCTTCGACGACTACTTGATGCCTCCGCCTCGCTGTGGAACGAACTGACCTACGAACGTCGCCAGAACTACTTCGGTGACGACGGCGTCTGGGACACCTCCGAGTATCGGGGACGCTACAACGGTGTCGTCGGTAGCGCGACTGTCCAACAGGTCACGCGCAAGAACAGCGAAGCGTGGCGGTCGTTCT
>CAZSSY010000072.1:0-14846 GCA_964609565.1 uncultured Natronomonas sp.
GTGTGGCAAACACAGCCGCTTGTAATCGACCACCAAGAATGCCTAATTCGATACCCTGATCGTACTCTCCGATCACGTTTGTTACGTTGACGTCGAACGTGACACCGAAGCGGGTCACCTGATGCATAATCGTTTCATCCCGGGTTCGATAATGGCTATAGCCGGTTACACCTTGGACGTCATCGGGGAGAGCAGCTGTCTGTGCAGAAAACGCCGTACCAGATGGTGTCCACTCTCCTGCACAGCCGGTCAATCCAACGGTCACCCCGCCTGCGATGGTGGCTATGTATTGCCGCCGCGATTGAGGCATGCTAATGGACATGCGACACTACCATATTGCGTCATCGATACCGGGCGGTGACCATCAGGAAGGTATCCACCGGTTGCCGGCGAGTAACGTGCAATTTTTCCCCGTTCGGGAATATACAGTTGTATACTGATGCTTTCGAAGGGCTGTGAACAGTGTGCGAAAGGCGGAAAGATGGTTCTTTTTGTCTATGGCTACTGTGACCAGCGCGACTGTTTTTACTGTCCTCTCGGTGAAAACCGGAAGAATGTCTCACAGGTTTACGCGAATGAACGACCCGTGGAGGACGAGCAAGATATCATCACCGAAGCCAAACGAATGGATGCGCTTGGCTCATCGATCACGGGCGGTGAGCCACAAGAGGTTCTGGATCGAACCTGTCGGTATATCAGACTTCTCAAGGATGAATTCGGTTCCGATCACCACATTCATCTGTATACCGGCATTCCAGGTGGCCAACCGAACATGCAGCGGCTGGCTGCCGCCGGTCTCGACGAGATCAGATTCCACCCGCCGTTAGACCAGTGGGGCGCCCTCCATGGCACCGAATGGGAGGAGATACTCTATACAGCCAGAGAAGCGGGTATCACGCCGGCTTTCGAAATACCTGGTATCCGAGCTGAACGGGAGTTCTTGGAGTTCCTGGATGAAGGCGCCGCTGAGTTCTGTAACATCAATGAATTTGAGATGTCAGATGGGAATTACCGCCGCATGCAGGAAGCTGGGTTCGAACGTAAAAACGGGCATATGTCTGCTGTTGAGGGTTCACACGAGATTCTTCGTGAGATGGGTGATCATGAACAGGTCTATTTCTGTACCAGTGTCTTCAAAGACGCCGCCCAGCACCGGTCTCGCCTGAAGCGAATGGCACGGAATATCCGTCGGGAGTTCGATGAAATCACCGATGACGGAACCATTGTGTACGGGAAAACACCCGTCTCGACACAGCAGTTCCAGACCCTCGGTGTCCCGGAGGAATTCTACACGGTGAAATCAAACCACATCGAGGTTGCGTGGTGGCTGCTCGAAGAGATGATCGAAGACGGCGATATCGAGACAGGCGAAATCGTCGAACAGTATCCCACATACGACGGGACTGTCGTCGAACGCACCCCTCTTGCCTGACCCTCAGACGGTAGCGGCCATACACAGCTGACATGAAAACCGGCAGCTAGCACACCAGAGGCACCTTCTCGACTGCCGGCTCCCATCGTCACCAATCTAACTCATTCATCGGCAGATCCGGCGATACCCCCGGATACTTGATGGAGCGTTCCCCGGAGATAGACTTTTGGTACGGCCCGTAACACGCTCTATTTGCTGCTTCGGCGGTCGAACTCGAGCTTATCATGACAGACCCAACCGACCAGATCATCACCCTCTTTGAGAGAGGTGGCATCGACACCGTATTTGGCTTCCCCTGCGAACAGATGGACCCATACTATTCGAGTCTCGCTGAGTCATCACTGCGACACGTACTCGCCCGGAGCGAGACCAGTGCAGCTCTCATGGCCGACGGCTATGCGCGTGCCAACCGGACCGTCGGCGTCGTCGACGGCGTCGGCGGCCCTGGGGCGGCCTACCTTAGCGCCGGTCTCTGTGAAGCCGCCGGAGCGTCCAGCCCGGTCCTTGCGCTCACCGGGGATAACGAACGGGACATCCGGGGGCGCGAGGTCATCCAAGACGCCGACAACGAGGCAATCATGTCGCCTCATACCACGTTCACGTTCGATGCAGAATCCGCTGACAGAGCCGTGGAGGCGATCGAGACAGCGATTCGACAGATGCTAACTGGAGTCCCGAAACCAGCCCATGTGAACCTCCCTGGCGACATCTTCGATGAACCATGCACGTACGAAACCGCCAGCGAAATCACGGCGACATATCCACTTGATCGCCCAGAACCGAACGCGGCCCGCGTCACGGATCTGCTCGAGCGGCTGCAGTCCGCCGAGAGGCCGATCATCCTCGCCGGTGAGGGTGTCATCAGAGCGGATGCAAGCGAAGAGCTGACCAGGTTCGCACAGCAGACCCACACGCCGGTCGTCACGTCGATCAACGGCAAAGGTGCTGTCGCCGAAACCGACCCGTTCGCCCTCGGCGTTGCGGGCCGCTGGGGGTTCTGTACGGTCGCCAATGATGCTCTTGCAGACGCTGACCTCGTGGTAGGGATGGGCACGCGCTTCAGCGACCTGACAACAGTCGGCTGGTCGCAGATCTCTGATGACGCTGCAATCGTCCACATCGACCTCGATCGACGCTGGCTCGGACGAAACTACGATGTCGATCTCCCGATCCAGGCCGACTTGCGTGCGACACTCCGGACATTACTCGACGGCCTTGACGCGACGCCATATGCCTCCCGGGCCCGTCGAATCGAATCGTTGGCTGATGATCGAGCCGTGTGGCGACGCAATCACGAGGACGATCTAGGTAGCGACGCTGTCCCTGTTGCGCCCGCCCGTGTCATCGCTGCACTGAACGAGGTCATTCCAGCCGACGGGATTCTCGTCAGCGCGACGAGTTACTCCGGCTTCTTTTCGGGGGCATTCTACGAGGTCGAAACTCCGGGACTGGGGTATCTCCAGGCCCGTGGGAGCGACGGCATTAACGTCTGTCTTCCGCAAGCCCTCGGTGTCAAGCTTGCCCGCCCTGACACCCCGGTTGTCGCGCTCACCGGTGACGGCGGTATCGGCTATCACATAGCCGACCTGGAGACAGCATCTCGCGAGACTCTCCCGGTGACCATCGTCGTCCTGAATAATGACGGCCTTGGTTCGTCGAAGGCAAGCCAGATCGGCACCGCCAATTTCCAGCTCTCAACCGACTTCCGTGCGGGCGTCGACTACGCTGCCATTGCCCGCGGTTTTGGATGTCGCGGCGTCCATATTGAGACTCCCGACGAGTTGCTTGAGGCACTTCCGGTAGCTATCGAGAGCGACGAACCAACGCTGCTTGACGTCCAGGTCGACCCATATGCTGTCCCACCCGTACTCGTCTAGCATCAAGCTCAATCCTCACCAAACCCGCGACGATATACCCCAGTGGCATGTCTCTCGAAGCCGCCTTCTCTCAGACCGTCATGGCCCTAGCTCTCTGGTATGTTGACCCTGTCTCTCAAACCCGTAGTCTCACAACGTGGATTCCACCCACTGGCAGGTAAAGTCCAGACCGGCCATCTGCTGGTCAAAAGACGGGTTTGTAGACAGTCGCGCCCGTCTCCTGATAGCGTGTCGCTAGGGTGTTCCGGAGATCGGTTTGCCCGAGCAGGTCAGCGAGGTCGAACGGTCCGACATCGCTACCCCCAGCGCGTTTGAGTATCTCGTTTACTGTTGACTCGTCGGCGACACCATCCCCTACGAGGTGGTGAGCTTCATTGACGAGCGCGGCGAGTATCGGCTGGATGTCGTGTGACTCGTCCGGCATTGGAACGAGACAGTCCTCGCCGTCCCACTCGAAGAATCCTTCACCGGACTTCTTGCCCAACCGGCCGTCAGCAACTATTCGATCCATGCGGTTGTGGATCTCCGCTGGAGGTTTATATCGGTCGCCGTAGGCCTCTGTGAGATTCTCGATGGTTGCGAGGTGGACATCAATCCCGATGAGGTCTATGAGTTCCAACGGTCCACGATCGAAGCCGATGGCGGTCGCAGCCGTGTCTATCGCCGCCGGATCGGCTTCGAGCAGCTCCCATGTCGCCGCGCATTTAATGCTCGCCGACAGACGCGAAAGTCCATTTGCCCGGTATTCCTGATGCAGTCGGATGGGTTTACGATCGATCGCTTCTGCCATATCCCAGGCAACCTCCAGGGCTCGATCTGCCGCATCGTCGCCGGAAATCTCCACAATGTCGCGCTGAAGTGGCGGGTTCGCGAAGTGGAACAGCACAACTCGCTCTGGATGGGACAGGTTGGCGGCCACATCCCCCGGTGTCAGCGACGAGGTGTTGGTCCCAATGACCGCTTCAGGAGCCAGGATGTCCTCAAGTGACGCCATGATGTCCCGCTTCAACGCAAGGCGTTCCGGGACTGCTTCGACGACGAAATCGACATCTGAAACGGTCGAAAGGTTCGTTCCATAGCTGATTCGATCCACAAGCGGTTCCTGCACGGCAAAGCCCCCGGTACGTAGTTCGCCTGCCAGCTCGGATTCATGATACGCCTGTGCATCACTGAGAACATCGTCATCAATGTCGATCACCGTGACGGGATAGCCGGCGTTCGCGAATAGGCCGGCGATGTCCCGCCCCATGAGTCCCGCCCCTACAACACCAGTGGTTTCGACGGTCATTATCTCGGTAACTCCGTTTCAGAGGTGTCTCTCACCCCATAATAGTTCATTCGAAGGTAATAGTGAACCGCCTCGGGGTCAAGCCGAGGACACCAGCTCCGACGAGAATCCCCAGTGGGCTGGCCGTGGAGACCGGCGAGAGTTTCGCGGGATCGATCGCTGGGACTCCAAGAACGATAAACGAGCCAAGAGCGCCGACTAGGGCGACGAACATGATGAACTGTGTGGGCGGCGACTCGGATCCCGAACAGGTTCACCACGAAGAACCCCGTTAGCACCAAGATACCGCTTACTCTCGCTGATATTGAGGCGAGACGGACCAGGTACTCGCCGGCGGTCAGGGCATACAGCGGTAAGCCGCCGGTGAACATGCTGATCCCCAGTCCCCAGACTGTGATGAATGCCAGTGGTCAGGAGACAAACCTGGCCGGATGCCGGTAGTGGCCGCACGTGGTCGGGAACGATGCACCCAACATCGCTGTTGGAACGAGACTGAGCGCAGCGATCGTCATCGCGATTGTAAACGAGACGACAACACCCTGTCCTGCAAACTCGATACCGACGCCAACGAGCGCAAAGAGGGCTCCGCCGACGATGAGGCCGACTTCGATTGCGACAGCGTCTATGAGCCCGATTGCGGCACCGTTGTCAGTGCTGTGGTTGTCAGGCACGGCAATCGTTTCCTGGGATGACTACAAATAGCTGCCCGACTGATCTATAGTGAAGAGCCACATTCATACACGGTGTGGTCACGGCGGAGGATATCAGGGGTCCCAGGAGAACCAACACCGTTGCCGGAAATCCAGTTCAGGTCTCCAGGGCAGACGCGGTTCAGCCGTCGGGCGTAACGACTCGTGTGGTCTGCCCTGGTTGGAATGACTCTTTCCGCGTTCCGAACTGTCCAGCCAGTGTCACCGTGACCGGTGTTGTGGTGGTGACACTGAGCTGGAGTGGTTCAGTCGGTTCGAGCTGAGCTTCCTCAACCCAGACAGTTACCGCTGAGACGTCGTCCAACCGCATTTCGAGTCTGTTCTGTATCGGGACTGTCTCACGTGGTGTCTCCCACCGGGTACCCCGTGCTACGTAGGGTAATGGTTCGGTTCCGGTTGCTTCGTAGTGGACGGCTATCGGTTCGGCGGTTTCAACAGCGCCGGATGCAGCGTCAACGACTCCGCTTGAGCCGGTATCTTCGATTTGTATGTCTGACAGCCAGTACGCGCTGTCGTGACCCAGTTCGAGATCCTCATTCTCGAATTCCGGTATCCGTCGGAACGTTATCCTGGCAGGGACCCGGGTTACGGACTCATGTGTGTTGAGAAACGCTTGAGCTCGGTCCCACTCATCCAGGTGCGGCCAGATGAAGTGGTCGGCAGTGAAGACATCGAGCTCGTGACGGAACTCGTGGTTCCGAAGCCGTTGCTCGTAGGTGAGCGGTGTCGGGAGTGGAACGAGTTCGTCCGCTGCCCCGTACCACATCAATATCGGAACATGCCGGAGGTTCTCACTTAACCGGGTCACGTCGTGTGTCTCCTCACCGGTGACGGCACTCCGGTCGGTAAAAACATCGCCTGTCGCACCGGTGGTCGTGAATGCTGACGCAAACAGGTCTGGATAGCTTCCAACCAGCTTGTATGTGCCGTAGCTGCCCATTGAATGACCACCGATTGTGACGCGGCCAAAGTCGATATCGTACCGATGCGCAAGGTCGTTCCAGGCTTCGAAAACGGCGTACTCATCGTCGCCCATGTAGAACCCGCTCGTACTCCGGGCGAGCGGCGTCAGGCCAATCGTTCCACGGGCTTCGCAGAATTGTCGGATCCGGTTGGGCATGTGGGCACCAAAGTCGTTGTGGGTGTTTGTCCCTGAATGGAGGGAAAGATGGAGCGGAGTTGATCCACCGCTGCGGTCTTCGGGGAGGTAAACACTATACGGCTGGATTGGCCCAACGAACGACCCGTCATCTGCGTCGATCCCGTCGCCACGATCCAATCGGGAAGCGTACAGTCTATTCAGGAACCCCGACTCGGGGATGTGGTACCTGGTGGGTGTTGGCGGCTGAAGTCGTGCAAAGTCGATATCGGCGTGGAACGACGAGATATCTCTGGCAGCTAGTGCTGTGGCCTGAGCAGCCTCTCGATATCCCGTCGGCTGTATGGGGTCTGCGTCCAGCGGCTCGTCGAATCGAAACCCAACATTGAATATCGGAGGTGGATCTCGGCCGTTCGAACCACCGGGATGCGTCGGTGACGGCCTGGTCTGGATCTGTTTGAAGCGTCGTCGATCGGTTTCGAAGAGCCCGACCACGACGTAATGTCGCCAGGTGGCAGTCCCGGGGTTGAGTGGAACGTCGACCTCGATCTGGTTCCGGTCAATGTCGACGCTTGAGGGGATCGATTCACCGTCCAGTTCGGCGGCTGTCCCCCAAGTCGTGACAACATGATCCAACTCGAGATCGCCGAGTGACCCGATCCCGTAGCCCCACGAGGAACGACCCCGTCCGCCAGTATCGATTCCGATGGCGACACCCGCGACGGCAGGGTCCAGCATCGTGTTCAGCCGGACACGATAGGCGATGCCGTTGGGTGTCGATCTCGCTCGGAATTCGAGCAGATCAGCCGCATTATATGCGTATCTGTCTGGATCGGTCGGATAGCGGAAATCTCCAGAGCTATTGTCATCTGTGTTCGGTTCGCTCGGGACGGAACGAGGTGCTGTATCAGCCCCGTAGTCGTCGTAGATGTAATCCTGATAGAGGTACTCTCCGTTGACATAGGCGTCAGTTCCACAGACCAACAACGGGTTTGCAGACCAGCGTGACGCTGGATCGTTCTGCAACTGTGGCGCCGACGACAATGAATCATAGAGGACCGGTGGTCCAGGTGGCGGAGGGCGATGGGGGACACTGTTTTGCGTCGGGTGTAATCCGCTGCCGGATGCGGATCGTTTTGCGTCCACGGACTGCGTCGACTCACCACCGGTATTTCGAGACACCGTCGGCAGAGTCAGGGTGACACCGATGGCCTGCAGAACGGACCGGCGGTCAGGGCTGGTGGATACCGATTTGAACGAATCACCACCGGTATCTGGCGCCATACGGGGTGCCGGAATGGGTCCGGAAAAAGCGTTGTGCCGTATACGTCCGGGAGTAGAAGACAGGTGCTTGCCCGGAAATGCCCACTCCTGTGATCCTCCAATACTGATAAACTCCCCAGGATAGTCGGCAGTACGGTTATCCGTAATTGCGGCCCCAAAACGGGGTAATGGACCGACGTGATTTTCTGTCGTACATCGGGATAGGGGCCATCCACCCCCACGCAGTCCAGTTGGGATCCGGAGGCCAGCGCGGATTCCGGCAGGATTTCGAGCAGGCTGACTGGAGTGGCTGGGCGAAGGATGGCGTTGCTAACCTCCGTGTCATCGACGGCGATGGGGTGCTTGAAGCAGCCACAAATATTTATCCATCGGACAGGCAGGCTGCTGTTTTCCGGATGGATGCTCGGGCTGACAACGCTGCGATAACCGCGACAATTACTGAGCACGGCATCGGACCGGGTGTTGTTCTCCGCCGGAGTGGCCCGGGAACGTACTACGCAGCTGTCCTTGATCGGGAAGCGGCCGCGCTACAAATCATCGCTCGTGTCGACGGAACCGAGCGCACGCTGTCACGCTGTCCGGTGGGAGTCCTTGCCAGCGATCGTATCCGTCTCACGCTCCGGGTTCTGGGGACGACACCAACTGAAGTACAGGCCAGTCTGAATCCTGCTGACTCCCCCGGGATGATCTCGGATACGGTGTTCGATGCGACCGAAGCACTCCAGCAGCCCGGTGACCCGGGTGTTCTGGGCACCGCCGAGACGGGTTTCCGCGCCGGCCCGGACTGGAGGACGCCACTTGGCACGGAATCTGCGCGGGCACTCTGGGTAACTGACAACTTCGAGGAGAGAGACGAAGGTGGCATCAGAAACTCCCCAGTGCCGGTGGAGGAAGCCCACCGTACGGTAACCGAACTCGCCAGTTCGACCGTCTTCGATGAAATCGAATACGAGGCATCTGATGGATCGGTTGCGGCCACTCGCCCCGCGACTGTGGCAGCCACGTCTCTCCGGCCAACGACGGACACGACGCCACCGGGGGCACTGGTGGGCGTGATCAGCGACGTTCCCTGTACTGTGGCCATTGAGGTAGCGTCGGAGCCGTCGTTTGAGCGCACCCGCACCGTCGATGCAGGGCCCGTGAACAGGTACAATACTGCGTTCAGCAGAATCCCGGCTCCCTCACCAGGAGAGCGTTTCTACTGGCGACCCAGACTCAGTCGTGGCGATCGAGAATCAATTGGGCCGGTGCGGAGTGTCCGGGCATTCCCGTCGTCGGGATCCCCAGAGGAAGTTTCGCTCGCGATCGGGTCCTGCGCCACACAGTTCGGGGAGACTTTCGAAAGCATCGCGGAGTTCGATCCGGACGCATTCGTCTGGCACGGCGATCTGAATTACTTAGATGCATCCGGACCGCTCGCCCAGACCGAGAGCGGGTACGCCGGGATGTGGAAGGACCTGCTCTCCGTCAACGAACTCCGCCCGATACTCAATCAGTCGTACTTCGCGACACAACGCGACGATCACGATTACGGCAAGAATGACACATACGGCGATCAAATCCCTGAATACACTATCGATCCGTACGAAGGTATCGTGAACCCGGACATCTACTACCGGTTCGGTGGTGGCCTCGTCGACATCTGGGTCACGGAGACACGCCGGTGGCGCGACCCCGTCTCGAAACCGGATACAGGTGAGAAAACACTGCTGGGTGACGCACAACGAGAATGGTTGCTCGATGGCCTTCGGACCTCGACGGCTCCGTTTAACGTGGTGTGTTCACCGGGCCCGCTGTTTAACGTCCCAAATGATTCGACTTCATGGGCTAACGCCTATACTGCCGAACGTAACATGGTTCTGGATGTCGTCGCAGAGGCCGTCGAAGGCCGCACAGTGTTCGTAACTGGCGATACTCACTCTGGATGTGTAACACAGTTCGAAGACGACGACATGAGGTTCCTTGAGGTCCGAGCCGCTCCGCTTGACATCCCGCGTCTCGGTCAGCATGACGCCAGCACCGGCGATACTGTGGAGTATTCCGAACAAGGGAAGTTCTTCTGTACTATCACTGTCCAGGGGGTGAAAAACGAAGCCGTGATGGAGATCGAACTTCGGCACTCAGATGGAACGGCAGCATGGCGGGATACACTACGTGTCGCACGGTAGTACCACCCGCCGGAGGCAGTTCCGTTGAGACGCTCCCTGCGCTCCACGACAAAATAATCCTGTCGTGAGCTTCGACCCACAAGCGTTTAATCTACTCCACGACAACCAATCGCTATGCCGGACTGCCCACTCGCGGATGATTGCCCCAGTTTTTCTGAACGCATAGAGGGGATGGGGTGTCAACATTACGGTGATCGGGGTGGCGCCGAGTGGTGTTCTCACTACAATCAACCGATCCAAGATCTGAAACGGCAGCCAGTGAAAATCGGTGAGGAAGTCATCGTTGACGTTGAGGACATCCATGAATCCGGAGCTGGAGTGGGCCGCACCGACGACGGCTTCATTGTGATGGTTGACGGTGTCTTACCTGAGGCGCGCGCAAAAGTCCGTATAACAGAGGTTCGCTCGAACCACGCGCGTGCCGATGAAATTGAACGATTACCCCTTGAGGGCACAGACGAAGAACCCACAGAAAGCGATCCAGAAACGGACGCGGACGCGGACGCGGACGCGGAGTCGGACGAGGAGAGGTCATCGACTACTGAACGAGGATACGACCGCGAGCGGCTGGGCAGCCGCGAGAACTTCTGGGGTAACTGACTCTCTTGGTTCGACTGCGGCAACCATGTTCTATCGGCAACCACCCTCGACTCACGAATTCAGTATAAGGACCTGCCGGGACGTGGTTGATCGATGACGGTTCCAGACGTGGACGCACTGCTTGACCGGACTGGCTTCGACCCTGATTCGAGCATCCTCACTCGACGACAAGCTGAAATCTTAGTGCTTCGCGAAGAAGGCATCCCCCAAGCCGATATCGCAGACGAGCTCGGGACATCCCGGGCCAATGTGTCCAGTGTTGAATCGCGGGCACGAGAGAATGTCGCCAAAGCACGGGAAACGGTCGATTTCATCGAAGCACTGTCTGCACCCGTCCAATTGACGGTAGACGATGGAACCGACCTCTATGACGTCCCGAATATGGTGTATTCTGCCTGCGATGAGGCCGGTGTCAAAGTCAATCGGACTGCTCCCGAACTCATGAAGCTGGTTGGTGACGCAGCCGGCGATGCCGTTCACGGACGGGAAGTGCGCCAAGACCTCGCGATTAGTGTCACACGCGATGGCGCTGTCCGAGTACGACGATAATTGCCAGCATACAGACACACCAAGACACAGCGTGGACCCACCGAGACGTCATACCCAAGAAAACTTGGTCGGTATTTCAGTAGACACCTATTGAGTATCTCCGCCATTCTGCCGCAGAACCCCCACGACTTTAATTCAGGTTAATCTACCTCTCTGTATGGACTTCGGTATTGATGGGAATGCGGCTTTGATCACAGCGGGAACGGCCGGCTTAGGCCTCGCAAGCGCGAAGGCTTTGGCCGACGCAGGCTGCGATGTAGCGGTCTGTGGCCGGGACCCCGAACGGCTCGCCGATGCACGTGAAACCCTTACCGAGATATCGAATGGTGAGGTCCTGGCCATCCAAGCTGACATTACAGAGCCCGAAGACATCACCCGATTTACAAGCGAAACCATCGACACGTTCGGAGGGTTAGATCATATCGTGACTAGTGCCGGTGGGCCGCCATCCGGATCGTTCCTTGACATGACTGACACAGAGTGGTATGATGCATACGACTTACTAGTCATGAGTGTGGTCAGAACCATCCGCACAGCGCATCAGCCACTCTACGAAGGCACGACTGGGACAATCGTGATGATTACGTCCCGGTCTGTCCAGGAAGTCATTGATGACCTCGTGTTATCGAATTCCGTCCGCCGTGCTGTTATCGGATTGATGAAATCCCTCTCGCACGATTTCGCCCCCGATGTCCGTGTGAATGCAGTCTTACCAGGTGCGCACGAAACAGGCCGCATTGAGGACCTGATTGAGGACGCTGTCGCCCGTGGCGACATCGACAGCTATGAGAGCGGTCTTGACGAATGGGCAGCTGGTGTCCCGATGGATCGTATTGGCCGCCCATCGGAATTAGGCGAAACAGTAGCCTGGCTGTCAAGCGAACAGGCCAGCTATATCAATGGCGCAGCCATCCCGGTCGACGGCGGATCCATGCGGAGTGTGTAACCGTCCGTCTGACTCGCACGGTCACCGCTATCCCCCTAGTGCCTTCAATTCCTGGACAGTACCCATACCTCATTCAGCATGCCCTTTTGGGGGTGTACGCACGATGAACACATCGTACCCGTCTTGATCGACGGTGTTTGATTGAACGCTTGTAACCGGTTGGACGACACGACCGACATCGTCACTTCCCATAAACACAATCTCGACACCGGATTCGAGGGCTATGGCACGAATCTGTTTCGCAATGCGGCCTTTCCCCGCATAGGCGTCTAACTGTTTTACGCGGAATTCAGCGTCCGGTACCTCCTCGTGGACTATCGACCGTAACTGCTCGGTGGCTGCCTCACGATCATAGGTGTCCCCGTCGCTGAATCCATATTCAGCCGCAAGCCCCGTGTCGGCAGGCAGCAAGCACACCACGAGGAGCGACTCCTCAGTGCGATCAGCACATCGCCGCGCACGGCGTAATGCGGCCAATGAGAGTTCTCCGCCATCAAAGGCGACCAGATATGTCATGCCAGTTGATGATTACCTCCGGATATTTGTATCACGTTACTTGGTATCTTGGTCATCATTGGGTACAGCCACCTGGCTTTGTCCCGCCCCGGTCGTATTCGGAGTGTGGTCTTCACTCCCGGTTGCTCCCGATGGTTCTGTCCCCGGGTGTTCCGTAAGGACACCTACCAGGTAGGTTGAAACCGTGAGATAGACGACAAACCCGCAGAGTGCGACGACACTCACGACCCCGGATGAGTCAATGAACGGGGTCGTCAAGAGAATCATTGCGTGGAGAATCAGCGCACTGACTCCGATAACGAGGGTGACCACCACCGTGAACAATACTGCGCCGCCGAGCAGCTTACTGACACCCTTTATCGACACTCGATCGAAGCGATCTGATGTCACGGCCCTAATGGGCTCGCCAAGACTAGCGGCGTGCTTTCCGCGGTGGGTGTGTCGACATCACCACGTTTCGATGCGATCATCACGAATATCCTCGACACATCCCTGACAGTCTCTGTGATCCGGGTCGAAGCATGATGGCCGGCCGTCACGATCAAGCCCGACTGCCCGTTTTTCGGCATGCCGTCGACACACAATCCGTACCCGGCCCTCATCGTCTGTCGGTAGCCCAGCCATAGCCGCAGCTTTTGCGTTCCCATAGGCTCGACGAGCCTCCTCAAATTGACGGCCTGCGGAACTCAATTTCGTCCGAATGAGTCGTGAAAGCCGACGACGATTACTCACGCCAAGCCATTCGCACGCGACCACTAAATGTCCGTCGACAACAGTCCCAGCCTACCAGGCACCGATTCGTCAGCAACGCAGAGATGGATGAGTTCCCACTTTGAGAGGGAATTTCAGGCGAATCATTATCATGCCTCACCAGTATGAAAAATCATGAATCGGCCGATCCGCGTTCTCTATGTCGACCAGGACGGTGATTTGTCGATGGAGACGGCCGCTACGCTCGATCGGGACTATGGACAGATCGAGATCCTTGAGGAGACGAACGCCAATGCGGCCTTGGATCGCGTACATTCAGCCGATAGTAATATCGATTGTATCGTGAGCGGATACGAATTATCGGGCATGAACGGCGTCGAATTCCTCAAAGCTGTCCGCGACACTCACAAGAAGATACCGTTCATCTTGTTCATTGCCGAGGGGTCTGAAGCTATTGCGAGTGACGCCATTTCTGCTGGTGTCACAGAATACACCAGGAAGCAGCCAGACACGACGCAATCCAGCATGTTAGCTGACCGGATCCAGACGGCTGTGTTACAGTCGAGGGCACACACTGACCATCGAGGGATTTTCGATGAGATCCCTGATGGCGTCGTCATCCATGAGGTAGATTCAGGTGAAATTGTCGAGGCGAACCAGACATTCTGCGCGATGCTTGATTACGACTATGCAGACCTCCAATCGATGTGTATTGATGATGTCGTGACGGTAGAGCAGGGAGCTACATTCACGGAGGCGGACGGTGGCTCTGAGGCGAGCAGTCGTCATCAGGTCTCTGAATGGCTTACTGACTCGGCCAGTGGTGACTCTTTTCGATGCGAGGTCCACCGAGTTGGAATCTCTTATCAGGGGCGAGACTGTGAACTCGCGATTACCCGCGATATATCTATCCGAGACGAACGCGACCACCACCTCCGGCAGGAGAAAGCGTTTGTTGAGAGTCTCTTCGACGCGATCCCGGACGTCTTATACGCTATTGATACAGCCGGCAATCTCATGCGGTGGAATGACCGGGTCACCGAAGTAACAGGTTATACAGATGCAGAACTTGCGGAGATGGCGAGTGCTGACTTTTTTGAAGGAGAGGATCTCGAGCGAATCATGGATGCCATCGAGACGGTGATTACTGAACGCCGTTCGAAGACGGTCGAAGCACACGTCGTCACCAAAGAGGGAGACGAGATTCCATATGAGTTCGTCGGCGCCCCATTAACAGACGATACCGGCGATTTACGCGGGATTATTGGAGCGGCGCGTGACATTACTGCTCGGCAAACCCGGCAACATGAACTCGAACGATATGAACAGATAATCGAAACGGTGGGGGATGCCGTGTTTGAACTTGACGGCCAGGGATATTTCATCGAAGTCAATGATTACACAGCGGAAATCCTGGGGTACGATACGGAGGATTTGATCGGTGAACATCTCACAACCGTGATATCTCCGAATGACCTCGAAGAGGCTCAAAAGCACCACCAAAAGCTGCTGACCGGGGAGGAAGAGTACGTGACATTTGAAGTCATGAGCCTCACCGCCGATGGTGACCAGATCCCCTGTGAAGTCCGATCTGCGCTTGCACCACAACGTCCAGGGTCAGACCGTCGAGGATCGGTGGGTATTGTTCGGGATATCACGGATCGTA
>CAZSSY010000073.1:0-14598 GCA_964609565.1 uncultured Natronomonas sp.
TCCGTTCTGGCAGTCCCCGGCCGCCCACCCATCTGCCCGCCGTCTGTTCCGGTCGTCCATGACGACCGTTCTCCCACCTCGAGGACTCCTCGCGGTCGCTGGGGTGGCCCTCTGTACTGAGCGAATCGTGATTTAGTCGGTGAGCGTGGCGACTTGTCGGACAGCCACACCTCGAAAGCCCTCGGCCCGCTCGCGGTCGCTATGCGGGATATTCTCGCTTCGCTCGAATAGGGCCCGCATAGCGACTCCACTGCGTCGCGAGCGCGCCTCGCCCTTTCAGTCCACCAGGGATTCGGACTGATACTCGGGTCTCCGCGATTGGAATGGATCGCTCGCTAACGAGGTTTCTTTCGATCGACTTCGAATGATAACGTCGATGTGTGGACGTCAGCACCCACCGGCCAGTCGAGTGTGGCGTGAGGCACTCGCCGTCTGGACCGACCGTCACTTGGAATCGCCGGCAAGGGTTGGGAGCGTGGTCTCGAAGAGCCGTTCGACCGCACTCCAGAGGACCTCCGTCGGCAGCGTCTTCTCGAACGTCGCAGGTTCGTGGCCACTGTCGCCAGTCCCGGGATGCTCGTACTGGAAGTGCACCGGTCCGAGGGTTGGATGGTCGTCGTCGCGATGCCATCCGCAGTTGAACCCCGTGTTCGGATCGGCGTAGTGAATCCGATAGTACGGCGTCCCGTCGGCGTAGCGCCACTCGACGTCCAGTGTGGGTGCCGTCGGCCCGGTCGGCGGGTCGACGCGGTCCGGGTCGAGCCGAGCGCGAAGCGACGCCTGCACGATCGCGTCAGGCTCGTACGTGTCGAGCGTCGGATACGGATGCCGCTGGAGGACGGCTTTCAGTCCGCGGTACACCGAGCTGTCGGTCGTCCCCGGCAGGCCCATCGATGGTCAGACCGTGAGGGTGTCGCGGTCGGTCGCCCAGTCGTACTCGGCGAGTGCCGCCTGCACGACGGGGATGCGCGAGGCGAGCTGTTCCCACTCGCTGGCGACCGCCCGACGCGGCTCGATCTCGTCGAGGTCCTCGAGGTCGCCGATACTCGCCCGGAGCGCGCCCGGCGATTCGACGTCGTAGGTCGCCTGCCACTCGGCGATGTCGGCGCGCATCGACTCGAGGGCGGCCGTGAGTTCCTCGCGGTCGTGGTCCCGCTGGAGGGACGCCACCTCCCGGTAGGTCGCCATCAACTGATCGACGCAGTACAGCGTCTCCTCACCGTGTTCGACACGCCGCAAGACGTCGTCCTCGACGAGCTGCTCGAGGTACTTGCGTGCGGTCTTCGGAGCGACCTCGGTCTCGGCGGCCACCCAACCGGCCGTCCGCGGCGCCCGGAGCGTCCGAGCGGCCGCCCGGACCCGTTCGCCGCGCGTCATCGACGGGTCGCCGTCGACAGCACCGTTCGAATCCGTCATACCCCACCTTCACTCTGACAGAACATATATCCTTGGATGAGGAGATATATTATGTCGATGTCTTGGTCCACGGCGTCCGTCCCGCCCGCCCACAGCCACCGCCGGAATCGAAGCCACAGTGTGCGAGCGGACGCCGTAGCTGGTGCAGTCAGTCCGCGTCGGCGCGCGCCTCCGCCAGCAACTCGTCAGTCAACCACTCGGGTATCCTGCCGTGGCGCTCGACACTCCGCGTGATCGCCGCCGCAAGCGAGCCCCTCGAGTGCCGACCCCGCGGCATGGCTGGAATGCGTGCCGGCTGCAACCCGCGTTGCAGCGCCTCGCTACCGGCCAGCACGCCGTCCGTCCCCGTGCGAAGCCAACAAATCCCCTCAGGCGCGACCTCAGTATTGGTTTTTCGATTGAGGTACCACGCGGCTGCATCGAGCGACCCGGTCTGCAGCACCGACGACCGATCCACCTCGCCCTGGCTGGCGACCGTTAGGTTGGTGGCGACGTGGTCGGTGACCGCGCGCCTGAGGGGATCCTCGAACGCCTCGATCGGCGGGCCGGCCAGGACCGGCGCCAGCGGCGTCCCGTCGGTGTCAGCGAGGAGGTCCCGATACAGCGTGGCGTCGCCGACAGCGAGGTCCTCAACCCCATCGACGACGAGCGGGTACGTGCGGGCCACGTCGGTCAGCTGGGCGGCCTCCCAGAGCCGACACAGCAACGCGCCAACGAGCACGTGGGTGACATAGCAGTCGATGTCACTACCGCCGTGACGACCCGACTGCGGCATCGCGCCCGTCACGAGAACAATCTGGTTATTCGCCAACGCACGCCCGACGTCGTAGGTCGACACACCCAGCAGTGGATTACTCGGATACGGATCCAAAGGCGTGGTCAGCGCGTGCTTGGCGACGAGAAACGCCGTCGGCTCCCGATCGAAAGCGGCCATAATCTCCCGCTCGGCTCTTGGGTTTTCGGCGAACGGTTCGAGGGCTAACAGCGCCTCCGGCGTGCCCAGATTCGCCTTCGTCAACGCGTTCGAGACATCGCCCACCGCAAGGTCGTCGCTGGCGATAAGCGGCGGGAGGACGACATCGAGGAGCCGCCCAACGGTGCGATTGTGCGACGGACGCTCTGCGTAGGCATCCATATAGGCGTCGACCCGCGCGGTCACGGGATCAATCGCATACGCGTCGTCCCCTTCGGGGACCCTGAAGGGATCGATACAGACGCGGGTGGCCGGGGGGACGTCCAGGTGCTCACCGAGGCGCGTCCGACGCACATCGATCCAGACGACATCCTCGAGTCGCTCCTCGGGGAGCCTGGCCATGAGGTCTCTGGGTTCGGGGCCGCGCGGGTGGACATAACAGAAGCCGTGGCCAGCCGCCGCCCACTCAACACACCACGAATGGAGCACAGCAGTCTGATCCGGCGGCTGGCCGCCCCCGATGTAACACCCAGCATCAAGCGCCCCATCCGGAAGCCGAACCGTCCTCGCTGGCTCATCAGGCACCGGCCCAACTGTCGTCGGCGGCTCAACAGAGTCACCATCACTAGCACCCAACTGCATCCGTAATATCCACCACCACCGCCCCATACATGAAACTACCCACTAACGAAAAAATCACGCGACAACCAGGGACGCACCCACAATCCCGGTCCACCAATACCGGGTGCGATAGGGGACTGGCAGTCGCTATCAAGGGTAGGTCGCCCACCACCATTTCGAACGCCTACGTCGCGATTAGTCGACGGTGACCGAGTCTCACCGCGTGGCGACAGCCTCGACACCAATACCTCGACCGCCCTCGCCGGCGCTCGCTAAGGGATCGATTGTTGCTCCGAGCGTAGCGGTTACCGGACCGCAACCACCCCGAACGCCCTCGGCGCGCTCGCGGTCGCTGGCCGGGATATCCTCACTTCGTTCGGATAGTGCCCCACCCGCGACTCCACTACGTCGCGAGCCCGCCTCGCCCGTTCAGTCCACCAGGAGGAGTGCCTCCCTGTTCGGTGCGACAACGACGCCTGCACGGTGCGTTCCTCCCCTGAGTCGACGGGCCAAGCTATGAGCACTCCAGCTCAGGTGTGACACTTGCGGTGGGTCAGCCGGCCGGTCGCTACCGCAGTAATGCGCAGTGCGTCCAGATCGGCCCGCCGCCCTCGCCGCTGCTGGCCAGCGCTGCTCACGGCTCACTCCGGTCGCCGTTCGCACCTCGCTTCGCTCGCGACCGACCATACCGGGCCAGCAGGCGTCTGGTTTCACGCCAGCGGGAAAGCGCCGGGGGTTGCGCGACGCGCGGCACCCGGATGGGTATTCACGAATCGTCTGGCGTCGGGCGGTCTCAGTCGCTTAGTGACCCGCAGTGGTGGTGTGTCTCCCCGGGGTGCAGTGGGTCGTGTGCTGTGGGCGATGGTACAGGGAGTTCACGCGGTTTGTTTTCGGTGGTCGTTGATGGGTGTAGAGTGTCGATTTTGGGGTGGTGTGGTGGTTGCTGGCGGGGTTGGGGTTTTGGATGGGTGTGGATTTGGGGTTGGTGGGTGTGGGTGTGGTTCGGTGGGTGTCTGGGGGTTAGAGTGTGGGGATGATGGGGAGCGCGAAGTGCGCGCCGAAGTAGTATAGCATCAAGATGAGATAGAGGTTCGTGGCACAGCTCGCTGCGAGCCCAAGGACGACTGCGCCGACCGTCGGTCGGTCGGTGCCGGTGGCGCTGGCGACACTCCAGACGGCGGTGAGGCCGGCGAGGCCGAGTCCGAGGAGGGCGATGGCTTGTGTGCCCTCCTGGAAGCCGGCGTCGATGAGGATGAGGCTGGCGAGCAGCAGCTGGCCGCCGAGGAGGACGCCCCCGAGATACGTCCACGTGAGGAGGCGGGGCTGGGTCTGGATGACCTCCCGTACCCATGGGAGCCGGATCAGCGCATAGATTGCGAGTGGGTAGAGGGCGAAGAAATAGCGGACGGTGACCTGGGCGTGTAATGGAAGCCCTGGCAGGTAGAAGATGATCGTTAGCACGCTGTAGGCGATGACGAAGGTGTCGAGCGCGTGGATCGGTTTGAAGACTTGGACGCGGAGCCGTTTGGCGATGAGGATCGGTGCGCCGAGGAGGGCGCCGATCAACGGCATTGATTCGGTGACTGAGAGGTTGATGACGAGGCCGTTCTTGTCGGCTAAGGCGTCGAACCAGCCGCTTCGGAGAAAGATCGGATTCAATCGGCCCGGGTCAGTGATGATAACCTCGAGGCCGTCCTGGTATTGGGCCAGGAAGGCCAGTGCTTGCTGGACGGCAACCGGGAGGGCGGAGGATTCGGTGGCCCCGCGAGCGGGTGGCGCGGGGCCACCCCCCGTCGACCCGTCGGGGCTTGTCGCGGCGCTAGCCTCGTATGGGGGGAGCGTCATTGGGGAGGTGAGTGGGTCGCCGGCGATGAGATAATTTGTCAGGAAAAACGGGAGAGCGCCGATGAGGCCAGCGACTGTGATGCCGGCGATCGAACGGAGTCCGTTTTCGCGGGCCGATAGCAGATCAGCGATCGCTAGTGCGATTAAGAGGGTTACACCGGGGATGATGAAGATCCAGGCTGACAGCCCGACGGGGACGTAGGCAAGGAGTCGAAAGCGACGGTAGCTGGCGATCTCGTCGGCGGTCCGACTCCGGTAGAGGAAATATAGCGAGGTAATCACCAATGCGGCGACCGGGACGTGTCGCTTGGGGATCGAGGCCCACAGGAGGGTTGATGTCGCCAGCCCGGTCGCCAAGCCGGCCGCGAGGCCAACCCGGTGGTCATAGCACCGATAACAGATCCGATACAGCAATACACACAGGAAGGCCGCAATGAGGAGCGTGGACAACTGCAACGCAGGGAGGGCGTAGTGCTCTACCTGCGTCGGGGCGACAGTGAGAAGACTCGCCACGAAGGCGGCCAGTGCCATTCCAGAGCCGAGCAGGTGGCCCGCCGCCGGTCGGCCGAGAAGCCGGCCGCCAGTCGCGACGGTGCCGAGGATGCCCAGGCTCCAGGTGGCCGCAATTGCGACGCGGAGGTCCATGACCATGGTGAGGAGCTGCATGAGCCACAGTATCGGCAGGGCGATGACGAGCTGGCCGATATTCCGGGGGTAGGCCTGGCCATCGGCGGTGACCATCCCTGGCGTTACGAGCGTCTCCCCGTAGGCCGGGTCGGTGACAACCAGGTGGCCATCTGCGAGCGCGGCAAGCCCATTGACCAGTGTGATATTGTCGTTGATCATGACCTGGAACCGCCACAGCACCATCATCAGCGTCAAACTGGCCAAGAACACGAACAGGCCGTATCGATCCCCGAACACGACTCGCCCAACCCTGGTTTTTACCTGCGACAGTGTTCGGATCGCCGTCGATTGGCGGCCGCTGCACGTCAGTTTGGCCTCGCTGGTCATCGATCGACCTCGACGGTGATATTCTTCCGTGCGAGTTCGTGAGTCACGTCCTCGCCGCCGCGAGTGCCGCGGTACGTGACCGTAATGGTCCCGGGGTAGGTGTCCTGGTCGAGGGTTCGGGGCTGGAACTGCGTGTCCTGGATGACGAGCCGGGTGGTGTCCTGACACCGGCTCAGGATGGCTGTCGAGCCCGCCGCCAAACTCACATCGTTACTGTCGATCCGGACTTTATACGTGACGGTGGGGCGACCGGACACCGGCCCGATCTCGACCGCTGCCGGCGCGATCGAAAACGCCCACTTGTTCGTCCCGAATCGCGTCCGCTCGATCACCGCGCTCTCCGGCAGCTCGGTCACGGCGACCGACGCCTGCCCCGTCCCGATCGGCCCATCACCACTACACCCCCCGCCCGACCCGTCGGCGGGAATCCCAAACACCGGCCCCGCGACAACAGCCCCAGCAAGAATACCAACCACAGTGAGGAGCACCACATACTCGGACTCCGGCATCTCGATACCCGCTCTTACGTGGGCTATCGAATATATGTACGGATGGACTCGGCGGCTGGCCCGCCAGCCAACCACACCCCAACGAAGGATAGAACCCAGTGCCAGGCAGCGACGACTTCTCACACCCGGGCTGGACCGCCGCAATTCCAGGCCCAACCCCGATCCAGCACCCACCCCACTGGCGAGAACCGAACCCGGACCACAACGAACGGCTCCCCGCCGATCCGTGGCCGTTGCGTGGCCACTGAGCTGACCCCTCGCATACCGATCCCCATGCCCGTCCCTCCCCGCCGGCGCCAGCGGCTCACTCACGGCCGAACGGCCGGCTGAACGGGCTGACAACGACCCGCGTCGACCCCGGACCAAGCTACCCGATGGGGGTCGGCTCGGCCCCGCGATCAACGCGCCTTGTTACGGCGTCCGGCTTCCGCATACGCCAGGCAATGCCTTCGTGCCTTGCTGTGGGTTCAGTACTAACCCATGGATGCAGCAAACCTGTCGCGCCGTTACGGACGCGCCACCAGCATTGAGGAGGGGGCACTCGTGGGCCGGGTTGACCCGCTGGCCGTGGATACGCGGCTCGCAGCGCCAACGACCGGCTAGGGAATCATGAACTGTATCCATCGGTGGAACAAACGGTACATATTTAAGAAACTATTCAGACTATACAGTAATAACCGTCTCAGCACGCGCCGCCCACACGGCTGCAGTCGGTCGACACCGCCCGAACCACCGGTGATGTAACCCGATGCCCACACCACCCAACAATGGACAATGCTTCGAGAACCCGAAGCCACGAGGCCACCCGCCGACCCGCAACCGCCAGCGGCAAGCCCACCACCACCCCGCTATCGCGACCGCTACCAGCGTTATGCCCACGGCAAAACGGGACACGCGGCGTACTATGGACACCGATGCGGCCCTTTGCCAGCTGCCATCGGCTGGGTATCGTCCCGAAGACTGTGACTCGAACCTGAGGGGGAACCGTGAGTAAACAAGACCACGAAACTGAGTTCGAACACTCCACAGAGCCCCGGAACCAGCCGGTCGTCGCCATCGACTCCACACCCGACCAACTCCCCGAGGCCGTAATCCGAACGATCCTGCGCGCCCAAGAACACGGCCACCACGTCATGCTCACCTACACCGGCCTCACCAACAACACCACCGTAACCTACGCCAACCGCCTCGGCGCCACAACCATCAACACAGACACCAACCCCACCAACGGACCAGCCACCAAACCCATCATCCAACGCGAGGCGCGGGAGGCCGGGTTTCCAGGCGTCATCTGGCAGGACGCCACCACCGACGCCATCGATTACGCAGCGAGTGTCGACGCGCTACAAGAGAGTGACGAGTTTCTCGTCGAAGCGATTCCAGAGCCCGCAGTCGACACCGACCCCGAGATCCTCGTCGGCATCCCCGCCTACAACGAAGCCGACCGAATCGAATCGGTCATCGCCGGCGCCACCGCCCACGCCGACACCGTCCTGGTCGTCGACGACGGCAGCACCGACAATACCAGCCAAGTCGCCCGCGACGCCGGCGCCACAGTCGTCACCCACACCGACAATCAGGGCTACGGGGCCGCCTTACAGACGATTTTCTCCGAGGCAGCCCGCAGCCATGCCGACCACCTCGTCATACTCGACGGCGACGGCCAACACGACCCCAACGATATCACCCGCCTCATCACCGCCCAACGCGACCACGACGCCGAACTCGTCATCGGCAACCGATTCCACGACGACGCAGACACCACCCTCCCACTATACCGGCGGTTCGGCCTCGCCATCGTGAACCTGTTGACCAACGTGAGCCTCGGCGCAATACGACCCCAGAGCCGCGTCACAGACACCCAAAGCGGCTTCCGAGCCTACAACCACGACGCAATCACCACACTCGCAGCCGCCGACGACATCGGCAACCACATGGGCGCCAGCACCGACATCCTCCACCACGCATACTCACACAACTACGATATCGAAGAAATCGGCACAACCGTCAACTACGACCTGAACAACACCAGCAACAAAGACCCAGTCAACCATGGCCTGTTACTGGTGAGTAATCTCCTCCGAACCATCGAACAGGAACGACCGATTTCCTCGATCGGTGTCCCAGGATTCCTGAGCACAGTGATCGGGATCGGGCTGGCCTACTGGACGCTCTCGAACTACATTTCCACCGGAACGTTCTCACTCGGGCTCGCCGTCGGGTCGGTGTTCTTCGCACTGGCCGGCATCTTCGCGTGCTTTACCGCGATTATTCTGCATGCGCTGCAAACGCAGGTTCGGGCCGATGGCTGAGGAGCCAGCCATCAGCTTCGTGCTCGGCACCCGCCCGGAAATCATCAAACTCTCCCCGATTATCCGACGCTGTGAACAACAAGACATTCCGTTCACGGTTCTTCATACCGGTCAACACTACTCCGACGAACTGGACGGCGTCTTCTTCGAGCAGCTGGAACTGCCAGCACCGGAGTACAACCTTGAGGTTGGCTCCGGACCGCATGGTGAACAGACCGGCGCGATGCTGGCTGGAATCGAAGACATCGTCCTAGATCAGGACCCGGATGTGGTGTTGGTCCAGGGCGATACGAACAGCGTGCTTGCGGGGGCGATCGCGATGAGCAAACTCGATACCCCCGTCGGCCATGTTGAAGCCGGGTTGCGGAGTTTCGACCGTGAAATGCCCGAAGAGACCAATCGGGTGGTCGCCGACCACGTCGCCGATTACTTGTTCGCGCCGACGGAGCAATCCCGAGAGTATCTCGAATCGGAGGGGATCGATGCTAGTCGAATCTTCGTGACCGGGAACACCATCGTCGATGCCGTTCATCGGCACCGGGAGCTCGCCGCTCAAAAGAGCACCGTGCTCGAGGACTTCGGCCTCGAACCGGGGTCGTACGGACTGCTGACAGCACACCGCGCTGAGAACGTCGACGACGTCGACCGGTTCCGGAGGCTCCTGGATGGGGTCGGCCGCGTCGCGTTCAGTGCCGCGTTCCAAATCGTCTATCCGATTCACCCACGGGCCCGCAAACAACTCGACCGCTTCGACATTGAGATCCCTGAAGGCGTGCGTGTCGTGCCCGCCCAGGACTATCTCGATTTCCTCAACCTGGAAGCGAACGCCGCACTCATCCTGACTGATTCCGGCGGCGTCCAGGAGGAAGCCTGCATCCTCAACGTACCCTGCGTGACCCTCCGGGACAACACCGAACGGCCAGAAACGGTTGATGTCGGCGCAAACCGACTTGCAGGCGTCGAACCCCCCGAAATTCAGCGATGCGCTGAACAGATGCTGGCGGCCGAACGGGACTGGGAGAACCCGTTCGGCGATGGGACCACAGCACAGCGAATTTTGGATATCCTCACCGGGGAGGCAGGCCCGATTCGGGACGACTGACGAAGCACGATTCCACAGTCCCTATATCGAGTGCCCGTAATTCTCTAGCCGCATATGAGTGAGATTCTCGTCACGGGTGGGACCGGATTCATCGGGACCAACCTCACGAACGAACTCCGGGACCGCGGCCACGACGTCTGGACGCTCGACATCACCTTCTCGAAGGACGAGCGACACTACCGGGCTGACGTCGGCGAGTACCGGCAACTGGCGGAGGTGATCGACTCTCACGACTTCGACTTCGTGTATCACGCCGCCGCGGAATACGGCCGCTGGAACGGGGAGGACCACTACGAGAATCTCTGGCGGACGAACGCCGTCGGTACCAAGCATATCCTGCGCCTCCAGCGCGAGTACGGCTTCAGACTCGTCCAGTTCAGCAGCGCCGAAGTCTACGGTGACGAAGGCGGCGAGCTGTACGAGGACCTCACCGAGGAGGAATCCATCCACCTCTTGAATGACTACGCCATCTCGAAACGCGCCAATGAAATGCAGGTGAGAAACGCCATGGAGAAGTTCGACACCGAGTCGGTTATCGTCCGGCCGGTGAACTGCTATGGGCCCGAAAAGGGCTACCACGAGTACCGCGGCGTCGTCCCGATATTCATCTGGCACGCCCTCAACGACAAACCCTACACGGTCTATCAAGGCCACAAGCGCATCTTCGATTACGTCGACGACACCGTCGACACCCTCGCCAACATCACCGAGAACTTCCATCCGGGCGAAACCTACAATCTCGGCGGCAACCCCGAGTGGGAGATCAGCATCACCGACCTCTCCGACATCATCCTCGATTACCTCGGAAAGGACGACTCGTTGGTCACGTACGAGGACCCCGAGCCGATGACAACTGAAGTCAAGCGCGTCGACAGTACGAAAGCGCGAGAGCATCTCGACCACGACCCATCCGTACCGCCAGAAGAGGGCGTGCCCCGGATGATCGACTGGTACCGCAGCGAGTACGATCTCTAGGCTGCGGGAATCCTCTTCCCAGTAAGTACCAGACTTTATTAGCGTACATGGCGGGGGTCACAATATGGATCGGTTCACCGCCGAGTTTGCAGACGCCACCATCGTCGTCACCGGTGGCGCCGGCGCTATCGGCAGTAACCTCGTCGACGCCCTCACGGAATACGATGTCGAGGAAATCGTGGTCCTGGATGACCTCTCGTCCGGCTATCGGTGGCTCGTTCCCGACGACGAGTCGGTGACGCTCATCGAAGGAAGCGTCCTCAACGAGGAGAAACTCAAGCGAGCGTTCAAGCGAGACCCGGATTACGTCTTCCATCTCGCGGCGCACTTCGCGAACAAGAACTCCGTCGACCACCCTGAGACGGACCTCCAGGTCAACGGGATGGGCACCCTCAAAACGTTACAGTACGCTCAATTGACGGACGTCGACCGATTCGTCTACGCGTCGTCGGGGTGTGGCGTGTATGGTGGCGATGCCGAGATTCCATACACGGAGGACGACATTACGATCCACCACGACACACCCTATCAGGTCACGAAACAGCTCGGCGAGATGTACGGCTACTACTTCCACACACTGTACGACCTCCCAGTCGTGAACGCCCGGTTCTTCAACTCCTTCGGCCCCGGGGAGGTCCCCGGGAAGTACCGGAACGTGATCCCCAATTTCTTCTATTGGGCCCGCCAGGGCAACCCACTACCGATCACGGGCGATGGCGCCGAAACACGGGACTGGACCTACGTCGGGGATGTGGTCGACGGGTTGCTCCGGATGGCCGTGGTCGAGAACGCCATCGGGGACGCATTCAATCTGGCCACCGGGTCTGACAACGAAGTCATCGAGATGGCTCAGAAAATCAACCAGCGAGTCGACAACTCGGCCGGTGTCGAGTACTTTGACCGGCGTGAGTGGGACAACAAGACGAGGATCGTCGGCTCCATCGAGAAATCCCGCGACGTACTCGGGTACGAACCCTCGGTGGGGTTCAACGAAGGGCTTGACCGCGTCCACGAGTGGTTCAAAGCGAACCACGAGCGAATCGAGCGGTGTGCTGAATTCTAAGTGTGACAGGACACGACGATACAACGAAGGTTCTGGTGATTACGCAGTTTTTCCCGCCAGAAGGCCAGGGTGGAGGTCATCGCTGGCCGAAACTGATCGAGAACTGCGACGATGATCTGGAGTTTCGGGTCGTTTGTCCGCCGCCGACGTATCCATTTGGGGACTTCGAGAAGACGTATAGACCTTGGTCCTCCGACGAACACGATGGAATCCCGGTCACCAGGTTGTGGACCTATCAACCGGACGAGGATGCCGGGAGCCTGGACCGGATTCTCAATTACGGCGTGTTTTCGATTCTATCCACCCTCTACATTATGGTAAACTTCTGGCGATACGATTGCGTTGTGACGATGTCCACGCCCCATACAACGTTTCTCCCTGGGGTAGTTGCTAAACTATTGGGATGTACCTGGATTGTCGACATCTTCGACCTTTGGCTTGATAATGCAGCAGATCTCGACTACATCGACGAGTCAGCGGTTGGGTTTCGAGTGGTGGCCAAGTTAGAGTCGATCGCGATGCACCATGCAGACCAAATCATCGTTCTGACACCGACCATGGCAGAATTTTATCAGGACAAACACGGTGTCATGGACGGACGGTTTACCGCAATTCCGTTCGGTGTCGACGAGGAGTTATTTATTCCAGCCGTCGAATCCGACCCCGAACCGCGTATCATCTACGTGGGAAACCTCGGTACCTACTATGCATTCGACCCATATCTGAAAGCCTTCGCCAAACTTGACGACCGGTACGAACTCTACGTCGTCGGCTGGGGCGAGTGCCGGAACGAATTGGACCACCTCTGCGCAGAATTGGACATAGCGGACCGGGTAACGTTCACCGGCCGGGTACCCCGTGAGGAAATACCAGGATTCTTCGCTTCATCAGCCTTGAACATCGTCCCACTCGAGACGGACTACCAGTTGGATTACGCCCGACCGACGAAACTATTGGAAGGCATGGCGGTCGGTGTGCCGTACGTAGCCTCACAATTAGAAGAAATAGAGGTCATCACGGAGGAATCCGGGGCCGGGTTGGTCGTGGAAAATGATCCCGAGAAGATCGCGCAAGGCATGGACACGATACTCTCAGATCAGGAGTTGCAACGGGAGATGGGTGCGAATGCCGTTGCTTTCATCGAGCAGGAACACCGCTGGGATGTTCTCAGTGACCGTATGCAAGAAGTGATCCTAACCAGAACTGGAACAAATTATAAGTAACCCAGATCTCCGAGTCGCTCTTCGACATCACTATCGAGGGCAGGCATTTCAGCTGTCACTTCAACCGTCTCGAGTCGGTGCTGGACGATGTCCCGGAATTCGAGAAGTGTCTCATCGCTACCGGTTACCGGATCGAACTTACGCGAACCGACGGCAAATCCACCGCTTTCATTCTCTGGACCATTATACTCGAAGAGTTTAGACTCATTTCTGGCACCAACCACCACCTCATCACCAATCTGATGTTCCGCAAGTACATGCGACCGAGAACCGTTTAGCGGCAACTGACCCTCGTATGCATCGGGAATATCGATTCCAAGAATCTCGTGGATTAATGGCGGAATATCTAATAGACTTAAAAGATCTGAGTCGATGTTTCGAAGGCTCTCTGGCCCGTTCACTATTATAAGCGGAACTCGCAGTAATTCATCATACATCCGTACCGGCTTCCCGTACGAACCATACTCCCCGAATAGCTCGCCGTGATCGGAGGTAATGATAACCAATGTGTCGGACCAGCGATCGGTTGTTTGGAGGTGCTCGACGATTCGTGCAATCTGTTCATCAACGTATGCAACCGCTGCTTTATACAGTTTCTCAAAATGTTCCCGTTCAGTCTCAGTCAGTGCGTCAGGGGAATCGAGCACTCGCGAGTACCAATCCGATACGTCAGCCGCTGTAACATCCTCGATACCGAATCGCCTCCGGATTTCCGCAGGTGGGAAGCAAGGGTGATGGACATCCATGTAATGAGCCCAGCAGAAAAACGGTTCGGTCGTAGTCCGGAGCCAGGTAATAACGTCATCGGTTATAACATCCGCAGAAACATATGGGCGAGACTTACCACTAACCGACTGGTAGGTACGCTTCAAAAACCCGGTGATGTTAAGTCGTTTATCTATGGCCCGCAGTTTAGGATTGTTGACTTCGATACCTCTGGGGAAGAGTTCTGTTGCAAGCCCCATTAAGGGGTTCTGGTAATCTTCGAACGTAGCGAAACCTTCATCATAATTAAAATGTTCAGATAGAAACGGATTCGACTGAAAACCAGCTGTCAACAGACCTGCGTTCTGTAGATTTTTCGCTACCCTAGGTCTATCACTAGAAAGGGCACCAAGCCCATTATGAGAAAGAGGAAGAGTTCCTGTTATGAGTGCAGGGAACGAACTGGTGGTTCCAGGACCCGTTGCAAAAGTATTGTCAAATGAGATACCTTCACGTAATAATCCTGACAGAGTTGGGGTTTCCTTTCTTCTTTCACCATGGAGTGATAAATAGTCCGCACGGAGTGAGTCGATCGTCAATAATATGACATTATGTACCATCTTGCTGGAAATAAAGTTTATACGTAACAATCAATCAGTGCTGTGGTTTAAGAATTGGCCAGACTCTGATACAAATACTCATACTTATCTGTTATTTCGTTCCAATTATAATTATCTATAGCATGTTGTTGGGCTCTTTCCCCCATCTTGATCAAAAGGTCATTATTATTAACGAGAAGTTGAAGACTCTCAGTTAACTGGCCCTCATCCTCAAATAAAAACCCTGTTTCGCGCTCTATAATCAAATCCTGGGCCACACCGGTTGGTTTTGACAAAAGTG
>CAZSSY010000074.1:0-14267 GCA_964609565.1 uncultured Natronomonas sp.
TGATATCAAGACCTGAGTTGCACTACACGACGTGATTTAGTCAAAAGGAGCACTTCTGTTAGTGCTCACAACACACAGGTTTCCGCGACGCCAGCGCCGACCATGCAGGCGACGGTTCCCCTGGCGTGCCGCGGACGAGCATCTATAATTACCGATTCGTTATAAGTTTCGTGTCCAGTTTCAGCCCTTGATAATACCTTCAACTTAGACCAAAACCGTATGCCGAATCGTCGTTACTCAACCAATATCCGACGATATTGAAATCTTCCTTACGGCAAAGAAAAGTAGTTGTTCGTAGTGGTTATACGTTTGAACCTTCCCAGGTCGCGAGCGTGGAGGAGTCTCCACTCTCGGGGTCCTCCCAGACGACACGAACCGTTGAGGTATCTGGAGATTGGTCCTCAAAGTATCCTACATTATCGGAACTTGTGGCTGATTCGTTTACTACAATTATATCTGAGCCGGCGGTGACATCATCACCTGGGTCGTAATTAGAGGTATTCGACCACGCAAAGTTACTTTCATCTTGCTCATTCAGCACATCTCCTCGGAGGAAGAGTTCATCTGCTTCGACTGGGTCGCCACCATCGTGGGTGATGGTAAGGTTCCCATCGCTTGAGTCGTAGTCGGTGGCGAAGTTGGTGTTTGGTGCGGTCGTCTGGACTTGGTCGCCGAGGCCGAGGACGAATGTCCCGATGACGGCTGCCAGAATGACGGTGATGGCGACCATGAGGATGACGCCGATCACCGGCGATACGGCTCGGTCGTTGTCTGTGAGTAGGTCTGTGAGTTTCATGGTTGTGTTGTCGTTGTGTCTGTCACTGTGTCGCGCTCCGAACTGGTCCCGGTGGGTTGGGCCGTTGGGCTCAGGTTGGTATTCGTGGAGCCGGCATGGTGCGCTCGGCGTTGTCTACCGGGGTGTGTCGTGAGCGCTTACCACCTGCTTCAGGATTATATGCATATATTTAATGGCCCAATAGTACGGCAGGCGAGGCGCTACAGGGTGTGGTTGTCGTTAAAAGGAGCATCAGGGTGATGCTCACGACACACTTCCGCGATGCCAGCGCCGACCATGCGGGCGACGGTTCCCTCTGGCGTACCGCGGACAGACTCCAATATATCCCGAATTGCTAAAAGTAATACGTTGTTTCACTCGAGGTCCAGAGGTCAAAACAGGGTAAAAGAAGGATTGAATCGGGTGATGGGTTTGGTTGTTAGTCGGTGAGGCCGATGAGTTGGACTTCGAGGCGGTCCTCGTCGTCAGCTCGTTGGATGCCGACGTAGCAGTCGTCGTCGAGGCCGTCGGGGCCGACGACACCAGCATCGCGGAGCATGTCCTTGGGAAGGGTGATGCCTGCCGATCCACTGCCACCCATCGATCGGAGTTTCCGTATCTCCATACAGGAAAGTGACAACTACACTGTAATGAAATTATGGAAATCCATGATATGTAGGATAAACCGGGGTTAGAAGCCACGACGAGCACGTTTTCTATCTGGGTTCCACCCTATGGCATTAAAGAAATTCGACCCCATCGACGCGGGGCTGACTGTGGTAACGCTCATGTCGGCGTTTATGATCGTCGGCATTGCAACTTTCGACCTCTTCGACGTTGATTTTTCGGCGACGTTGTTCACGGTCGCTGGATTCGCCCTCAGTACGGCGTACGTCCTCGCGGCCTCGAGCGTCGTATTAACCGTCCTCACGAACGACAACACGGATTTCTCCTCGCTCCGCGAGGATGTCCGGGATCTCGATCAGTATTATGCGGCCGCGATCGCGTTGACGTTCGGCCTCCTCATCGCCTGGCCAGTCTTCCCGCAAGTGCAGGACTTCTTTTCGTCTGAAGACCTCTGGGGCGTGGTCTACGTGGTCACGGTCACAACCGGCCAAATGGCACTGGGGTGGATGCTATGACGCTGAAAGCCAACCCCAGCCGGATGACCGGCCTCCAAACTATCATCGTCCTCCTGGTCGGCGCCGGCGCCATCAGCTTCGGTGCCCTCGGCCTCATGGACGTTAACGTCGTCACCGAGCTGGCCGCTGGCCATCAAACCGTCCAGCAAGCCGCCTACGCCGCAAGCGCCGGCGCCGGCGGCGGCTTCCTACTCGAGATATTCACCGAGTCAGAAATCCTCAACGTCATGGATTAAACCAATGAACACACTCAAAACCGTCCTACTGGCGATCCTTGTAATGAGCGTGACCGTGACCGCAGCCGTCGCCCCCGCAATCGCCAGCCACGACGACGGGGACGACGACGTAATCATCCACGAAGAAATCACCCTGGACGACTCAATCCAGCAAATATGGGTCGATATCCAGGGCGAAGACAACATCACCACCAGTGACAACACCACGAACGCCACCGTAGTGATCGACGGCGAGAACGGGAGTGACACGACGGAACTCCATAATGAAACCGTCCTGATCGAAGAGGGCAACGTGTCCTCAAGCAACTACACCCTCGCCGACAGCGACAGCGACGATTATGAGACGGCGAACCTCACCGTCGAAACCGACCAAAACAACCACGGCCAACACATCAACGGCTCCCAAAGCGACTGGGGAACGTTGGTCGAGCAAGTCGGTGGCGGCGGTGGATTCCTCGGTGGCGAAGCCGGCTTCGGCATGGCCGGTGCGGCAATCCTACTTGGCGGCGCGTGGCTTTGGTTGAGGGAGGAATAATGCCGGCGAAGAGCGTGTCCCGTAGGGGATTCCCCATATTCATAGCTGTGATGGTGGTGGTCGCCTCGGCGGGGATGTTTGCCGCGCCCGTAGGTGCCGACCACGACTGTAGTAACTTGAATAAAGTAACGTGGTTCTCATTCGCCGGGCCTTCATTGTTTGGGGAAGCAACCGGGGGGAGCGGAGTAGGATGCGACATCTGGCATCCAAGAACGTCCGTCGAAGAGGTCCGGGATGCCGAGTCGAATCAGACGAAGATAGATATCTATTCGGCGGCAGTAGGCACCTCAGACGCGAATGAGGATTATGAAACCGTTTACGACAACTACCTCAACGACACTGAATCAATTGCCTGGTCGAAAGCTGAGGCCGCGATCGCCGAAGCGCACGACCAAGGAGACACCAAAGCCGAAGCCAAAGTCGCCGGAAAAGAAGCGATCGCGGACTACTACACCACCAAGCAGATCAATCTCGTGAATCGCTGGAACAACACCATCGTGCAACTCGGATACCTCGCCAATCGGTCTGAGCAAGAGGGCCACGACTCAGCACATCACTTTAGCTACCATTTCGCTCAATTCGCGTTCAAATACGGAGAGTATGACACATCAGTTAATGACGACGAATTTGGGCATGTCACTTCTTATGATCAAGGGACTGAGACGGCAACGCTGGCTAATGATTCAACGATCGAAGTCAGACAAATTAGAACAAGAGTTGGGTCCGAATCCTTATCTGATGGACAAACAGCGTCGTTCGTCGGTGGTGCGATCGACCATTCAGGCCCGGATCAAGATGTATATGCGATCGGTGTCGAGGCCCACGACCAAGATTCAGAACGCATCGAAGTAATCAACTTAGAGGATTACAACCAGCGCTGGGAGGCTATCAACACCACTGAGACCGCTCTCTACGACGAGATCGACGTGTTCGTTGATGGCATCTGGACAGACCTCGAATCGGGGAATGTCAGCTCCTCAGAAGTCGTCTCAGCCAACACGTTGATGTACGAATACGGGACTGCCTCGATGAACGGGTCGAACTTCTACGATTCGGTCGGAGCCCTGGCCGGTATGGGTATTCCGGCCCCAGACCTGAATGAAACGGGGACCATGACGGTCCACTGGAATCAAACCGACGAAGACTACGAGGGCCTGTTGTTCGGCGACCCCCCGAATGGAACCTGGCAGATCGGTCAGGAATACAACGCTACGAATGACTTCAATAAGACGGCCACAATAGCCACCACATCCGGTGAATTGGTATCCTTCGATTCGGGGAACTTCACCGTCACGGACGCAACTGACACCGACGGCAACCAGGTGGAGGAAGTCCAAACCAGGGAATACAATTACGTCACCAGTGACGCCGACACCTTAGCGTCGAATGTCGAAGACCTCACAGAACTAACGAGCGATCTCCAAGAACGGATTGACGAAGAGGTAGAAAGCGGAGGCGGCGGAGGCGGCGGGTGGTTTGATTTCGGCAGCGGGTCCTCATTCGGCCTCGTCGCCATCGCCATCGCCCTCGGCGTCCTCCTCCTCGGCCGATCGGGAGACTAACCATGCCCCGTTTTTCTATCTACATCGCGGTCGCAGTGGTTACCCTCCTGGCCGTCGCCACGATCGTGCCGATGGCCGTGGTCGGCCAGGACAACGAAACCAATGACCGGCCGACCCTCGAGATCGACACCGACGCCGATACCAGCGCCGAAACCTACGCCGAAGAAATCGACTCAAATATCCGCCTCATGGAGTGGGATTACAACGATGACAGGGACGGCTTCGAGTTAGTGTTTGAAGCCGACCAATCCACGAGGATTACCCTCACGGAAGCCATTCAATTCGGAGAAGGAACCGGGAGCGGTCGCATTTACTCACATCGACTCCCACCCGGCGTGACGGAGGTATTCATTCCGGTGCCCCGCAGGGGTGGCGAGGCGGCGGTGACGATGACGACGGCCGAATCCATCCGGGAAAACCGCTTTAGCTACGTCAGCACGGGGGAAGCCGAGCCGGACCGGCCGCCGATCGACTATGAAAGAGTCCAGTTCTTGGTCGGTGGGACGGCGATACTCAGCGGGGTTTTGACTTTGACCTGGGTACGGCGGAAACGAGATGAGGAAACCAAGGAGGCCGAGCGAATCCTATGATTGGCTTCATCCGCAAAAACTCACGGCTCATCGCCATCCTCGGTTTCGGGTACATCGGAGCCGCCGAATACGGAGCCGTTGAATACCCGAATATTCGAGAGTCGCTGCCCGACGGCTGGGGCATCTTGGTGGTAGCGGCGCTGGCCGGTGCCGCAGCCGCCTACTACTACTCAGATCGAATCCTCGATCTCCTCCCGGACGACGAAGGTATCTATCTGGTTGCCTTCAAATCATCGGATGATACCGGCGGAGAAATCTGGGAACTCACTGAAGACCAGTTCGATTCGATGACGGTGGTGGAGGGGTCGTTATTCCAATGGCCCACAAGCAAGAGGGTGTACGAAGCAAGAGAGTATCGACCAGAGGGTAATGTCGCGGTTGCTAATTGGCGGGAATCCGTTGCTGCCAGCGAGCTCGCTGGGAATGTCAACGTCGTGGATGCTCTGGAGGCCATCGGCGAACTGCGGGATGAATTCGAGCCCGAAGCCAGGAAATACCGCCTGTTGCAACGCCGAATCCGAGGGGTCGTGCGGAAACTCGATTACCGCCGTCTCGAAGACCAACAATCTATCTTGGATCAGCACATGGCGCCATCCTTCGACAGTGACGACGCCACGATCGGGGCCGTTCTCCGCGAGGAGATTCCTGACGAGTTACTGCCCGAATCTATGGACGCGACAGACGGCGATCGACTAACCGGTGACACCAACGGCCGCGACCAGGGCGAGTTCGTTGGCTTCGATATCTTGGATGACACTGAGGCGATTGAACCGGAGGATGAACCATGATTTCTGTAGAGTATTGCGCGTGCTGCCAGAACAATCACTGGGCGATCTGCGCCTTTGGATACACTCTTCGGTACGGCTGTAGCCGGATGATTCTATCATGGAGTTACAATGAGTAGCGACAAATCGAGCGCGTACGCAGCCGCCGAAGGCCGGGATTTCCTCGCCGGCGAGCTACGAGGCAAGGACCCGACGTGGGTCCGGGAATTCGCCGGGCTCATAGACGACACGCGGACCTTGGACCTCCTCAATTACTATTGCTCACTCTACGCCGATCATGGGCAGGATTTCCTCGAAACCCGTCTCGGCCGTCTCATCGTTCGCAACGCCGCTACGGGAACCATTGATGATGCCTTCAGAGCCGGTAACGTCTCCCAGCTGAAGGGGATGACTGGACTCACATCGAATTCGAGAGACGGCCAGGACCTCCTTGCCGCTGCCGCCAAACGACTCTCTCGAGAAGGCGCCATCGGCCTTGTCCTCGGCCCACCAGGGTCGGGGAAGACCGCACTCACCCTGGACCTCGCCCGGGCAACCGGCGCCCGGACGGGCGGGCACATTATCGGGAACACCTCATGGGAGGGCTTCGATGCCGTCGTAACCAGCGACCAAGAACTCCTCGAATACATGGGGCACCACAAAGGCCCCGTGCTGGCCGTCATCGACGAAACCGCTCAGGAACTCAGTGGATTCGGTGAGGGTAACAAGGCCGCCGAAGAGTTCTCCAGCAGTCTCACTTTCGTCAGGAAAGAAGAGGAAGCCCATGGGCCCTATGCCAAACGTGGCAGCGTCGTGATGGTGAACCACACCCGAAAGAAGACCGCGAAAGCCTTCCGGGACCTGTGTACATTCGCCATCGAGAAGCCGTCCCGGAACGACCCTGGCCGCGCCCGACTCCTCGATTCAGAGGGCGGCCAGGACATATTCGAAGAGGAGTTTTCAGTTACTGGTCTCACCGACACTCGAGAGCGATATGCCGAGCATGAGGCCAGCGACTTCCAGATTCTCGGTCTCGAGGACGACGAGGACGACACCGATACCGTGGATGTGGAAGGCGCCTTGGACGACCACCAGATCAAGGCCGCAATCCAGGCGTGCATCGAAGACGGAATGAGCTACAGAGAGGCCGCGAACCTACCGGGAATTGAATATGAGTTTGGATGGGTTGGCGAACGTGTCCGTGAATACAAAGACGGGGACCATCGGGATCTCTTCGAAAACCCGCCGGAGGTCGAAAAGTGATTGACGCCACGCGGGTCGATTCTTGTTGTTGTCGGTCTGGCCCGGCGCATACCTTCTTTTCAGAAGGCACGCGGGACGCGGGTGAACGCGAACAAATCGCGGCCACCGATCCGGGGGCGTCACTGTCAAAAGAAAATCGAGTTCTGCCGGTGAGTTCGTCGCCGGAAGTGGGTCAACAATCGGGGGTACGATGAATCGAAGCCAGCAAGCAGGCAGATACGGCCGTCTTGTAGAAGAAAAGGCCTGCCAGCGATACGGTATCGAGCTTGAGAAAGCAGCGATTGATGGTGTTCGGGTGGATGCCCGCGACTCTCGAGGCTACCCCTGGGAGATTAAGGGTGCGATGACGAACCGGAAACGCGGGCCGGGCCGCTTTCGTCTGTGGCGGGACCAGCATCGAGTGTTGGCTGACCATGATGGCGGCTACATATTCGTCAGATACGATGCCGTCGCTCGTGGCATTCGCATCAAGGGAATGCGGTCGGTCCACGCCAGGGATATAGAAGTGAGTTGGGGTGGGTCGGGGGACCATCGCCGGGACAGCCAGCAGGCAAAGCTCCTCGCGAGGGAGATCGTCAATGACTGACGACCGGATTAGTCGCCGGAAACTCCTCGTCGCCGTCGCGGGCGGCGGCGCGTTACTCCATCTGTCCAGCGACGATACTGTGACCGGGGGCGGCGCTGGTGGCTTCGAGACGATATCAGACCAGCGCGGCGCCACGATCAGGCCGGTGGCTGGCGGTACAGCGGTTGCCGATTCGGACTCGGCGGCGACACTCGGCGGCGGCGTCGAAACAACGGACGGAGAACGTCGGTGGTTAACGGCGAGACACCCCGTTGATCCCGAGTTTTGTGGCGGCAGCGACGACGACGTTCTCGGAGTGGCGGTTTATCAACCGCCGATGGAAGCTGACGACAACGAGATCGGGACGGTCGCCGCCGTCGGCCAGGATGCCGGGCACGACGCCACGGACTGGGCAGCTGTCCAACCCGCTTCCGACAACGAATGGACGAGCTATATCCTTGGCCTCGGGAATCCACAGGGCACGACTGAGCCAGCAGTCGGCGATCGCATTGTGATGTCCGGTGCCCGCACGGGCCTGATCGGGGGCGAGATCATCGGGACGAGCGCGGCGAAGGTATTCCGTGGCTGCCAATTTTTTGGATTAATCCAATACAGCGTCGATGGCAACGCCGACACGAATGGAAACAGCGGTGCCCTGGTCGGCGCTATCGACAGCAATGGAGATTTGCAGCTGGTCGGCGTGCACATCTTCGGTGATGAAGATGGTCGGTATGCGTTGCCGATCGGTGATGTCCTCCAGGACGCTGACCTGCAGGTATCCATTGCTGGCGACAAGCCGGCCGACTCTCTCGCGCCGGGCGTTCTCGAGGCCGCCGCCGTCAGCCACGACAGCGACCAGGACACGATTGATGTCCTCGTGGCGAATCCTGGCGGTGAGCACCGAGAGGGTTGGGTCCGGGTCGTGAATGGGGAAACTACCATCGCTTCTGCTGACGTGGCTCTCTCGTCGTTTTCACGGACCACAGAAACGCTCTCGACTGCCGGTCACGGTACTATAATAGTCGAAACCGGGGATGTTTCTCGCCAGGTCACGTTACAATGAATCGTCGAGAATCTCTGTCGCTGGTCGCCATCGCTTTCGGCGTGCTCTCGCTGCTCGATCTCTCGATGGTAGCCACAGCGACCAGCCAGCTGGCCACCGACGCCACCGGGGCAGCCGCCGCGACCTCGCTCTCAGGCATTCATCTATCCACTGGCCACGGGGATTCGATGACGCCGACAATGCAACCAGGTGACAGGGCACTCTGCATTGAGTGGATTGAGGCCGATGTCGGCGACGTTGTTGCCATCGAGCGTGACCATGACCCAACATACCGGCACCGCGTGGTCGCCAGGAACGCCACTCACATCGTGACGAAGGGGGACGGGAACGACTACCTGGACACGCCCGCCGATCGGGAGGCGGTGAAGTGTCGGGTGGTGTGGTCCTCGAGTGCTGGTTGGTATCCCTGAAACGGGGTCTTACATGTGAGTCCTGGGGGTTGCACGTCGAGAGTTTTGCTTCCGCGAATATGTTCACGAGCAGCGTAGACTCGTGTTCATAATTGAGGAATCCAAACGAGAACTTTAGACGACATCGGAGCAGATTCATTCGAACAGATTGATTCTTTAAGTAATGAACCGGGTGAGTTTCCCGAAAATTCTAGCTATGGAACGTCGTGTTCACGAGTATGGCCCAACGAGTAGCCATTCGGACTGATGGAAAGTTTGCATACCGAGAAGATGTTATCGATCGTGTCACTGGTTTCTACGACTGTAATCAAACACGGGCACTCTTGGCAGCAGCTGAGGATGGTCCGCGATTGATTGATGGAATTGAATCGGTTCTGGATCGGGATGACCTTACGCGACAACAGCGTAGAGAGATGGCTGAAACCCTATCGACGCCGTTGATGAAATTTTCAGTTGATGTAGACATCGATACGGAGACGGATTTGTAAATCACGAAAGCGGTTAAATATTTACAGCCAATAGTGACCGCTAATTTATGAAATCAATCCCAGATAAGGTGCTTGATGTATTGGAGGATTCACAGGTAAGGGAGACTTTTGAAGAAAATTTGGATGGTGCTTTTTGGTTTAATCCAAATCCAGATGGCGGGAGAGTGCCGGATGGTATGTCGGAAGTCGAATATCTTTATCAGAATAGGAGGGAACGGATTCGGGGACAGTTTCGGGCAGAGTTTTGGCCTCGCAGTGCCCGGTATATATCTGCCCTCATCGTCTGTGGAGTAGCTTTATCAATTATTCTGTTGCTGGCCGTAGGCAGTGTCGAAGCGCAAATTCTTGGTTTATTTGTCACCATCTTTGGGAGTATCATTTTGGGGATTAGTCTCTTGCGGGGGCCTCAAAAGGTCCTCATGGCAACCAGCACCAAGGCACCCACTTTGGATGGTTCGAATATCGACGCGGAAACAAAAGAGTATGTTCACACGACAATCGATGGCATTAATGGAATTTTCTATATTGTAACCGGTTTCACAGTCCAGATTTTAGGAATTATATAGACCAAGACGGGTCGCTACCCTCGACAAATGTACCCTCCTAAGGCTTCCTGCTAACCGAGATTGCGGTTTACCAATAGACGGTGGTGTCCCGATAGCAGTCCTTACACCGGTATTTCTCCCCATTCGTGTGTGGTGGCGGTTGGCGGGAGCGCGGCGCTCGTTCTGAGCGCCGCGCAATTCCCCTGCCCCCTTAGGGGCACTACTGTAGGGGTCCCTGCTAACTTGCCTGGCGATGCCGATCGGTGAATCCGCCGATCTCGCGACTTGTCTGTGTCGTTTTCTTGGTCACGATGGCTTCGAATGGTTCGGAGATTTGGGGTTGGTTTGGGTGTTCGGTATTCGTTTACAGCTTGGTGGAAGTGGATACCGTCAACTAACTAAGAACTACGCAATGACACGTAAATCCAGTTACAGAAAACAAGCGAAATCCAGTCGGTTTGCCGCGTGCTGCTGCTCGTGACCGGGCTGGCCCGGGGGGGTGGTGTGGACTATCGCATGCGATCGGGGAGGCGTTCCGACCTCACCCGGACATCCTCGCCGGTGAGGTGGCCGGTGGTTGTCTCGAGTTCGACGTAAAGGTCGTCGGGGGTCAGCCGGAGGTCTTCGAGGTAGCGCCACGCAGAGCGCGCCTGGTCCTCGCTGCTGTCGTCGCTGTTGTCTTCCCCGGTGGATTGGTCGGTGCGGCGTTGTTCGCGCTCTCTGGCGCGTTCCTCGGCGTCCTCTGGACTGTCACCCGGCCGGACCTGCCGGAGTATTTCGTCGGCGTGTTCTCGCAGCGCCTCGGCGTCATAGACCACGAGGACGGGATTGCCGAGGCGTTTGAGGACGCCTCTGTCTTCGAGTTTGGCGACGTGGTATCTGACGGTCGATCGAGCGAGGCCGGTGCGCTCGACCAGCTCGTCATAACTCGCGCCGTATTCGCGGGCGACCACCCGGAGGATGTCATAGATGGCGGTGGTTTGGGGGTGGACGGCTGCCCGCCACACCTCTGTTGCACGGTCTTCGTACCGGCGGCGGAGCATGTCTCGGCGGCCGGTTGGATGGCGGTATTCGTAGGGTTCGGCGGCCGGCCCATCGAAGTAGTCATCGGCCACCAGGTCACTCCGGTCAACGCCGGCCCAATGGGCGTGTGTTGAGACGACTGCCCGGAGGTACGCCATCGTTTCCTCCCATTGATTGACGTGTGGGAGTTGGCCGCGGTCGACGCCTTCGAAGGCGGCTTCGAGTTTGGGGTGGCGGAATGGGTCGTCTTGGGGTCGTTTGTGCCAGTTTTGGACTTGATAGAGTTTGAGGCCTGTTTTGAAGGGCATATCGGGGAAGCCGAGGAGGTCCCAGCGGTCGCTGCGGCAGCGGGCTTCAAGCCAGCCTTTGGCTTCGCGTTGTTGGGCGGCGTCGATCTCGCTTTTGCCGCCCCAATCGATGAGGTGTTTCGATTGCTCAATCGTGTCCACCACCGCGTTTTTCTTGGATTCATCTATGCGGAGGTGGGCTTCGGCTTTCAGGACCCGCCGGGAGTCGTGGTTGCGGTCGATCGGCTCGCCGGTACTGTCTCGGTGTATCGCGTCGGCGCCGTAGACGGCTTCGATGGCGTCATAAAGTCGGGTTTCGATTTCATCGGTGGTTTCGGCCCACGTGGTCCGGCAGATGAGGCGGGTACCTTCCCCGTAGGGACATTCGAGCGGGTCCCCGGATTCATAGACCAGCTCGAGGTATTGCGGCATAATCTCAATATGCAGCGACAGAGTAGGCCTATGGAGGTTGCCGTCGGTGTCTTGTTCTCTGAGTTTGATGTGTTGTTGGTAGTAGGCGGTGTAGTCGTCGCCGATACCGGTGCCGGCCATCCAGCGGCTCGAGGTCACGAGTAACACGTGGTCGCGATCGTGGGCGAGGTCGGGCAGCCAGTCGGCGTTAAACTCGTGGATGATGCCGGGTTCGTTGTCTTTGTCGCCGATGTTTTCACGCCACCAAGAGAGGGCTGTATCGTAGAGAGTGTGGCTGCGGGTTCGGTCGTTGAGGACGTTGAGGATGCCGCAGCCGTGGGATTGGGGTTTGGCGGCGGTACGTTTTTCTAAATCGACGGGGTTGTCTGAACCGGGGTCGGCGAGTTGCCCTTTTTGGTCAACGCTCATCGGCCCCAACCCCCATCTCCACCCATCCCCGCTGTTGCGGGGAGTTCTCGTTGTGGAGTGGCAACTAATCGTTGTACTTGGTCGGCGAAGACGAGTCGGACGCCGACCCAGCCATCGGGGAGGTTGTCGGCGGATTCACCATGGCAGGGGGCGGGGGAGACGACATCGTATTGGTGGCGGCGGCACCGCCAGCCGTAGACGAAGAGGTCCCCGGTAAACGCTTGGCAGAGGTGGCGGTCGGAGAAATCCGGGTTTTTGACCGGGTGTGCTTGTTTTGTATTGGTGATGTCGCTGCCGCATTCCGGGCAGATAACGGAGCCATCTGGATTCTGAGCGGCCGGTCGCACGACGGTAGACGGGAGGATGCCGTAGCGGCCTAATCCCGCCCTTTTTTGATGACTCATCGATCCCTCCCGTCGGCATCGGTCTCGGGATCAGTGTCGTCGCGGCACTTCTCGTCGAGGCGGTAGGCGCGGTAGGCAAAGAACGCCGAGAACCCGACGACCAGCAGTGAGAGGACCGGGAGGTAGGTCGGGACGGGCCGGAAGGCGGCGGTGGTCACCTCGGCGCCGCGAGCGGACGTCTCGGTCGTCGTGAACGAGGGCGCGAAGGCTTCCGGCGGAACCATCCAGATACCGGCCCAGATGCCCAGCAGGAACGCGGTGGGGACAGCGAGGAGCAGCAGGACGCGCTCCCGGGAGGTGGTGTGCCCGAGGACGAACTCGGAGAACGTCATCGGCTACCCCCGGGTCGGTCTGTCTCCGTGCTCGATGGATTGGTTTCCCTTTCGTACTGTCCGCGGTAGTTCGATTGGACGTCGTTAACGCGCTCCTCGATGTCGCGGATACGGTCGAGGAGGAGCTGGTCGACGTCCTCGACCTGGAGAAGTGGAGCCTGCTGGCCGACGAGGATGCAGTCGATGAACTCGTTGAGCGCCTTCTCTGTGTTCCCGTCGTCCAGGTGCTCTTCGATTTCTTCGACCTGCTTCTGCATAATCATGTGCCAGAGGCCGAGGTCATCGCCGTCCTTGTAGTCGAAGTGAGCGTTGAACTCCTTGATACGCTCCCAGAGGTCCATCTGCTCTACTTCACCCGTCATCGGGTCTCACCGTCCTGGGTCGTCTCCGTCCTCAACCGAGCGATCCCGCCGTCGGAAACTGCAACTTTCTCGGCCTGCTGGGCTTCCTCCTCTACGGCGAGGAAGTACCACTGTAGCAGGTGCTCGATGTAGGCGCGGGGCATCCCGGCGTTCACCATCGGGTCGATGGGGTACCAGTTCTCGACGCCCATCACGGCCTCCCACCACTCCCGAGGCCGGTGGTAGCGGTCGAAGTTTTCGCAGTGGTCCGTCAGCGGCTGCTGGAGGTGCGGCTGCGGGACGTGGAACGAGGTCTCGAAAGCGCGTTCCTTCGTGATCGGGAGCCCGAAGTGAGCGCCCTGGAGGACTACGGGGTCCTCGAGCGGCGACTTCGGGACGTTCTCGATGATGTAGTGGTCGGCGACATCCTTGCAGACCTCGCGGGCCATCTCGACCTGCCGGGGCTGCTCGTCCTGATTCCCGTGAACCGCGTTCATGACGTTCCAGGGGCCGCACTCGGGGTGGGCGACCGCCAGGTCCGCGACCGGTTTCAGCGGGAGGTTTTCGATGTCCGCGGCGACGGGTTCGGAGTCGTTCCGATCAGTTGGATCCAGGCCGACCCGGACCACGCGACCGAATCGCGTGAGGTAGTCCGACTCGATTCCCTCGTCCGCGAACAGGTGGTAGATGAGGAGAACGTCGGATCGGTCTGTGCCGTTCTTAGACATGGAAGCCTCCGTAGCCGCAGGTGGAGCAGTTCCAGCATCCGGATTGGACGATGATTTGTGTCTCGCCGCAATGGGGGCAGACAACCGGGGGCGTCATCGCGTTCCCTCCTCGAGTTTGTTGCGGGCTCTGTGGAGGAGATTCCCGATGGTACCGGGTGTTCGGTCGGTCGATCGGGCGAATTCACGGACTCCATAATCGTGTAATTCGACGGCTGTGTAGGCGTGTCGTTCAGCTGGTGTGAGTAGTGTGAGGTCGTGGCTGTTTTCGAAGTCGTCCAGCTGCAATTGGGGGGTCACACGACCACCTCCAGCACTGGATTTGTTATGTCAGGGTTTAGTGGAAAAATTGGAAAAATCGAGTGGGGATGGAGGGA
>CAZSSY010000075.1:0-14100 GCA_964609565.1 uncultured Natronomonas sp.
CTTAGGACGCTGTCCCGTAGGGGTCCGCCGGTTCAAATCCGGTCCCGCGCATACCACTCGTGGCGTTCAGCCAGTACTTTCTCCGTGTATCAGTAGAAAAGGAGGGTTTGCCTTATTCGTTCTCGCCGACCGCTTCGGCGTTACCGGTCCCCTCGGAGTCGACGGTCGCCTCTTCATTGAGCACGTCTACGGTGAAATCATCGCTGATGATGTCTTGGGCAAGCTCATTCTCATTTCCGTTCAGGAGGCGGATATCCTTCTCGTAGGTAATGGCGCTTTGCATGCTGGCACCATCGGTGTCGGCTTCCAGGAGATCGAGACGGTGTGACGGTGTCTCGACGCTCCGTGGACCGCCGGCCTCAGGATCGCTCGCATTTGGATCACCGACGACGTTCCAGTTGAGGTCGGCGTGGGCTTCACCGGCATTGCCGCTACCGGTCGCATGCTCGCCGGGCCCACCCCAACCATCGCTATCGCCGTCGTCTGACCAGTCGTCGAGGTGGCCGCTGACTTCGTCGTATAGGATGTGTGTAACGTCTTCATCTCCAGGCCGAATGTGGATGCGATCGATATAGCGGATGTATTCGACATCTTGATCGAAGCCGTCCCATGAGACTGAGTGGTCGATTTCCACGCGGACGTACTGTAGCGAGCCGTCGTCTGTTGTTTCTTGGTTGGCGTCGTCGATTGAGAGCGAACTGGCGAGTGCGGGTTGGGTGCCCAACAGGAGCGCGCCGCCGCCGATGGCAGCCCCGACCGTGCCGGTTGCGATTCCTTTGAGTGCGCCACGTCGTGTCAGTATTCTGGTTGGATCCGTCATTCTTATCCATACCTCGCCCCACAAGGGGCGCCCGGACGAACAGACGGTATCCCCTTCGTAATTCAATGGCTAATAGACCGATAACCATATCCTAACCGATGAAACAGTAATCAAGTGAATGTGGTAACTACACGACGATCCTCCTCAGTAATTGTCCCTTCGTGTGCTGGTTATCGCCGCTGACGGTACGGTCCCGCGTGGTCTGGTCCTTTGCTCATTGCCGTTCCATCGGGTTCACTCGTGTTCGTCTCAGTCAGTACGGCTGTTCTGAACTACTGGCCTGGACGATGGCTATCACGAGCGGTGTGGCGGGTCTGGCGAGATGAGGTGTTTTCAGGATGGCGGTCGTCTGGGAGGTGGGCTGTGGAAATTGGTTGTTAGGTTGAGAATTTATATTACGCCGGGTTTCGCAAATCCTCTATGGCGCGAGATTTCACGTACGATATTTATGCTCGTTTAATTACATCAGCGTTGGAAAGTGGTTATACGTTTCTGACTGTGGAGGACTATGTTTCTCGGGAAACTACTCCGGAACAGTATCTTATTGTCCGACATGACATTGATCGAAAGCCAGAGAATGCGCTCGATATGGCGCGTATTGAGGCAGATGCTGGTATTTCTGCCACCTACTATTTTAGAACGATTGAGAAGACATTCAAACCGGACCTTATCACAGAAATATCGGACTTGGGTCATGAGGTCGGATATCACTACGAAGATATGGACACAGCAGACGGAGATATCGAGGACGCACAGGAATCGTTCGAAGCGAATCTCAATCAACTCCGCGAGCACGTTCCCATTGACACTGTCTCGATGCACGGGAATCCATTGACGCCACATGATAACCGAGAACTCTGGGAGAAAGCCGACTTTGAAGACTACGATTTGGTTGGCGAAGTGTATCTCTCTGTTGATTTTACCGATGTCGTGTATTTCTCAGACACGAATCGCACATGGTTTGATGAAAAAACAATCGTCAATGATTGGCCGGTTGGCCCATCAACGAAACCCGAGCAGATTGAATCGACGATTGATCTCATTGACCTGATTGAGGAGCAACGCCTCCCGCGAATTTATCTCCTCGTACACCCGAATCGATGGGCTGACAGATACACCGAGTGGGTCGGCGAACGGGTCAAAGACGAAATCACCAACGTTGGGAAATACGGGCTGTACCTTGCCAGATCACTCCACGGCGGGACGCAACAACGTGAAAGCCATGACTGAGCCAGACTCTGTCTGTGTGCTTGTCAATCAAAATCTCTTGGACTGGCAAATCAACGCGCTTGAACGTCTTGTGGCTGAAACCGGCGTTGACATCCCTCTCGTGGTGGTTAATGAAACGACGGATATCAACCATCCTGGATTCAGCCGCGGCGCCTCTTCGCTCGGCGAACAAGCCTATGAAAACGCCACGTCGGTCGGTCTCTCTGACATCAAACTGTTCTATAACGTCCTGCTACGAGAAGGCACCTGGGCTTTTGTCCTCACCGAACGGAAACTGGCTTGGATGCTGGGGCTGTCTGAACCGGGGCTGATGGCCCGATGCCCACTGGACGAGGTTGACGTCCTTTCTGACGCGGAACACGTCGGCTGTCAACCCGTTCCCATTGACGGCGCCTGGTGTGATTTACCCCCTGAGATTGTCGACCAGATTACCACCGAAACGGATGTCGTCATCCGGTTCGGATTTAATCTCCTGACGGGCGACATCTTGACCGAGCCAGAGTACGGTGTGTTAAGCTTTCATCCGGGAGATATCCGGCAATACCGAGGCCTCAGCCCGGCTCGGATGTTCCTGAACGGTGAAACCACTGCAGGAGTGACCCTTCAACAGTTAACCGATGAACTTGACGCAGGAAATATCGTGCTCATCGACTCGGTTGACATTCGAGACGCTCATACCCTGGATGAAATTCAACACCGTCTCAATGACCTCAAAATCCAGATGTTATCTGACGGGGTCAAACGACTCCAGGATCCAGAGTTTGCGCCTGCTCCACCTGACACGATTGCTCCCTATGTATCGGTACAAACACGCCAGTCACCCCAATTCGCCGCCAAAGTATTATACAAAAACCTGATCGGGAGAGTGCAATGATTGCCACATATCGTCCTCGCGAATTCATAATTTCCTCTATCACTAGACACTCAGGGCGACACCATCCGTCCTCACCGAGGCTGCATTGACCGCCCCGGCACTATCGGTATTGACGTCTCCTCACGGAGCCAGCCGGCACTCAACCAGTCACACCCCGACACCGCCTACCCACTCTCCACTCCGAGACTATCGCGGGAGCCTGCGTGAACGGATGGCGGATACGATGAGTGACTCGCTTCATGAAGACGGTAAACAATTCGTGACGCCGACCACCTGTTAGGACCCGGACACCGATGTGTGTGCGGCTTGCAGGATGGTCGGACCGGGCCCGCATGCGGGGACAGCTTGACACGCCGAGCGGTATCGACGGACTCTACTAAAAACAACTATTTCGTGATAACAGAATTCGGGGTTACGCCACGATTTTACTGTATGCCAGTGTTCGATAAAGTGAAATCGGTGCTTCCAGGAGGCGGCGACAGACGTGAAGTCTATCGATATCGGTGCCGAACCTGCGAACGAGAATTCGAAACGGCGGACCGTGACATGTCGGAAGTTGTCTGTCCGGAGTGTGGCAGCCAACAAATCTTATCCATCCCACAAACTAGCTGACTCGGCACGCAAGCCCGCTAACCGGTGCCGTCACGAGCGATTGCTGACACTATACGGTGGCGATCGCGGTGATTCCCTGCAGAGCCGCCGAGTCCTCCTGGGAATGAACTCCCAGTCATGCGGGTTCATCGGGTTCGATTTATGCTGCGGGGGCATGGTCATTGTATGGACCCGGTTCGGACTGAAATTGTCGCCGTTACGGACGTCGGTCCAGACACCATTGCACTCACGTTTGCCGCTCCACCTGGATTTGACGCACGCCCTGGGCAATTTATCCAACTTCGCCTGGAGATACATGATGAGTTCGTGACACGGCATTATTCAATTTCATCTCCCCGGGTATCCGACGTTTTTGAGGTCACCGTCAAAATCGATCCTGACGGGGCGCTCACACCGGCGTTACGTGGAATGACGGCGGGTGACACGGTGTTGATTGATGGGCCATATGGTGAGGTTTATCACGATGGGGCGGACGGGGTGATCATTCTGGCTGCGGGGCCAGGGATTGGCCCGGCGGTCGGCGTGGCTGAACGAGTCCTGGCAGACGGCGGTGACGCCGTCCTCATTTACGAGACGGGCGAACTTGTTCATGAGCAGCGACTCGCTGATTTCGCAGCTGCGGGTGGAGACAGCTATATTGTGACGGCCGGTGTATCAGTGTTGGCTGCCGTCTCGGCTGCCATGTCCGATGGCCAAGTATTCATTTACGGGTTCGAGCCGTTCGTTCGGCGAGCGAGACAGGCACTTGATGATGCGGGGGGTGATCCGGCAGCTGCGAAAATTGAAAACTTCGGGTAACGAGAACGCGCCGATTGATGTGTGGCCGTGGATGAGGGTCGATACCGCGAGTGCGGCTAGATGCGTAGGGTTGAGGAGAGGTCTAGGGGGTGTTATCGGTCTCCGTTGATGATGTAGTATTTCTGCTGGGGAGGATGTTATTGAGAGAGTCGGTGAGGGTGTGGGTGAGGCGAGCGGCTGGGCTGGCTGGATATTTGCGGTCGGTGAGTCGGGTGGCCGGGGTGAGGTCGATTTTTTCACCGCGGGTGAGTCGGCCGGTGTATCGGAGCGGTCGGTCGAACAGGGTTGCGTCTATTGATGGGGTGTCGCTGGTGGTTGCGAGGAGGTAGTCGAGGGCGTCGGTTGGGTCGGCGACATCAAGGGGTGGGACATCGGGCCAGTTCAGTTTGTGGTAGACGAGTTCGGTGGCGTGTTTGATGGCGCCGACGGAGCTGAGGTAGCTGGTGTCGATAGCAACTTTGGCAGCCCTGGCCGGATCACCACTGATGATGAATGGCCCGATTTCCGCTACTGCGCCGTCACCAACCGTCACCACCCAGGCCTGGACGTCGTAATGATATTGCGCGAGATCTTGCTGGCTCGGTGAGGAACCCGGGTCGTTCGTGAGGTCTTGAGTCACGAGGGTTTGGATGTTGTCGGCGGCGATGTGTGCTTCGCGGACGGCTGTTTGGGCGGTTGCTGGCACGGGTTTGTTGTCGGCATCAATGACATCGGCGGCGTCTCCAAGGACGAATGTTTCGTCGGTCAGTTGGAGGTCGCTCCCCGTTGGGACGCGTTCGCTTTCGAGCGCGCGGGGGCCTTGGATGCCGCCGGTCCACACGAAGCAGTCGTAGGCGAGTGTGCGGCCACCTTCGAGATGGACTGTGGTGTCGTCCGCCTGGGTGATGGCCGTGTTTGTTTCGATGGTGACGTCGCGTGCGTCGAGTTCGTGTTGGATTGCCGTGGCGAAGGTGGCGTCGAATGACGGCGCGATATGCTCGGCCATCTCGATGAGCGTGACCTCGAGGTTGAGGGATTCTTCTCTGGAGAGTTCGGCGAGTTCACCTGCGACTTGGATGCCGGAGAGCCCGGCGCCTCCGATAATCGCGGTGCCGTTGGGAGCAGTGAACGCGTTTTTTCTGATTGCGGATGCGTCTTCTAGCCGTTTCAACGGTGTGGCGTGGCTGTTGACACCTGTCAAGTCGTAGTACGCTGTGTCGGCGCCGAGACAGACTGCGGCATAATCGTACGATATCGTGTCCGTGGTGCCATCTTCGGGGTCTTGGAGGTCGATGTGTTGCTCGTCGGAATCGAGTGATTCGACGCGTGCCTGTCGGATGGAGGTTCGATCGAGGACGGTGTCCAGGGGTATGGTGATGATGTCCGCAAGTTCGGGGCGGCGGATGACGCGGTGGAGTTCGTGTTGGAGGAGGTGGTCGGTGGATTCATCGATGACCACTATCTCGACCTCTGGGGGAAGATGTCGTTCGAGGTGTCGAGCAACGGTCAAACCGGCATAGCCTGCGCCAAGCACCACTACCCGCATACCAAACGTTCGACCATCGCCTCCTTAGTCTCTCGGATACAGCCACTCGGCGACGCGTCTCCGTTCATGGTGAGGTACGCGAAACACGCTCCACCGGGAGTGTGCTTGGCGTGCTTGAAGACGACGGGATATGTGGACTCCTGTTGAGTGTTTATTGAATTCGAAAAGTGGGAAACTAGGAACCAACTGGAATGGTGATGTGAGGTGTGTGATGGCGTGAGTGTGTGCGTGTGGGACGGGTTGTGTGGGTGGCGTGACACCTGTCAGCCGGTCGTACGACGGCCCACAAACCTTTTTCCTGTCGATTTCGATATACGTACGATGAGTGCGCTCGCGGAGCTGTTAGATGAGATTGTTGCTGATGTTGATAGCGTCTTCCTTTTCTCCCCAAGTGCCTCACTCGTCGAGGACTTCAATGACACCGACATCCCGGTCGTCGTGGTCGCCCCTGAGAACGCCCATGGTATCGACCGGTACGTGGAATTGCCGTTGGAGTTCAAACATTTGGATGCCCGTATACGATTCGGGATCGAAGGCGGCCTCGACAATGAATTCGTCGCTGAAGGGGATCAGGTAGCGTGTGCGGCGAACCTGTTTGCGGATGATATCGATACTATTACGCGTGTCAGGGCTGGTGATTTCGACCGCTCTGGCGTTTATGACTTATTCGTGAACAGTCGAGCCGAACCGGGTATTATTCGAGATGTCTTTGAGGTGGCGATTGAACTGGGGAAGAAAGGCCAGAAAGGGAAACGGGTCGGCGCGCTCTTCGTAGTTGGGGATGCCGGGAAAGTAATGAATAAATCCCGCCCGTTGTCCTATAATCCCTTTGAGAAAAGCCACGTCCACGTCGGCGACCCAATCGTGAATGTCATGTTGAAGGAATTCTCCCGGCTTGACGGCGCATTCGTGATTAGTGACGCGGGGAAGATCGTGTCGGCGTATCGCTATTTGGAACCGTCTGCGGAGGGGGTCGATATCCCGAAAGGCCTCGGAGCTCGCCATATGGCTGCCGGTGCCATCACCCGGGATACGAATGCTATCGCTGTCGTGTTATCAGAATCAGACGGGTTGGTCCGGGCGTTTTCCGGTGGTGAAATCGTCTTGGAGTTGGACCCGGAGGAATACTAATGGGTTCGGCTATCCGCACGTGGTTCCAGGAGTTGTCACCCCCAGCTGCGGACTTGGTCTCCGCGGTATTGGTCCTCCTGGCCGGCCTCGTTCTCGGTGCACTCGCCGCCTGGATTGTTCGCCGTGTGCTCGTCGCCTTCGGAGTCGACACCGCCGTCGAGGGAACGCCGTTCGAACGGACTGCCAGGCAACTCGGGACGTCCAGTGTCCGGCTGCTCGCGGCGTTATGCGGAATATTCCTGTTTATGGTGGCGGCGATCATCTCGGCGCGAATGCTCGAAATAGTGCCATCCCAGGCGTTCATCGATGAACTCGGCCGGTTCCTTCCCCGGTTGTTCATCGCGATCCTTGTGTTTATCGTCGGGCTCATCATTGGCGATAAAGCCGAAATCCTCGTCGGTGAAGAACTCCGTAGTGTCAAACTCCCCGAGGTGACGCTCATCCCGACGCTGGTGAAGATTTCAATCATTTACGTCGCAGTCCTCATCGCGTTATCGCAACTCGGTGTGGCGACCGGTGCACTCCTCATTCTCCTTGGGGCGTACACGTTCGGGATGTTTTTCCTTGGCGGGTTAGCGTTCCAAGATCTGATGTCTTCTGCGGCCGCGGGAATTTACCTCCTGTTGAACGAACCGTACACGATTGGCGATCAAGTCGAGATCGCGGGCAGGCGCGGCATCGTCCAAGAAATGGATATCTTTGTCACGTATGTCGAAGATGACGGGGAGGAATACATGATCCCCAATCGACAGGTTATCAGCGAGGGCGCGATGCGCGTCCGCGACTAATCTAACAGCGGTGGCGACAACCAGTTGCGATCCCTTGGCTGTGGTGGATTACCGGTGGTGGGATGCTTCTTATTGGGCGGGGGCGATGTGTGGAGTGTGCTGAACCTGAATATCGATGACTTTCTGGTGGAGTTCAAGGAAGGAAGTATCAAGAACGTCGGGCCGCCCACGAAATCCGTAGCCGCGAAACTCTTCGATGTCGAAACAATCCAGGTGCGCGAGTTCGGTGACAGCCAGGTCAAACTCGTCGCGACGGATGCGACCGGCAACGAAGTCCAGATCGCCCTCTTCCCCGACCAGGTGGAAACAGTCACGGAAGATATCGAAGCATTACGTGAGGGCAGCGCAGTATTCGAGTAGCTACTGGTTGTCAGCTGGGGTGTCGGCCTCGTCGGTGGCATGGTCGACCGGGGTAGCGGGAACGCCAGCCCACGTTTCACCAGCGGGAACATCACGGTCCACGAGGGAGTTGGCCGCCACCTGCGCGTCCGGCCCAATCTCGACGCCAGGGAGGATGATGGCGCCGGCGCCGATCATGGCACGGGCCCCGATCGTGATTTCGCCGGTGCGATACTCATCTTGGAGAAATTCATGGCAGAGTAACGTTGCATCATAGCCGATGATGGCATCGTCCCCAACCGTGATGAGTTCTGGCCAAAACACGTCCGGGGTTGATTCGAGTCCCCACGAAACGCCGCGGCCAACATCAACGCCGATCCGTCGCAGTAACCAATTTTTGAGGCGGAGACTCGGTGAGTGTCGCGCCGCAACGACGAACACGTAGTTCACCGCCACACGGAGCGGGTGTTTCGCTGTTGTCCACGATTGCAACGAGTTCCGCGGGCCCGGCGTCGAATGACGGGTTAACTGGCGGCGGCGTGGCGGCTCCCGCGTGGCGTCATCGCGGTCTGTCACACGCTCGATATCGCGCCGCAGCGATTTGAAGCTACTCCCCGGTGTCGTCCACACCAGGCTCACCGCCGGCATCATTTATCTCATTGTCATCACGGTCATCAGCCTCATCACTCTCTCCGCTACCGGACGGTGTCGGGTTGTCGGCACTGTGCTCGCTCGGCGTGTTCCTGGCGGTGGGTGTCGTGACGGCGTCGTTGTCTTCGAAGGCGACGGGGTCGGTCTCGTAGACACTGACACCACGGGCGGCGAGATGCGTGGTCCGTTGGCGGGCGTCGTCTTCCTCTCGCGTTCCACGGGTTGCGAGGATATACATGCGGGCTTGGCCGACGGGCCGCATCGTCCGGCCGGCCCGCTGGGCGCCTTGCCGGCGGGATCCACCCAGGCCGGATGCGGCGATCGCAACTTCGGTGTTTGGGATGTCGATGCCTTCATCGCCAATCCGGGAGACAATGAGGGTATCGAGATCCCCGGTTTTAAATTCATTAAACAAGCGGGTGCGGCGTGCATGTGGTGTCCTGCCGCTGATGAACGGGACGTTTAATGCCTCGGCAATCTGGTCGCCTTGTTCGATGAATTCGATGAAGATGATTGTCTTCCCACCGGGGTGGGCTGCGAGGATGGCTTCGATTTCCTGGACTTTCGCCGGGTTTGACGCCGCCAGCTGTCGTTTCGTGTGCCCGTCACTGGCACCGTATTCATTGCGGTGGAGATCAGACGCCCACGGCACATAGCGGAGTTCAACTTCGGGCTCAGCAACGTAGCCGGCGTCGAACAACGCTTCCCAGTCGGTCCCGATCGGCGGCCCGATGAGCGTGTAAATATCGCGTTCTTTGTCGTCTTCCCGGATCGGTGATCCGCTTAATCCGAGTCGGTGCGTGGTCTGAAGGGCGGCACTCCGCCGACTGATCGGGCTCGGTATATGTTGACATTCATCGTACACGATCAGACCCCACTTCCGGGAATCAAACAGCATCCGGTGGCGGTCCATTCCTGCCGTCTGGTAGGTGGCGATCGTGACCGGCCGAATCTCTTTCGATCCTCCGTGATATTCTCCGACATCCTCGCCGGTCAACGAGGTATGTTCTAAGACGTTCTCTCGCCACTGTCGTGCTAGATCTCGCGATGGGACGAGGATTAATGTTTCACCACCGATTTCTGCCATAATCCCCAGCGCTGCAATCGTCTTCCCGGACCCAGGCGGCCCGACGAGCACGCCTGATTTCGCATCGATAAACCGCGTTATCCAATCCGTCTGATATGGTCGAAGGTCCGGATACAGCTCGATAGTGAGTGCGGCTCCGGTCTCGAGATCACGGGTATCTTGGACGGGATATCCCGCCTCATAGAGTGTCCGTTTGACGGTGGCCGTCTGGTTGTCAGCAACCCATGCCGTGGTGTCATCGATGCGTGCCCGGAGCACGCCGTCGTCCAGCTTCTGTTCAGCGATATTCCCTAAGAGATCCGGAGATGCCGCCTCCAAGACGATATACCCCTCATCGTGGGTCACCAACCGGAATTTGTGCGCGCGCTCCCACTGGCTTGTCATCCAGTCTTCGAGGATTTCAAATCGGTCACCGAGCACGCCCCGAACTGCCTGCAGGAGTCGATCGACTGATTCATATGGCGTATTCCAAATATCCTGCTCCCGGACTTCATACACATAGCCATCGTCGTGATTTGCGGCCCGGCGATGGGCGAACTGCGAGAGCTGCGCCCGCGTAAACTGAGACGGCTGGTCGACGACGATTTCTCGCTGCCGGGGGAAGACAACGACACGTTCTGTATCCACCATATCGCGGTACTCCCGGGCGAACCAGACTGCCTCATCCGGGTCAACAACTAGACGTTCCACCCGACCGGCGTCCGCCAAATCCGTTAACGCTGCCACCGCTGTTGCCTGCGAACACCCGAGAACACTCGCCACATCACTCGCCGTTACCACCGGCCGGGACCGATCAGCCACCACCTCATAGAATCTTTCAATATCAACCGCCACATCCCCAGGTTCGTCGGCCGCGTCCGACCCGGATGAATCCTCAGTCACACGCCAGGGTACGCCCCCCGCGAACTAAAACCGTCTGCGTCACACCGACCCAGCCCACCAGCCAGACACTAGCTGTCGCTGCTTTTCCAGGCTCTCGTCAGAACATATACCACTGCCTATCCGGTTGTGCAATATCCAATAGCATACGCTAGCGAAGTGTGGTAACAGACATGGACCTGAGAATCGGGTCACGTGGTGGTAGCGTCGTGGTGTGGTCAGGGCGTCGGTGACTGTGGGTTCGGTCGGCAGGCTTTTTCTCCCATGGGTGGAGATGGGGGATATGAGCGATATCGATCTGGATTTACAGACCGCCGAAGGAGAACTTGATGACCTCGATACCGGGGGCCGCGTCGTCTTGGCCGTCCTGGATGGCACTACAGATGATGACGAATGGGTCGAGCATATCGCCAACGATGACGTCCTCGTCTTGAACGTCGACGGAGACCTCAATGAACTCGCGGCCGGGTTCGCTCGCGACATTCGCGATATGGGCGGAGAACTCATGCATTTCCGTGACTTCCTCGTCATCTCACCGCCCGGACGAGAAATCAACGCAGACCGACTCAACTAACCACGCAGCTACCCCTCACCACGTTGCCATATAGATAACTTGGTGGCTATCTCAGCCTACAGACGGTGGCATACGCCAACTCGGTGACGTGTCTTGAGCAGTGCTGATCAGTGGTTGTGGGAATCCGGAGTGAGATCCCCACGTAATTCTGCTGCCGGAACTTCGCGGTTTTGAGCACCGAAAATGTCACGGCTTGATGAGTGAGAGGTAGTGGCCGTCGGGATCTCGGATGCGGACGCCGTTTTCGATGGATTCTCGGGAGACAGTTCGTGCAGCGACGGAATCGGCGGCGCGTTCTGGATTTTGTGCTTCAAACCCAACATCGACGTGAACGCCGCCACGCGCGTCAGCTAGCCCGAGGTGTGGTTCCCACAGTTCAATATCGAACGGTCCGGTGGTCAACCGTGTGCGTTTGCGGCTGTCGCCTCTGTCGACAATGTCGAACCCGATATCCGTATAGAACTGTTCCGCCGTCGGCAGGTCTTCCACTTCAAAGACAACTTCAAATATCCCTGTCAAAATCGGTGAATGGCCGTGTTCTACGTCATTTCTGTCTTCGCTGCTCCCGGCGATTTCGACACAGTTCTCCTCCGGGTCATAGAGATATAACGACCGCATACCGCCGAAATCAACCTCATGGAGATCGAATGCTGTCTGGAGGTGATCCCACCACGCATCGTAGTGGTCGGGCGGACAGCCAAGCGCATAATGGGTATGGAGTCCGCCGCGCGGCACCCCATTGGGCGTCCGTAAGATGACTTCTGCATCGCCACCGGCATCGAGTATCACTTCTTGGTCAGATGCCTCCACAACCGCGCGATCCAGATGGTCTTGATAGAAGCTGGCAACAGGCTCAATGTATTTGACTTCTAAGGCGAGCCACCGACATACACCGAGCATACAAGAACGCGGTGGGCCTGGGCGATAAACCCTAGGGCCCAGACTATCGCCGCGTTTTAAGCCCCAAACCGGTGTGGAGCCAGATATATGTCACTCAAACATACCGGTGAGGGAGATCTCACCATCATTGATGAGTTCGAGGGGGGCGTCGGCTGGATCGCCTATCCGGACGAACCAATGCAACGAGCCGCTCACGGCATCGAAAGTGGCGACGAATTGTGGATTATCGATCCCGTCGACACCGCCGGCGTCGACGACATATTCGCCGACTATTCCCCGATCGGCGGCGTCGTCGTGCTCCTCGATAGACATCTTCGCGATGCAGCCGCCATCGCCTCACGGCACAATGTCGCTGTCCACATTCCAACGTGGATGACCGGCGTGGAAGATGCGTTACCGGCACCTGTTGAACAGCTCGATGGTGAACTCGGGTCCTATCGCGTCGATCGGTTACTCGATAACCGGTTTTGGCAGGAAGCCATCCTGTATGACGGTGACACACTCGTCGTCCCCGAAGCAGTCGGTCGAACTGACTATTGTCTGGTCGGCAACGAAACCCTTGGCGTCCATCCGATGCTCCGTCCCCGCCCCCCGAAGACCTTAACCGAGTATACTCCGACTCGTTTGCTCCTCGGGCATGGCACCGGTATCTTCGAGAATGCCCCCGAAACCATCCAGCAGGCGATCAAGGCCTCACGTCGGAATATGCTCTCGTTGTATGGTAAAACACTCCGCGCCTTCGTAGGGATTTGAACCCGCCGCTCGACCTCACGCAGGCACTCAAGGAATTTTATGCTACGGGGGCGAAACCCGTCTGTGGTCTATATCACGCAGGGGCTGTTAACGGCCTTACTTGAAGTCGCCGCCGATCGGGACCCGGAATCTGTCACGATCGGGTTGACAGTCACCCACGCCGGCGAGATTGATGCGGATCTCCCGGCCGATGCCTCCGTATTCACTGATATGTACCTCCCCGGGACGGGCGGTTCAGTGACGGCAGTCTTCGGCATGGATCTCTCGACACCACAAGCTGCAGGACGATTCATCTCCCATCCGGATGGCACCCTCGCACTCACCAAAACCGATGACCTCCATGAAGTCGTCTTCATTGCCGTCCCTCCATATACTGACGAGAACGTCGCCACATTCGATCGAGCCGGCACCAAAGTCAGGTTCGAAGCGATCGATGCTGTCCCACCACCGGGCGACCTTGAGGATTACTCGAGATAGCCGAGATCCTGGAGTTGCGCGGTGATTTCGTCAAAATCAGCTTCGGTGAGTTCGCCGTGCTGTTGGTGTTGAATCACGATACTCCGCAGGAGAAATCTGACTAAATCACTCGTCGAGGAGAAACTTGTGCCCTCAATCGTCTCTTCGATCCGGTCGGCCAGTTCTTTCGGGATTGACACGGTCGTATACTCGGTCATGCCACACGAGACGACCGCCGTCGGGTTAGGCGTTGTTAAACAGGAGGAGCCTTTAGGATGGAGTAGGTCAAACACCGATGTAATGGGAGTCCGGCCACCGCAGCAGGGGGACGATGAAACGCCAGAAACCGTCGCATTCGGGATTGCGGCCCTTGATGAACACCTGGAACGGGAGCCCATCATCTTCCCTACCACTGCAGAGGAGTTAATCGACGAACTCAACGATCCCGACATTCCGTATGACGCCAAAGGCAACGCCATCTCTCTGTCGGACGCGTTAGCCGACATCCCAACCAGTCGGTTTGAGACCCGACAAGAACTCATGAACATGCTCCACCCCGTGTTCGAATCAAAACGCGCCCATGCAAACAACAGCTTAGTCGGACAACTCCGGGCCCTCCTCCCGTTTTAACGGGAGTCGGTCACTCCGCCACGAGTGCGGCCAGTTCGGTTGTCCCTGCGTCG
>CAZSSY010000076.1:0-13899 GCA_964609565.1 uncultured Natronomonas sp.
CACGGACGGGTGTCCCAACACCAGGAGCCTCGTCTGGATCGAGGAAATCCATATCGAGACTGACATGGAGCGCATCAACGCCATTGAGGGCGGCGTCCAGCGCGTCTTCGACGGTTGGAACGAGCCCGGTGGTATCGATATCGCTCATGGTGGAGACGGTGATATCACTGTCGCGGAGTGCGTCTCGTTCCCCATCGTCGATGTCGCGAAGTCCAACCATCGCAATATTCTCTTCAGCGATGTTGGCTGTGGCCCAACTCATCTCCTGGAACGCCCCGCGGCCGAGGAGAGCTGCCATCGGCATCCCATGCACGTTGCCGCTCGGGGAGGTCGACGGGGTGTTAAAATCACCGTGCGCATCGAGCCAGAGCACCCCGAGTTCGGTGGTTGCACTCGCTCCATTGATACTGCCGATCGCGATCGAGTGGTCCCCGCCAAGCACCAGAGGGAGGACGTTGTCCGTGATCGTGTCTTTCACGGCACTTTCGACGCGGCGACACACCCAGCGGGTTTCACGAAGGTACTTCGCCGGGCCCTCATCCGGGCGTTCTGCATTGGGGTCGCGGCCTTCTGGCCGCGGGACAGGGAGATCACCAGCGTCATTATACGAGTGACCGACCGACCGGACAGCATCAGAGAGACCGGCATAACGGAGAGCAGACGGGCCCATGTCGACCCCACGCCGATCCGCTCCTAAGTCCATCGGGACACCGATCGATCGCAGATCCATATCTTCGATTTACCTCCCTGGCTCTTAATGCAATCGTTGCCTTACTGATATTGCATATAGACTCGTTGGACGCCTTCAGCTAAGTCGATGGTTGGCTGCCATCCCGTTGCCGACTGGAGTTTCGTGGAGTCACCACATGTATGCTGCACGTATGCGGCGTCCGCAACCGGGTTTTGGATATACTCGGGGTCGATAGCGACGTCAAAGGTGGTTGTGAGGAGATCAACTAACTCGTTCAGCGAGTGAGATGTTCCGGTACCGACATTATAGATTCCTTCAAGGTCGGCGTTGGCAGCCGCTATGATGGCGGTGACGACATCCTCGATGTGGATAAAGTCGCGGGTTTGGGTCCCATCTCCGTAGATCACGGGTGAGTCACCGGCCGCGATCACATCAGCGAATTGCGAGACCAGATTGGCAAACTGGCCTTTATGCGCTTCAGTCCCACCAAACCCCTCATAGACGGAGAAGAGCCGCATTCCCGAAAGCGAGATGCTGGACTGATGGTTAAAATATTCGGCGTACCGTTCGCGCGCCAGTTTGGATGCTTCGTACCCGGTAGTAGCAACGAGGGGGTAATCTTCTGCGGTCGGATACTGGTTATCGTGGTAGACTGACGATGTCGAGGCATACACGATGGACTCACACCCATCGAGGCGGGCTTGTTCTACAACATTCACGAATCCCTCGACATTGACACGGACACCCCGAAGCGGGTCGCGGTTATGCATCTGGTAGGATGATAATGCCGCCATATGGAAGATAACATCAACGGCCGTCGGTAAGTCGGTCTCAAGAATACTCCGTTCTCTGAAATCGACACCCGATGTGAGATTCGTGGCTGTCCCAAGCGAGCAATCATCGATCGCGATGACGTCATTCATAGGGGCGAGAGTATTGGCAAGATTCGATCCAATGAATCCGGCGCCCCCTGTGACGAGTATACGCCGCCCGTCCATACAAATCCCCCATGCCCCGGAATAAAAGAGATGATGGACCGGTTCGACGGTATACATAACACCGGTCACGGTCGGGAATCCGAGACGAGATCGGTCGGCGCCTCGCCACATTGCGACTCAGACCCCGTAGAAACAATACAAGATGTATATATCCTGCATGTGACCCGGAAAGAAGCGGAGACACCGGTCAGAGCCGGTGATGATGGACTCTAGCCACCGTCGGGTTTAAGGATGCAACTACCATATACCGGTTTATGTCATCAATCGAGCTGACTCCTAGTCAGAAGACGATTCTACAGGAGCTCATCAACCTGTATCGGGAGTCCGAAAGTGCGGTAAAGGGGGAGGATATCGCCGAGAAAGTTGACCGGAATCCGGGGACAATCCGCAATCAAATGCAGAGTCTCAAGGCCCTCCAGTTAGTTGAAGGTGTTCCTGGGCCCAAAGGCGGCTACAAACCGACAGCCACAGCGTACGATGCGTTGAAAATCCAGGAAATGGAGCAGGCAGCAGATGTTCCATTCCGGCATAATAACAAGCTAGTTGACGGTGCTAACGTCCAGGAGATTGATCTTACGAGCGTCCATCACCCCGAACTCTGTCGGGCCGAAATCACGCTCCAGGGATCGATTGCGGATTTCGGAGAAGGTGATAGTATCAGTGTCGGCCCGACACCGCTGTCAAAACTCCTCATCAAAGGGACGTTGGAAGGGAAAGACGATACTAACAACAGCTTGATTCTCACGATTGATGAAATGCGGGCTCCCGCTGGCAACGAAGACCCCCTCCATTAAACCCGGCTGTAGCCCGCGTGACCGCCGACATCGGTCGCCATCTGTGTCCTTTCAACAGGTTTGTATCAGTGGCTACATGAGGCTGATATATGGTGGCTGATGTTGTTGTGCTTGGATCAGGATATGCTGGCACAGGTGCGGTCAAACGGCTTGAATCGGAACTTGACTCCGAGGCGGATATCACGTGGGTATCTGATGTCGACCACCATTTTGTCCTACATGAATCACATCGTTGCATCCGCGATCCAAGCGTTAAAGAGAAAATCACGTTTGATATTGCTGAAATGAAATCACCGGCAACGCGGTTTGTTCACAGTCACGTCACGGAGATCGATACTGATACCCGTGAGATAACGCTTGCCGGTCAAGAGACGATCACGTATGATTATCTCCTCATTTGTGTTGGGTCGCAATCGGCGTTTTTTGGGATCCGAGGACTGGAGGAGCATGCATTTACGCTCAAAAGCCTCGATGATGCCCTTGCGATTCATCAAGCACTGACAGATGCTGCGCGACGGGCCACCAAGACTGATCCGGCTCAAGTTGTCATCGGTGGCGCTGGACTCTCTGGCATCCAGTCAGCCGGGGAAATCGCCGAATTTCGAGACGAGCATCAGGCGCCAATCGATATTCACTTGGTCGAAGGGCTCGATACCATCTTCCCGAATAACGACAGTACGGTCCAAGCCAAACTCCAAGCCCTGTTGCACGAAAAAGATATCCAGATTCATACTGGTGACTTCATCGGTGAGGTAGACGAAGACACCGTCTATATCGGAGAAGACCACGAATGCAGCTTTGATGTTTTACTGTGGACCGGCGGGATCACCGGGCAAGATGCAGCCGCCCACACCAACCTGGACAAGGATACTCGGAGTGACCGGATTCGAGTCGCGTCAGACTTCCAAACATCGAATGAACGGGTTTTTGCGGTTGGCGACGCGGCCCTCATTGAACAACCTGGCCGCGAGGACCCCGCGCCCCCCACGGCGCAAGCGGCCTGGCAAGCAGCGGATGTTGCTGGCCGCAATATCGTCCGGAGCATTGAGGGAAAACCACTGGAAGAGTGGACGTACAAGGACAAAGGGACACTCATCTCTGTGGGGGACAAAGCCGTTGCGCACAATGTGAAAGGACTCCCGATCGACACATTCGGCGGGCCGGCGGCCAAAGCACTCAAAAAAACTGTTGCTGCTCGATGGATTCACACAGTCAAAGGCTTCACCGATGCCGCGAAAGCCTTCAATGATATGTGACGTCCCCACTAGTTGATCGAGAGCCGCTGGACCGATATATGCATCCATGACCACCGGTATACAGTGGTGAGCGCCGGTTCGGTTAATTCGTTGTTTCCGGGAGCGAGAGGCCCGCATGCCAGTGATCGACACCGGCCTGGGTTTTGACCCGATCCATCTGCGTGAGGATCGCTGCCGCGAGCGACGCCGTTTTTGCGGCTTTTCGTTCCCCGGTTTGCTGGAAGTCGCCGGTCACTCGGTTGGCGAATACCGTGCAGACCGCCCCGGCTCGGAGCCCGTAAATGCCCGCGAGGGTCAAGATGGCGCTCGCTTCCATCTCATAGTTGAGGACGCCAGCCGCTTGGAGTTCACGGAAGTTTGCGTCTGCATCGGGCGGCGTAAAGCCCGCATAACCCGGACGTGCTTGACCCGCATAAAACGAATCCGTCGAACACGTAATCCCCAAATGATACCGATAGTCGAGTTGCTCAGCCGCAGATACCAGCGCCATCACCACCTCCGGATGGGCAACGGCTGGATACTCCCCGCGAATGTATTCATGACTCGTGCCTTCTTGCCTGAGTGCCGCCGTGGTAATAACGAGATCACCCACGGCGACGTCTTCTTGCAGGGATCCACACGATCCGACCCGGAGAAACGTATCCGCGCCAACGCGCGCTAACTCCTCGACGGCAATCGCCGCCGACGGTGCACCAATCCCTGTCGACGTGACAGTGACCGGTTCTCCATCATACGATCCGGTCACCGTCCGATATTCTCGATGGTGAGCGAGTTCATGGAAGTCATCCCACAAGTCGGCAATTACCTCAACGCGGTCTGGATCTCCGGGGAGTAAGACCGGACCAGTGATCTCGCCCTCGTTGAGTTCGATATGGTATTGCGGTCCGTCACTCTCCGGTCGATTGTCTGTGTCACGTGTCATAATAAGTGGTCAGCTGTGATTGTATTCGGTAATAGTTCCTCGAGCCGATACGTGGTGAGGTCGTCGTCCTGTTCACAGACAATCGTGAAATCCGCGGAACAAAATTCCGCCAACGATTGCCGACACATTCCACACGGCGTAATCCCATCGTGTTGGTTCGAACACACACAGAGCGTATCAAAGGAGCGAAAGTCAGCTTCAACCGCTTTCGAGAGCGCCAACTCTTCGGCGTGAATACTGTTCGAGTAGTTGGCGTTCTCCACATTACAGCCCGTGAACACGGATCCATCCGCAGTCGCTAATGCAGCGCCAACGGCATACTTGGAATACGGCGCATAGGAATGATCGACCGCCTCCCGTGCAACCGCCATAAGCTCAGTGTAGTCTTCGGCCATATCATCACGATGAGTGCCCCCCGCAAATATTCTCTCTTGTCACCGCGTGGGAGATTAGGACATTAGTCTGCGCTGGCGACCGCTTCTTCTACAAGAACGACGACATTGTCAACGAGGGTATCAACGTCGGTGCTTTCCGCATATACCCGGATATACGGTTCTGTGCCACTTGGCCGGACCAGTGTCCAGGTGCCGTCATCAAACGTGGCCCTGACACCAAATGTCGTATCGATTTGTGCGGCCGGGAACTGTTCCGGAAGACGACGTTGGACTGCCTCCATTGCCGTAGATTTTTGTGCGTCTCCACAGGGAATATTCACCTTTCGGTATGGTTGCTCGGCGATCGGTGATCGCAGTGATTCGAGGTCTTTGTGGGCGACGAGGGTGGCGAACATGCTGGCGCTGGCGACACCATCGATCCATGGACCGAGTGCGGGATGGATATGTTTCCATGGTTCTGCAGCAAAGACGACATCAGTCCCATCCGGTGTATCGCTTTTAACAGCGGTGACACCCTCATGTAATGCTCCAAGGCGCACCCGTTCGATACGACCACCGGCGGCTGTAACCTGGTCATCAATCCGCCCTGATGCATTCGGTGTGGTGATGACTACCGGGTCTGAGGACGGGGTCTGTCGCACGTAATAGCCAGCGAGAATGGCGAGGACCGTGTCTTCGTGGACGATATCCCCTGTGGTATCCAGGATGACAATCCGGTCGCCGTCGCCGTCGTGGGCGATCCCGAGGTCAAATACCCCATCGGCAATAAATTGCGAGAAGTCAGCCAGGTTCTCTGCCGTTGGCTTTGATGGCCGCGCGTGAAAATACCCGTCAATATGAGCATTTACGGCCACTACGGTCGCCCCCAGGGCATCAAGCACTTGCGGCGTCGCCGACGCGGCGACTCCTGAGCCACAATCGACGGCAATGACGAGCCCGTTACAGTCACCGTACCCCATCCGTCGCGTATACTGAGTTATCTCGTCACGATACCGGTCGAGAATAGTCTGTCGACTGGTTTCACCCCACTCCTCCCACGTCGTCGGGGGTTGTTCCTCGGCGACCCGAGATTCAATCGTCGCTTCAGTCGCCTGATCATATTCCTGGCCGTCGACAAACATTTTCAAGCCATTATCGCGCGGTGGGTTATGGCTCGCCGTCACCATGACTCCCCGTCGACCACGCGAGGCAAACGCCAACGCTGGCGTTGGGATCTGGCCGAGACGGATGACATCGGCACCGCCACTTATCAACCCGGCTTCCACAGCGGCAGCCAATGCAGTCCCGGTTTCGCGGCCATCACGGCCAACGACGAATTCCTCGCCGACATCAGCGAGCGCTCGACCCACGGCCAACGCGAATGAAGGCGTCACCTGTGTCCGGGCGTCGCCCCGTATCCCGGCCGTGCCGAACAAGTCCATACCGGGTGTCTGCGTGGAGAGTACTTGAAACAGGCCGCTCCCGTCCCCGCCTGCGCCACCATACAGCACGATGACCAATTGACGTCCGCTATGGAGTCAGCTGGATAGTGACGTGTGACGACCGCCGGCGCGTGTGGAACCGACGCAGATCAGAGTATGAAGAGGCGAGCGGTACTGGACCGTTTGCTGGCAGTGAGTGGGGTTTGTTTGAGATGGCGGGGCTATCCTCAGATGAAGGAACCGGTTCCGTTGGTGCATGCGGGGTGGGTTTCAGGCGATATCCCGACTCGTGTCGATGTCGACTTCCTCGGCCAATTCGAGTTTGATGACATCTGATAAGGCTTGGCCGCCGCGGAATTTGGGGACGGCCAGGCGATTTTCGATGCGGTCGCCTTTGACCTCGGTTTCAAGTTGGAAGACAATGTCGGCCATATGTTCAGTCGTATCCCGTAAATCTGGGACGGATGCGCCGTTGAGGCAGTGAAGGAGCGCCAGGCTCTCAGTGTTATAGATATGGTTTTGGAGGTCGTTGAGGAAATTTCGATATCGTGTTGGTTCTTGGTGTTCTAACACGTTGATTGGGTCGATGATGAGGTTCGATGATTCAGGAAGCGCGGAGACGAGTTTGGCGGCGTTGTCAAGCGGGGCTTCACCGGCGACGTCACGGACAGTTGGGTCGCCTGTATGAGTTGGTGATGACTCAATGCTGTTTGAGACAGCGTCGCCGGTCCGGTCCACAGACAGATACAGCGTCCCGCGGGTGGCAGTGAGTTCATAGAGGAACAATTCGGCTTGGCTTGCGGGTTGGGCTGTGAGCGCCACGATACTCCCACCAGGAATACCGCCGTTGAGTTTCCGGTCGAGCACGCTAATGCCGGTCCGGAGGCGCTCACTCATGACTACACCTCTATGAGGAATCCATCTGATTAAACTTTCTGGCTGATACAGATGATTAGAAGGCCCTCAGCGGGCTGAATACCAGGAAATGGCAGGGTGACGTCTTTCAGTATCGGGTCGGGGGATTCAAGAGTATGCGTACCGGGGAATGCGATAATGCGGCATGACCACCTCATCAGTGCAAAACAGTTGTCGCGAGACAATATCGAGGGTATCTTAGATCGCGCTGCTGAAATCGCTGCGGACCCGGGCGCGGTTGCTGAGGCACATACGGATGCCCTCCTTGGGTTGTTGTTCTTTGAACCGAGTACACGGACGAAGATGTCCTTTGATACAGCAATGAAACGCCTGGGTGGTGATACGATTGATGTTGGGGATGTCGATACATCGTCTGTCACGAAAGGTGAGAGTCTCGCTGACACTGTCAGGGTCATCGAAGGGTACGCTGATGCACTCATCCTCCGGCATCCCTCCCAGGGGTCTGCCAAGCTCGCCAGTGAGTTTGTCGACGTCCCCGTAATCAATGCGGGTGATGGGGCGGGACAGCATCCAACCCAGACGCTTCTTGATCTGTATACAATCCGTGAAAACGCCGGGTTTGATGGTCTTACGATCGGAATTATGGGCGATCTGAAGTATGGCCGGACGGTTCACTCACTCGCGCATGCCCTCACGAACTTCGATGCAAGTCAACATTTCATTAGTCCTGAAAGCCTCCAGCTTCCACGAGGCGTGCGGTATGACCTGCATGAAGCGGGCGCGCAGGTCAGAGAACATACCGACATCGCAGAAGTCTTAGACATGCTCGATGTCTTGTATGTGACCCGGATTCAACGAGAACGGTTTCCGGATGAAAATGAATATCGGCAGGTCGCCGGTGAGTACAACATCGATCAGGCGATACTGGAGGAGGCTTCGCCGGATCTCACAGTCATGCATCCGTTACCGCGAGTGGATGAAATCGCTCCAGATGTCGATGAGACGTCACATGCAACGTATTTCGAACAAGCTCACAACGGCGTCCCTGTCCGGATGGCGCTCCTTGATGCAATGTTATGACTGATACTGAACTCCGTGTTTCAAAAATAGAAGATGGCACCGTGATCGATCATATCGCCGCTGGTCAGGCGTTAAACGTGCTGGCGATTCTGGGGATTGATGGCTCGTCGGGTGAAGAAGTCAGCGTCGGTATCAATGTGCCCTCTGATCGATTGCGACGGAAAGATATCGTGAAAGTCGAAGATCGCGAGCTGAGTCAAAACGAAGTCGATGTGCTCTCGCTAATCGCTCCGGCGGCCACGATCAATATCATCCGAGATTTTGATGTCGTCGACAAACACCGTGTGTCTCGGCCAGACACGGTAAATGGAGTCCTATCGTGTCCGAACGCTAACTGTATCTCGACGAAGGACGAGCCAGTTGAGTCGCGGTTTGAAGTTCTCAAGGAAGGCGTTCGGTGTAGTTACTGCGATACGATTATCCGGGAGTCATTAGCCGATCACATTAGTGTCAAATCGTGATATACCCGTAGTGGAGTTCACTGCCTACGACATCCTGACCGGGGGGATGCTGTGAGTTCGGGTAGGTGTCGACATTTCTCGTTTGGATGAGGTGGGTGTGACGCCGTCTGTAGTTTCAATGGGTTCGGTCCTGTCGTGATCGTGGGGTGGGTGTAGCGTGGGTGTGTGGAGTGGTATATCGATGCTGTTAAGCAGTTGAATAAATATTCAATCAGTAGTGACTGAGTCTGAGTTATTCGACGAGGAGCCCGATGACACTCACGAAGCCATCATGCAGGCAACATATCGTGCACTCTGCGCGCACGGCTATGCCGATTTGACAATCCAACGAATCGGCGACGAATTTGCAAAAAGCAAATCCTTACTCTACCACCATTACGAAGACAAAGACGCACTGCTCGTCGAGTTCCTTGATTTTATGCTGGAGAACTATACGGAAACCCTCCCCCGGATAGACCATGATGACGCCTGGGCGGAATTACAGGCCGTACTCGAGTATGTCTTCTCACCCGCCGCAGACCGAGAGGATGACTTCATCGTAGCAATGGTCGAACTGCGGGCGCAGGCCGCCCACGACGAGACATTCCGAGCGGCGTTCACCCGGAGTGACCAATTCATCCACGACCAAATTACCGCCATCATCCAATCGGGGATAGACGAAGGCGTCTTTGCCGATGTCGACCCCAACCAAATCGCGGCATTGATCCTGATGACGTTCACCGGGGCCACCACCCATCGGTCGACAACTGAAGACACCGACGTCTTGACTGACGTCCATACCGAACTCCAGCAGTATCTGGACACCCGCCTCCGCCGCCAGGCTGATCAATGAGTCAACCGGCTGCTACCGACCGCTCAGTCAACGTGACCAACGGGAATCTCATCGGTCCAATGGTGATCCTCGCCATCCCCATCGTCGTGGCGAACTTACTCCAAGTCGGCTACAACCTCGCCGACACATTTTGGGTCGGTCGGTTGGGCCAACCCGCCGTAAGCGCAATCTCCTTTTCCTGGGCCATCGTCTTTCTCGTCATTAGTCTGGCCGCCGGATTCACGGTCGCCGGCACTGTGCTTGTCGCCCAACACAAAGGTGCAGGAAATCTCGCGCAAGTCAGTCACGTCGCCGGACAAACCATCTCGTTCGTCTTCGTGGTCTCTGTCGTTTTCTCGATCGCTGGATATCTCTTCGCCCCCGCATTACTCCAGTTAGTCGGCGCAATCCCTGGAACTGACGAGTATCGACTCGCCGTCGAATACACCAGAACAATGTTTATTGGGATTCCATTCGTCTTCGGGTTCTTTATCTTCCAATCCCTCCTCCAAGGCTGGGGTGATACCCGGACGCCGCTGTATCTAATGGCGTTCGGCGTCGCACTCAATGTCATCGCTGACCCATTCGTGATTCTCGGGTTCCAGGATAACGTCCTTTTCGTGTGGCTCGGTCTCGAAAACCTGGAAGCAACACTCTACGACGCAACTGGATTCAGCGGGTATGGCGTGCAAGGAGCTGCAATTGCCACAATCCTGTCACGAGGAATCGGGGCGGCCATTGGTATCTGGTTGCTCCTGTCGGGACGAGTCGGTATCCAGCTCACCCTCAGTGATTTCAGATTAACGATGCAGACTGTCAAAACGGTGGTCCGGATCGGGACGCCCGCCAGTATTGAGATGAGTATGACCGCTATTAGCGTCAGCGTGCTCACGGCACTCGTGGCAATCACAGGGGCTGAGGCGGTCGCCGCCTACGGCATCGGGGCGCGAGTGACCTCAACCGTGGTCCTCCCTGCACTCGGGTTTGCCCGCGCCGTTGAGACAGTGGTTGGGCAAAACCTTGGCGCGAACCAGATTGCGCGGGCAAAACGCGGCGTGTATGCCGCAGCAGGCCTCATTGCCGTCTCCCTGTTCGCTATCAGCGTTGGCGTGTATCTCGGGGCTGAATCGATCATCGCTGTCTTCATCACCGGCGACGGTGCAGCAACAGTGACTACGATTGGGGCTGACTATCTCCGGATTGTGGGTGCTTCATACGTCTTCCTCGGCGTCTTTTACATTGTGCAAGGCGGATTCCGAGGGAGTGGCAGCACGATCATTGCCATGGCCTTCGCCTTCCTCGGATTCATTCTCTTGCGAGCATTATTTGCATATGTCTTCTCCGTCTCATGGAATCTCGGAGCCACCGGTATCTGGTATGGGATCGCTGCGGCCAACGTCCTCATGGTCGGAGCAGCCAGCTTGTATTTCCTCCGGGGCACATGGACGTCGAACGTGGTCGACACCCAACAGGAAGGAGGGGGACACACCACCGAACAACTAGACGATCAAGCAGACGCTGTTGGCAACGGTGGAAACAAATGACCCCTAATCGCGTCCAGGCACAACTCGGAGCTCACAAATACCACGCCTCGCAACGGTATCGCACACATCACTCGCATGGCAGCCACTCGCCCATCGATGCACACCAGCCACGTAGGGAGTCTCCATCACCCCAAGCCGGAGGAAGTCGCCGCAGGGCTGGGAGGGGAAAGCCTATGGCAACACCCGTCCAACCGTTATTGCGTATGTCGAAGAAAGTACTCGCACTCGTCCTCGTTGCGGCAGTCGTCGCCTTGTACGTCAAAAAACGATAATTGACGTCGCCCAACGACCCCGCAACCAAGATGCATCGTCCGCTGACTTTCCTTCACCCAGCTGTCCGATCAGTCCCGAAGCGACAGCCACGTGATATGATTCGACCTGTCAGGTAAATTCCGCCGAGTGTCGAAGCCTTGGGGCCGACCATTACGATGACTCGCCGTGCGACATACCGTCGCGGCTATTTGCGTGCATCCGCCGAAGCGCTGCTTGGGCATTGGCAGCATCATAACCAAAATAGACATCCTTTGCATAGGTATCCGCAACCTCGGTGGCGTGAATCAAATTATCGATATCGACATTAACGGCGTATAATTCAATACTGAATGGCGTGAGGAGTGTATCCACGAATCCACTGGCAATGATCTCCAGCCAATAGGTAGTGGAATATGCCATATCATAGAGTGGAACAACGAATTCATCGACATAGTCTTCTACTGCAGTAGGATGTAACCCGGCGCGACGGCAGAGGTGGCCCGGATATGGATCGGGATACAGCGTGAGATACATCCGTCCCGGGATAACCTCACGAGCGTCGGCGATGAACTCCGTGATCACTGATTTCCGCCACTCAAATCGGTCATCATACGAGCTTTCCTCGAACAGGTCAACACACCGCTGACAAAAGCAATACTCGGGCCGGGGAAACCCGACATCATCCAACCGGACATCTTCATTGTACTCCACGCAATCCCGAATAAGTTCAAGTAACCCCTCACGATAGTCATCGTGTGTTGGGCAGACATAGCCCCAATCGAAATACGGCCGGTCTCTCGTTGCGGGGTCGCCGTCCTCGGTCACCGGGACAAGTTCCGCTTCTTGACTCGCAGTTGTATCGCCATGACACGACACCATATTCACCCCATTCGCAATCGGCGTTTCCTGCCGGCCAGTGACGTCTTTAACCTCATAGAACCCTCTGTCGAACACGTCCCAATCAAGCTCTTCGATATTCCTGGTGACAACACCATACATAGTGTGATTACATCCTGCGTGCAAACGTCAACCCTGAGAGCGGTAGCGGAATCGGGAGTGCCACCCTCACGAGGGGTCGTTCTCAACGAGCCATCGGATGCTAGCGTGCCCGCGGAGGCCATGACATAGACAGCGGTGTCAAACACCCTGCCCTAAGTTCAACATCACATCCATTGGTGTACACCACGTTAATTATTACGAGAAAGAATTATGCGGCAGTGCGTGATACCGGCAGAACCAGTCTCCCGCAGTCCGACAAACAGATTGACAGAGAGACCCGTGGTGAGGAGGAAGACTAGAAACCTGTCGGGGGGAGGTGCTTTATCGCCACTAATTTTGCCAGCAATCTGTTAGTGAGTATATGGTTCACAATCTCGATGATGTGGACCGTGGAATTCTCCATGCGCTCCAGCAAAATGCCCGCGAGGTAACTGCTGCTGAGATGGGTGACCTGGTTGGGACGTCGGCGAGCACAGTTCGAAACCGGATTGATTACCTTGAGGACGGAGTGATTCGTGGTTACCATCCTGAACTCGATTACGGAAGTGCGAGGAGAATGCCCCGCCCTTCAGGGCGGGGATGAATCCGGCAACTCCTCTACAACCCACCGGCGATAGCACGGCCTGATATGGCATTATCTTCTTAAGCAATCACGCTTCATGAAAATGGTAATGGTCACGGTGACTGTGACCCCGAAGGTCCACAACCCATCCCGCTCACGAAGAAAAGAGTGGCACCACGCCGCTCGGCTCTACCGTGACACCAAGCAGTACTGTATCGACGGATGGGAAAACGGCGACTTCGATAAGTCCGTGACCACAGCCAGCATCGACAACCCCCTGTACGCGGCCGTCCAAAACCAAGCCATCCGCGAAGCGAAATCCGACCACACCAAGGACGGAGAGGTTCGCTACCGCGAGAGTCAGCCGTTCGCCGTCAACAACCAAAACTGGGACCTCGACACGACCGAGAACGACACGGTCGTCGTCGGCTTCCCGTGCGTCTCCCAATGGTGGTACACACCAATCGAAGTACACGACGACATTGCCGACCACGTAGACCGACTGGTCGATGGAGACGCCGACAAGACGCGCCTTCACGTGTACCGCCGGGGCGATGACTGGTTCTGCACATTCACCGTGGAGTACGACACCGACACCGATACGTCGGGTGAGACGTCTGTCGGTGTCGATATTGGCGAACGGCACATCCTCGCTGCGACCGCCTACGGCGAGGACGAGTCGATGTTAGTGTCTGGTGGTGAGGCAGAGTACGTGCGACGCAAATACCGTTCCCTACGCGAGTCGCTTTCGGAAGCGGGTGCGCTTCGCGCACGCAACCGCGTGGGTGACAAAGAACAGCGTCGAATCAAAGACCTGAATCACAAACTCTCCCGTCG
>CAZSSY010000077.1:0-4728 GCA_964609565.1 uncultured Natronomonas sp.
CCACCCAACAATCCCAACCCCAATCCCAGCAGAGGAGTCAAACACAACCGTATCACCAAGCGCAAACGCAGCAACCGACGCAACGTCAATCCCAACAGTACCCCGTGGATCAACCGGGAATGACCGGTGGACAGACCGGCGGGCAAGACACACAGCAACGAAGCCAGCAGCCTGCGAGTCAAAGTGACACCCAACAAACCGACCGGTCCGACGAATTCATCCAGCAAACCCAATAACCCACTCGATACCCTCGACTCCAGCCACGCGGCCCTGGGACGATCAGTACGCACCAATCGGGTCGTCCGGCCACCCTCTCCGTTCTCGGAACACCGTACCTCGCCAGTCGAATCCACGGATACTCACCTATCTGTCCGCGGGGCGGCTAGGTCGTTCAGCTATATTGCCGATTTGTCTTGAGCAGTCTGCTTGCGCATCCCCTACGCGGTGGTGAGCGTATCCCAATCGATTCGTTGATAGCGGCTGAGCGTACGCCAGTTGCCAGACTCGGGCGCGCCAGAAAAGCGGTATGTTCGGCCGGCCGAACGGGTTGATCGAGCGAATCCATGGTTCCGCTACACCTCCGATATGGGGGCTGGTCGAGGTGGACCGACCGACCGATCGTCCATACTGCAGCGGCCAACTCGTTCTTCTATCAATGAGTCTGGAGTGGTGGCTACGGTTGTGGAGACTGTGATGCTGGGGCTGCTATCGGGCGGTCTTGCAGATGTGCCTCGAGGAATCCGAGTGCTTTCGAGATATCCCGGGAGACCTCATTGAGGAGATCTGCGGTGTCGAGATCGCCTTGATTCGAGACCGCTTCAATACCGTGGTACAACCGTGTATCTACTGTGGCGAGGTTATCGGCAATCTGTTCGAGCAGTGCGACTTCGCTGGTCTGGTCGGTCGCTAGTTCTGGAAGGGTTGACGCAGATACCGCGAGCCCGACCGTTCCCAATGCTTGTCCGCCGAGTGCGGTCGTTCGCTCAGCAATCGTATCGATGTGGGCGTCGGCAGTTGCAGCAATCTCGTCAAAGAATTCGTGGAGCTGATAGAAATTGAGGCCTTTCACATTCCAGTGGGCGAACTCCAATTGTGAGCGGAGGACGATGAGATCGGCGAGTGCCTGGTTGAGTTCCGCGATACTGTTGGTTCGGACTGGTTCTGGAAGTGAGTTCCGTGTGAAATACAGCTGACCAACGCGCTGGTTGGCTGGCGGGTGGCCGGCCGATCCACCGGCATCGGGACCGTGGTCCGACTGGCTATACGCCTGTTGGGCCGCCTGCTGGTGACCGGTCGCTGGCTGGGGAGCATTCATAGGTATCACAACAACGGCATATGGGACTAGTGGACACACACCAAAGAAAGTTCACCATCCCCTGATCGTCAGTCGTGGGTCAGAAGGATTCCTCACCGCTTTTGCGTTCGGCTGTCCCGGTCCCTCGGTCGCTGTATCCCTGCCGGCCGACTGCCTCCTCGCCAACCATATTGAGAATCACTTCGTGGACCGCATCCGGGTTTTCAAATTCACGGTCGCCTTCCTCAGTCAACAATTCCTGTAATGTCACCGTGCCGCTGGCATGTTCCAGTTCAAAGGAGCCGTATGCCGCCAGAAGATCGCTCTTCGAGAGCGGGTATTGTTCCTCGGCAAGTTCGCTGGCCAGGTCACCAAATTCAATGCCTCGATCTCGGTTATCACTCATGCTGTGACCTACCTCGTATTTCTCGACGTGTCGGTAAAGACGTTCGCCCCGTCTAGCTAGGTCTGGTGTGTTAACACGAATGGTCCCGCTGCGAGTGATCGACTCGCCACGGTCGCTGAACGGAGAATGAACGCTGTTAACACGATGTACGGGGCCAACGCGATCGTATAGGCAGCCATCGTAAAGACGGTGGTTGCTGGCACATATTGGAAGGGACTGTCGACCGGATACTCCCCTGCGCTTATCGCTAAGACCACATACGAGATAATCACGATCACCGGGAGTGAGACATACAATAATGCCTTCGACAGTTTCCCGAATTCACGCATGTAGAACAAGGATTTAAAATATTCATGCCCGATGGCGAATAACTTCAGGACCTCAACGAGATCATCCAGTGCTTCCCGCTGGGTTTCATTTAGATTTTCCTCATACCGCGCTCGGAGATCCCGCGTGGAATGAATAGCTCCCGCATAATCGTATTGGAGGCCTGCGATCAAGACCGTGATTGAGTCGGGATCTGCCGCCGCTAATCGTTGGTCAGCCAGGTTTGTATATCCCTCCAGGAGATGGAGATATTCCGCAAGCTCTTGGTGGAACGTATCGTCCGGTTGGTCTTCGATCGCCTCGTGGAGTTTCTGCACTCGGTGGAGGACGGTATCTAACATCAGGTGGAGAAATGCCGCCGGTTGGGTGGGGCAGGTATCGACGTCGGCAACCGATTCAATCGTTTTCTGGAACTCCATCGTGCTTTCCACCCGTTCCGTTTGGGTATCCAGGGAGGTGAGGTCCTGGGAGAGAACGATCGAATTAATCGAGACGACAATCGTGACTAGGAGGACAATGCCGCCAAGTAGGGTATTGAATAAGGTTTGGACGGCGGTTGTCTCGGTCAGTAAATTCTGCATTTCGAACGGCCAAATCAGGCTGGTCCCCAGGAGGACACAAAAGACACCGACGAGGATAGCTGCCGACACTGTCACTCGGTTCGCCCGTAGTAACAGCCACTGCTTCACCGATGTTTCGTGGGGCCCCATAAGCGACAGTTCTTCTTCGAACTCTCGCCGCCGCTGTTGCACCGTTTGCTGACTGCCTTCATCTCTAACTGTCATATTCGCCAACCGGGGCTTCATCAGCGGGCATCTGCGATGTCTGTGCCCGATAATTCTGGGCGACGAACGGGGACAGGGCAACTGCTGACTGACGCATCAAGTTCAATGCATAACCGTTCGGTCTGTCGATAGAAAAGACTAACGTGTCAACATACAGTGATCGTTAAACTAATCTGATTCTTTGAGATAATAGATCTTATCTATGATGACTAGAAATTTTTTGGTAAGAAAAGCAACTAGTCTACAGACAGAGAGGTTCAGATGTACTGGGATACGTCGCGAGATCGGATACCACAGGTTAGATTGTCGAGAGTGCCACCGTCCTTCGCTGGCTCTCGGGGATATATCAGCGGACACGTGGCCGTCGGTCCTCGACTAGCCAAGGAATCGACTGCCGACAGATGCTTGTGGTTTGGTTGCATTACCCAAGCACTTAACCCCGCGTGCAGTGAATTCTACGGTGTCGACCTTCGTTATTGGTCGGCAGATCACTATGACGCCGAATCCAGATGACAATCCGCCGAATCAGCCGGAGCGCCAGCAAGGGAATCAACCACCACGCCGTCCACCCGACCAGCAACGCCAACAAGGCCACCAACAGCAGCCACCCGCCGGCCAACAGCCCCCATCCCAGCCACCGGCCCAAGGCGGTCAAGGCCCTCGCAGACAATCACAGGGCCCCCCACCGCAACCCCAACAACAGCCGAACGTCAACCGTTCGCAGGCGCCACCACCTGGCAGTCAACCATCCCAGCCGCCGCAGTCACTGCCGCCACAAGGCCAAGGTAGCCAGTTTAACCAACCGGTTCAGCAGACAGGACAATCAGGGATGCAGCCGTCACCGACACAACCCCAATCCTTCTCTCCCGGTGTGGGCCAACAAGGAATGCAAAGCCCGCCGGCCAGTCAAGCGCAGCCGCCCCGTCGTGGGATGTTCTCGCTGGAGACGATTCGTATCAACGAAGTCGCTCGTGACGATGTCTATACGGCCGAACGAGACACGACAATTCCGACCATTCTTGAAGGCATGGCCGACCTTGATGTCGGGAGTGTCGTGATTGTTGAGGGTGACCAGCCGGTGGGAATTATTACGGACCGGGAAATTGCACTTGCGCTGACAAATACACCGGATATCGTCGACAAGACAGCCGATGAATTCACCGACGAAGATCTTGTGACAGTGTCAAACGAAGACGATGTATTCGAAGTGCTCGACACGATGAGTGAGGCCGGGGTACGACGGATCCCAATCGTTGATGACGATGGTGACCTCACGGCGATCGTGACACTTGACGATATCTTGGTATTCCTGGAGCAAAATCTCCATGAAGTCTCTGAGACAATTCGATCCCAGTTCCCTCAAATCTGATAGCTACCGCTCTTTGTTTTTCTCTCCCTCTCCGTAAGCCGATTGTACTCCATTCGACCCCGCTTATGACATACATTAACCCACCCGGACAGACAGTGGCAGTACACTCTTATCGGAACTCCCTCGTGTATACACCTGGGTGAACCCCGGCTCCACGACTGGGGATAGAGATCAGTTTTGCCAGCACTGTATCACTTGATCGGAGCTTCCATCACCGACCTTACTCAATTTACGTAACCGTTACTAACGGGTAATAGAGACACTGTACCCCAGGTATTCACTAAACAACCTTATTACTTTATCCGGGACTGCGATGAGTTCCAAATGGGCACTGAGACTCCCATATTACCTGGGACAGCCCGATGATTTCCATGGCACGAAATAACCAAAACCAAAACCGATCCCAACAGGGACGGCAAGGACGACAACAGGGACAGAATCAACAGCAGGGTCAACAGCGTGGTCAGTTGGGCCAGGGTCAGCAGCGCGGTCAACAGAACCGACAGACTGGCCAACAAGGCCGTCAGCAGCAGGGCCGTCAGCAGCA
>CAZSSY010000077.1:4828-13288 GCA_964609565.1 uncultured Natronomonas sp.
GGCCGTCAGCAGCAGGGCCGTCAGCAGCAAGGCCAGCAGGGCCAGACCGGACAACAGGGCCAGCAGGGTCGCCAACAGCAGGGTCGCCAACAGCAGGGTCGCCAACAGCAGGGTCGCCAACAGCAAGGCCAGCAAGGTGGTCATATCGGACAACAAGGACAGTCTGGGCAACGATATCAATATGGCCAACAGGGCGGTCAGTTCGGCCAGACCGGCCAGCAGGGCCAGCAGGGCCAGCAGGGTCGCCAACAGCAGGGTCGCCAACAGCAGGGTCGTCAGCAGCAAGGCCAACAGCGTGGCCAGGGCCAGCAGAGCCAACGTGGGCAACAGGACCGCCAACAGCAGGACCGTCAACAGCAGGGTCAAGGGAGTCAACAAGGTCAGCAGGCAGGTCTCCAGTATCGGCAACAGCAGCGACACCAGCGAGGTCAGCAGCAGGGTCAGTCGAATCGATAACGTCGGTAGTGTGTGACGTGGAACGGGCTACCCGTCACGTGTAGTCGCTCTTCCGTTCTCTTTTGGGCCCGTTCCGGAGGAGTCTTGATGTAGCGTCTACTTGAGAGTGTGAGCGGGTGTTCGACGGTTACCAGTTGGGAAGTCACCGTCTCCAGTCGAGAAAGACGCTAGTAACATCAGCAGAACTTCTCGAGGGAGCGATCGAGTCGATGACCGCAGCTATGCGTGAATATCGGGTGCTGTCGATCCTGGTACGCGGGGTTGTGATCTGTGGGGTACGTTGGTGAAAGTAGCGGGACCGGCGGTCGAGGTTGACAGGGTGCCCTCCTGTGCTCAGTGCCGGTCATCGAAGCCGACTCATGCCGACCGGTTAAATCTGTCGTTCAAATAAGGTCATGAGTCGTTGTCAAACGGCGACCCGGCAGCATCCGGCTCATGACCAGACAACGACACAATATTTTCCCGACCAACCCGGAGCTTCGAAATCGTGCCAGTATCCTCCATCTCCGACAACAACATCGACACCTTCGATTTCGACCACCCCGTCGCATCGACAATATTCACCTGCTTCATCCGCCCACCGTTCTCCTCTAAGAGATTCACAACCCGCTCTTCATCCGAAATAAGCTCCTCATCAGGAACTGCAGCACCCGTCTCGCCGTCCATACCCGCTTCACCCGCTGCCCCCGACGTCGCTACAGCACTCCCGCCTGCATCACTCCCAGAGAGAAATCCAGAAAAGCCATCCTCCCCCGGCGGAAGCGCGCCAGATCGATACGCCAACGCAGTCCCAACGCCGAGTACAACAACGACCACGAACGCCCCAACTGGAAGCAACCAGCCCGGGTCACCGGCCACCGGTGTCGCCCCATCCGACCCGGTCTGCGTCGCCGTTGCCGTCGGCGTCAAAAGGACCGCACGTGGCCGATTATCCGTAAACGATCGTTCACCTTGCCACGTCACTGATTCACTGTCTGCTAACGTATCACCCGACACCATACCGTCACCCGGTTGGATGTCTCGAAACATGAGATTCGGGCCCGTATGGACGATAAATCGTTGATCACTCGATAGATACAATCCGCCTTCGAACACATCTCCAACGACAACCTGGTCAGTGGTCTCTGCGAACCCGCTCCAGCGGAACGACATCTCAACAATACCGAGGTCATCACCTTGCGGATCAAGCCCCTCCGTCCGAGCCGTCCGCTGGAATGCACTCGCCTCCATCTCACGGTCGGTGGCATTCGACCCGGCGGCAGCTAATTCTACAGCACGATCCCTGAAGTTGGTATATAACTCCGTTTCCTGGGTGTTGAATTCCTCGGCAAACGCGTCGAAATCATCGCGTTCTTCAGCTGTCGTAAGCTGGGTCTCATACCGGAACAGCCAGGTGGCCGACCCGTTTTCATAAACCGTGACATGGAATTCAGTTCGATCAGCTTCAAACTCTTGAAGGAACGCCGTGTCATCCACCTGCCCGATAGATGTATGCGTCGAGTCAGTGGTGTGGGTGGTCGCCACGCCGACGGCGACAGCAGGCACTAGCAGCGAGCAGAGAACGAGGCTCGCGACGACGAACACAAACCACTCCCGCCGCGACCGGACCATCAATATCGAATCCACGACGGCCGAATTATAAAACACCTATGTCTCCCAGCGACAGCCACGCCCCGGCCCCTAGATTACGTGTATACTCTCGTGAGACAAACAAACACCGGCCGCCCCCACGCTTATCCACTCTCTTCCAGCGTCGATGCCAACTGTTCCACAGGGTGGGTCGGCGCTCCCACGTCATCCCGGTCCCGCAACTGTGTTCGACACGACGCACCCGGCGCAACCGGTCGTCCCGCTGCAGCCGTGAGCTGCTCGGCCAGAAGCTGCCCGATGGCCCGACTCATGGAATAATGGTCGGCTTCATACCCAAACGAGCCAGCCATACCACAGCACGTCGAATCGATGACAGTCACGCTATATCCCGCTCGACGAAGAACGCCGACTGCATGATGGTCGCGCTTCACCGACTGCTGATGACAATGACCATGATAGAGCAGAGCATCCTCAGACGACGTAAACGTCAGCGTGTCATCGAGCTGATGAACATCGAGATATTCACACACCCCGTACGTAGCATCAGTCACCGCATCGACGGCTGCACCCGATAAAAGATCCTGGTAATCCGACTGCAGCATCACCGCGTCCGACGGTTCACAGAGAACAATATCGAACCCCTCCTCGACACGCGGGCTGAGCGTTTCAACCACGTGCCGCGCACGCTCGGCCGCCGTTTCTAAGAACCCCTGGGAGTACGCAGCCCGGCCGGTCGGCCCGATATCAGGAACCATTACGTGTACATTGGCCGCTTCAAGGACCCTCACCGTCGCTTTCGCCACTTCGACATCCGCATAATTCGTGTACGTATCCGGGAGCAAGACCACACGCCGGTCCGCCGAGTCAGCCGGGACGCCCGCGCCGCGTCGATCAAACCACGTGACGAATGACTCCCGGGCAAACGTCGGGAGTTCCCGCTCCTTGGCAATCCCGAGTGTTTTTTCGAGAACCCGGCGTCCCCCCGGGAAGCTTGCCAGATGATTCGAGACAGGCGCCAACCGACTCCCCCAGCGCGCCATCCACTCCACATTCGCGAACAGCCGATCACGCAGTGATGACCCCGTCGTTTGGTGCTGGTGGTACGAGACTTCAGCTTTCAACTTCGCCAGATCGACCTCGCTTGGACAGTCAGTCGAACATCCCTTACACCCGATACATAGATCAAGGATCTCATGCATGAACTCCGGATCGGTCACCTCAGCAGTTAGTCCACCAGACATCGCAGCCCGGAGGGCATTCGCCCGGCCGCGCGTCGACTGTATTTCTTCCTCAGTAACCCGGTATGTCGGACACATCACGCCACCGGTCGTCGCCTGCGCCCCACGACATCCTCCACAGCCGTGACACAACTCAACCATGCCCTGAAACCCATTGTCAATCTCCCAATTCAACACCGGTTCAAAGCCAGGTTGGAACGTATACGTCGGGTCGAATCGTAGATTGTCCGTCATCTCCACGTCGCCACAGACTTGGCCAGGGTTCAACAGCGTCGCCGGGTCAGCCGTCCGTTTGAGCGCTCGGAACACCTCAAAGACAGCATCTCCATACAGTTTCCGATTCCATTCGGTTCGCGCCCGACCATCCCCGTGTTCGCCAGACACACTGCCATCATACTTGAGCACCAGATCGGTCACTTGCTCAGCAATACTCCGAAGCTCCGCAATCCCCTCCGTTGTCTTCGCATTCACAAGCGGTCGAACATGCAGACACCCGGGCCCCGCATGGCCATAGAAACTGGCAGACGTGTCGTGGTCGGCAAGCACTGCCTGAAAATCCGACACAAACGCCGGGAGATGTTCCGGCGGAACCGCCGTATCTTCGATGAAACTCAGATGCTTCTCATCGGTCGTCCGACTCAACAGAATCGGGAGGCCTGATTTCCGGAGTTTCCAAAACCGATCCCGCTCAGTCGCCGTGTGCGCCTCGGCAGCGTACACCGCTCGGACCGGCGCCGCCGTCTCCACCCGGTCGTCTGGGGCTGCTCCCTCCACGGCCGTCACTGGCTGCCGGTCGGCAAGGAGCTCCGCGACCTGGCGGTAGCCATCCTGGCGAGAATCAGCATAAAACTCCACCAGTAACACCGCGCCGGCTCCAGCCGGGACCGTTGCGGCAACTAACTCTCCAAACTCCTTGGTGTCACGCGCCAGCTCCAGGAGCACATCATCAAGCACCTCCACTGCCGCGGGCTCAAACGCGAGGATCGGCTCTACGTCCTCAAGCGCCGTGAGTAAATCGTCGTACGCCAGTAAGGCCATCGCCTTCGTCTCTGGCAGCGGCTCAAGCGACAGGGTCGCTTCAGTTACAATACCGAGCGTTCCCTCACTCCCCGCGAACACTCGGGCTAGATTCACGGTTTCCTGTCGACCAGCTTGAACCGCCTGATACTCCGCAACAAGCCGATCAAGATTGTAGCCTGACACATTCCGCTCCACCCCAGGATAGCCGTCTCGGATCGTCGCCGCGTCCTCTTCGACGATCCGGAGCAGCTCCCGATATATCTGGCCGACCAGCGAGTCGTCCTCCGCCCGCCCACGCCACTCAGTGACAGTCACCGGCCCGAAGTCGTGTCTGGTGCCATCGGCCAAGACCACCTCGAGCGCTTCGATGTACGCGTCAGTCTTTCCATACACCAGCGAATGACTCCCCGTGGAATTGTTCCCAATCGCCCCACCTATCGCGCTCTTATCGCCCCACGCCGGGTCCGGCGGGAACTTCAAACCAGACGCAGCCACGTCAGCGTTCAAATCACCCAGTCGAATCCCCGGCTGCACCGTGACCTGCTGTGCGTCTTCGTCTACCGACACCACGCTATCCATGTCGAGGGTGAAATCCAGGACAACAGCCTCATTAACGGTTTGCCCGGCCAACGACGTCCCCCCGCCACGCGGGAGCACCGGAACTCCTCGTTCAGCACAATACGCCATCACCGTACACACATCATCGGTGTTAGCAGGGAACACCACTCCGATCGGCATCACCGCATACGCCGACGCATCCGTCGCATACAACGTCCGCGTATAGTCATCAAACCGCACCTCACCATCAATCCGGTCTTGAAGATCAGAAACCAGTCCAGGGAGATGGACAGAACCACCCGCATAATCATACGACGCACGAGCATCACTCGAGGGGTCGCCATCCGTCCCGCCGAGAGTCAACTCGCCATCTCGTGTCATTACGCCCCCTAGGACCGCGGGGCATGAAAAACTCCTCCGTCATGCCCAGACGCCTCTCGCCGCCGGGATTTAACCTGATTGCTCTCGAACAGCGGCCCCATGGCCCCACCCGACCCCGATCCCGAGCCCGAACACACCCCCGAGTCCCATGGCACCGATGCACCCCAGCCCACGCCCGGGACCGCCCGCACCGAACGCACCACCGCCGAGCAGACACCAAATACCTGGTTGAACGCCATCATCGGCGGTGTCATTACGGCCGCAACGACCATGTTCGTACCATTCTCACCCGTCCTCGGAGGTGGCGTCGCAGGCTACCTTGAAGGCCCGGACACGAACGCAGGCATCAAGGTCGGCGTTTTCGCCGGCTTCATCGCCGTCCTCCCACTCGTCTTGATCCTCTTGGGTGCGCTATTTTTCATCCCCGTTATCGGTGGTCCCCGGAGCGCACTCGGCATCATCGTGCTCCTCCTGTTCGCACTGCTATTCCTCGGTGCCTATGTAGTCGGGTTCAGCGCACTCGGCGGCATCCTCGGCGCATACCTCAAACGAGAACTCTAGGCCCGCCACAGGCTACAGGATTCCCCGTTCGTCAATAGGATCGACTAGCGTCCACACCGGTTTGCCCTGGGCTATCTGCCTGACTCGTGTCCCCCTGGTCACGTCGTGTCTCGGTGGTATGTAACGAATGAGACCGTGTCGCCATCTGTCTGGTCGACGATCTGCCAGTCGCCGCCAATCTCGGGAAACCGGGTATCCCCACTCGGTGATTCCGGGATCTCAGTGATAAGGAGCTCATCTGCGTATTCAAAAAACGCCTCATACACAGCGGAACCACCGATGACATACACCGTCTCTTGGCCATCGTCGAGCGCCGCTGCGGCGGCCTCACGGGCGTCTTCAACACTCCGCGCATGCATCGCGCCGTCGGGGAGGTCCAGTGATTGACGGCGAGACAACACGATATTCGTCCGACCGGGGAGCGGGCCATCAAGCCGTTGCTCGATCGCTTCAAAGGTCCGCCGACCCATGATGACGGGATGCCCCATCGTTGTCGCTTTAAACCGTTTGAGGTCCTCTGGATAATGCCAAGGTAACTCACCGTCAACCCCGATAACACGGTTTTCCGCCACCGCAGCCACGAGTGAAAGTTTCATTCTGCAACGGCGAACTCGAGGCCTGGCGCCGGATCGTACGCCCGCAGCTGAATGTCGTCAAACATCAATGCGTCCAATGGTTTATCAGCCACCTCAATCTGCGGTCGCGACCGAGGCTCCCGGGATAACTGTGTTAACAAGCCGGGAACGTGGTCATAGCCGGTCTGGTCTGACGGTTCTGCTGGGGCCTCGCTGGTCAGCCACTCCCGTATCTCTCGATACGCCCGTCGATCCTCAACACCCGCCAGTCGATCCTGCAGCGCACCGAGATTCTCCGCGTACCATTCGCCTCGCGGCCCCACACCACAATAGATGTGAGCATCAACGATCGTATGGCCAAACGACCCTACTTCGAACTTAGTTCGATTCGCGATCGCATGCGCTAACAGCGAATACGCCGCCAAGTTGAATGGGACACCGAGCGCAATGTCTCCGGATCGCTGCGTTAAATGCAGATGCAACTGACCGCCTTGCACCGTGATCACGAACGTATAGTGACATGGGGGCAGCGTCGACACGGCGGCATTCGCCGGATGCCATGCATTCACGACAAGCCGGCGCGACGTCGGGTTATCCCTGAGCATATCCAGGACAAACTGTAGTTGATCAAACACGCGTCGTTCTTCCCCGTTGGCTGCCGTCTCAACACGCGTCCACGGGTTGGTGTCATCCGGCCAACTCTCACCCGGGATACGACCGGTATCATCCGGGATCGGATACCGCCGCCAGAACCGGCCATACGCCGTATCCAACATCCCATCATCATCCGCCCACGCATCCCAGATTTTCGTCTCTTCACGCAGCGTTCGAATATGTTCCTCACCCGAGAGATACCAGAGTAACTCATGAATCAACGAGTTCCACCGGTAGCCATCCATCCGCTTTGTCGTCAAAAGCGGGAATCCATTGGTGAGGTCTACCTCATACTGGTGGCTGAACGATGCGACCGTGTCAACATCGGTCCGGTTCGCCTTGTACGTCCCGTCGGTGAGGACATTGGACACAAGATCCAGATACTGACGCATCTACTGTGTATCGATGGCGGCCCGGGACGATAAAGACCTACCGACCGACGCCAACTGCGGTCGGGAATCGGGCCCGGCAGGACAAGCAGGGGTGTCACCGGTCGAGCATGATACGAGCGACGATTTGGAGAATGTGGACAAAGACACCGGTGAATGCCACGTAGATACCGAGGGCATGGATGAGCGACCGATCCGGGTCATATGACGCCCGAACGTGCCAGATTTCGTAGCCGAGTCGAAGCAGGAACCCGGCGAAAATACACGCAAATCCGAGGATGAGGATGACGTCAAGGAAAGTGCCCACCAACACAAATCCGGCGCCCACAGCGAATGCGCCGAGTGACCATCGCGCCCAATGGCTGAAGTTCCGATCTCGGAGATAGACATAGCCCGCCAGACCAGCCGTTAATGCGACCGTTCCGAGAATCGTTACAGCCACCGCAAGTTCACGCGCCCCTGGGTTGAGGGCAGCGAGGATTCCTCCCCCGAATAACGCGTATGCGCCTTGGAGGAGCCCCACGCCGAGTCCCATCATCAGTGTCGCTCCTTGTTCGATGCCTCGCTCCGCCAAGATATTCCCCCCAGTTAACGCTGCGCCGTACACGAGCAGCCCAAGAATGGGGACAGAAAACAGGGCCTCGTTCACAGCGGCGAGAGGGGTCTCCGCGACGAGATACATGAGGAGGATATTCACACCGATAAGGGCCAACGCGGGCACCGCCACCTGGCGATACGTGGGGTAGGCTGGTTCGGTGCGTGTTGAATACCGCTGAGCCATACCTCAATATCGGGGGTGAATAGAAATATATTCTCGGGCTTGCAGATGCAGGCCGGCCACCAGGTATCTCCACCTTCGGGTAGCAGATTCAACATTGAGTCACCAGCGTTTCTCGACAGCAGTCACGGATCCGCGAATCAGATCACCGGGTTATATAGAACCACGAGAAGAGGCTGCGGGCAGCGACAATATGCGTCCGACTGGCAGAGCGATAGGCAAAAGTACCGGCCGAGTCCAGAGACATGTATGACTGACGC
>CAZSSY010000078.1:0-4728 GCA_964609565.1 uncultured Natronomonas sp.
TGAAATAGCCGTTAGGTAGGTGTGCGAACCTTGGATAGTGATAATGAGGTCTCAGCCAATCGACGACGACGAGATGTTAGTCCGATACCGCCTTGTTCACTCGATAATACCATTTGCCTGCGGATAGCTGCATACCATTTTATACCCCCGAACTTATCTGCATGGATATGTCGACGGACCCCGAGCCTCTCGAAAGTGAGCTACTCGACCGGTTGGAGCGGTGTTCCACAGCCGCGATAGTGGACACGAACCACGAGGGCGTGCGAACGCTGGCCCCCGCGATCGAGCCGGTCCATTCCGACTGCGCGTTCGCCGGAACGGTGCGGACTGTCGTACTCGACCCCGCAGCACTCTGGGCCCCCGTACAAACCCTCGATACCGCTCTCGAAGACGAGGTCGTCGTGGTTGATGCCGATGACAGCGTCGACGAGGCCATCTGGGGCGAGTTGCTCTCGACGTACGCGACCGAGTGTGGCGTGAGGGGTATGGTCACCAACGGGTCAGTCCGGGACGTCTCCGGGATACGGGACATCGGGTTCCCCGTCTTCGCACGGGCGGTCACGCCTCGTGGCCCGAGTGGCGGCGAGGAAGCCGGGCGAAACGTCCAAGTCACTGTTGGCGGCGCATCGATCGATCCGGGGGACGTCCTTGTTGGTGACGAATCTGGGGTGGTCGTAATCGAACGTGATGTCGTCGAGGAGGTCGCCGAGGCTGCGGATGCAGTCGCACGAAAGGAACGGGAAGTGGACCGTTTGATCGGCGAGGGGAAATCGCTCCAACGGGCGTTCGAGGACGTTGGAATGGGATAGACCGCTCACCCAGAACGACAGATAGGATCTCTGTACCTACCGATTAGAGTGATCGATCAAGGTTGTGAGTAAGACAGGTGATGGTAAGCTCTCGAAACTGTTTCCACCAGTGCCGTGAGCGGATGAACGCACCGTACTTGCGTTTGAGTTGGGAGTTTACCGTCTCGTTCTGACTACGCTGACCGTAGAGATCAGCATCCAGCCGAGCATTCCACGCCTTGTGAAGTGACGAGAACTCTCGATGTTTGATAAGCGGGCGAAGATCCTCCTCACAGGCTAACGCACGAATCTTCTGGTCGTCTTCCTTGTCACCGTGGAGAATCGCTACTTCACTGGTATTCCTCGTCAACTACCCCACCTACTTCGCTCACCCTGACGGGTTCGCTCGTTGAGGGTGGGGCTTGTCCATGAACTCGGTTTCCTCTCCGACCTACTCCCTCGGCCTTCGGCCTCGGTCCTTGAGGTCGGAAGCTCCACCTTGAATTATGCTGAAGACTGGTTCAGGATGTTGTGGATGATGACTCATCAGTATGAGCGAAGAATCATTCATCAAGGCGGATTGCTCCCTGCGTTGAGTGGAGTCAGCGACTCCGTGTGATAGGCCCTTCGCCAGAGTTTCAGGATAGCACGGGTGACAAGGGTTTCTGGTGACTGAGTGATACAGGAATTTTCGACCTCGTTCGGATCGGATGATGCGTCCGGCGGCGGGTGGTAATGTTTGAGGCCGGGTGCATGGATGTAGTCTCCATCGTGTGGATGTTTGCCCCAGCGAAGATTGGTATCACGCGAATCCGTATAGTGAAACTTGTAGTCGTCAACGGTTGTCCATTGGATATCGAGATATGCTGACTCGGCTCCACAGAGACCGTCATTAAGCGTGACTTCGAGTGTCGTTGGATTGAGAAAACCGTCTAGTACTGCCGTCGCAAGCGGCTCCATGTTGTTGATCGTGTCACGAATCGTGATGAGTGCCGGCCGATCAATCGGTCCTCTGAGCGAGTGTGATTCACCCGCTCCACTGGGTTTGCCCATTGGTCACCGTGCGGGGACGCTTCCATCAGTTGGAGATGATCCCGCATCTATGAAGCGTTCAGCGTTGGCAATCGATAGTGCAGCGTTGGCGAACGCGAGGTTTCGGCGTGTTGTTTGCCACTCGCGTAGATCCTCCGGATCGAGATTGGCCGTATCTGACGCGGCCTCTGAGAGGATTTGATTTGTCTGATCAACCGTCAGTTCTTCAGGAGAATCAGCACCGTACTCAGCCTGAAAGTTATTGAGCGTCTCACGCATCTCTGAGATGCGATCAACGAGCTCATCGACTGAGATGTGCCCGAGAATGTCGGCTGCCTGCTCGACAACGAGCGACTCCGCCGAGCGACGGTAGTACGTGCCACTGTGATCGTCGGTGTCCGTTGCGACGAAGCCCTCGTCAGTCAACGTATTGAGATGCTTTCGTGCGGTTTTTGGCGAGGTGCGTGCATCCTCGGCGACACTCTCCGCTGAAACAGCCGTGTACGTATGGCTGATGACCTCGCGAACACGCTCATAGGGTGTTGTCTCATCTTTCCATTCCTCGCTGATCGCCTCGTTGACGTCGGTGAATTCTCCGTGATTGGTGGGATCGGCCATACGCTATATTCACGATGACGTAATATAGGTCTTTGGTAGGATAGTATATTCCCACGTATCATCGATGACCGCTCTTTCGAAAAGCGGTAGCCACAATTTCGCCAGGTGATCGCCTCCTGTATCATGGGCTGTTTCTGATCAATGTGTGGTCCGATACGAACAGTCGTTGGCGTTGACCTCTACGGCGAGAAGCTCCGATTCGAGGAGGCGGACGCCAATGAGATCGGGATAGCCCGAGCCCAGTTGTATATGATTGAACGGTGCGAGCTGCTCATGTACGTCTTGGGGGTCTTGTTGAAATCCTTCGTTGCTGACATTCGGAAGAAGCGCTCTCCGAGCCGATCACCAGTAACGTACCTGAGACGCACCGCTATACGAAACCGCAAGACGGGAAGAGGCTTTCAACAAAGCCGTCTTGGGGGATGGGCTAGCCAGGAAGTCACTCGTCCATTGCGAACTGCGTGTCTACAGCAGAGTAGGTATTGGGCTCATTGGAGTCGGGAAAGGGACGGCGCTTGGTGTGGGCGAGGACCGCTGGCTCTGGAAGCAATGCCGCGCTGATCATATGATGTAGTCTCGGACAGAGTGGATGAATGTATGACCTCCGGTGTCGGCTATGGCGGAGGATCATCAGATGTGGCGGACCTGATGTACTACTTCCGTATAGAAACAAAGAATTATCTCACACTATTTCGAGGCTTATAGATCCTGTCTAACAGTCAAATAGATGGAGTCAGATTTCCCTCTCTTGAGGACTCTCATTTCCTGTCCGTCGAGATGGGTGAATCTCGGTGATCGGAGTCACAACGTTTTTTGAGTGATGACAGGTGAATGAACCTAGAATGCCCGAAGCAGTGTGTTTCGATGTCTACGGCTCAACCCATGACCAGCACAGCGCGCCAATCCACCGAATCCAGCGCGTGACCGGTGTGTCCCAGCCCGTCGCGGAACGCGTTTCTCAGCTGTGGGCACGCGAACAGCTCCGGTACTCTTTCGAGGTCACGATGATGGATCGCTACCAGACGTGGTGGTCACTCGCGGACCAAGCCCTTGAGTATGCTCTCGATTACTACGGGCTCGAACTCTCCGAACAAGAACGCGAGACGATACTGGAAGCTTACCAGCACCTCGAGCCCTACGAGGACTGGGATCCGTTCGAGCGCCTGAGCAACGACTACGACCTCTATGTTCTTTCAGACGGCAACCCGGAGATGCTCGCGACGCTGATGGCGAACACGGGATTCGAGGAGTATCTCGATGGCATCGTAAGTGCCCATGAGGTGCGCGCCTACAAACCACGACCCGAAGTGTACGGACAGATGGACGACCATATCGAGGGTGGCGTGAGCGACTGCCTGATGGTCGCCACGCACCACTTCGACGTGGCGGGGGCGATGAATGCTGGTATGGAGGCGGCATTTGTCAATCGGTTCGGAGAGCCAACAATGCGTCTCGGGGTCGAACCTAACCGCATCGTCAGCTCTTACGCGGAACTCGCCGACGTGCTCTGTTGATCCCACCTCATAACACAACATTGCAGCACCGGCCGAGCAGCCTCAGTCGCTCCAATTGCACTCGTACCGTGATTGTAGCCCGGCGCGATATCCGTAACCAAAGGACCGAGTACGTAGAACGGTACTCCACCACAGACGTTCTGTTGTCGTCTGACGTTGTTTGCGATGTCATTCATCGAAATGTGATCTGATCCTTCGACCATTACTTGGACGCCATGGTTCCATGCTGTCCGTGTCAGTTCGCCCAGTGTATCAAGCTCAGCGAACTGAGCCTCATCACTTGCGTCAGCAAGGCACCCAGGTCGGAATCCATCACCCAGCGAGAAGGTCACATCAAGAACGTAGAGGACTAACAACAATACGGCTAACACCGGAACAACGGGCAACAGCGCCGCGCTGACAAACATGGCGTCGATCAACGATATTAGAGTGACCACGGCAAACCACCCGGCGATCGCAGCGTGATTCATGGGGACGATCATGCTATCGTATCACCGATAACACTTTTGGGTCCCGCACGAACCGATAAAATAGTCTTGCCACACCTCAATATGAGTGAGACATAAATGGCACAAGAATCCCGTCAATCGAACCCGAGTTTGGCGTATAGATTACGAGCAGCCATCCCCATCGTGGCGATGGTCCTCATGCTGGTCCTTGCTGGATGTGGCGGTACCGGCACCGGATCGACCGACAGCGGTGGCAACCCCGTCGATGATGGGGCCAACGACACCGACAACGTCCAACAGGTCAACGTCACGTTCAAGGAGGACTGC
>CAZSSY010000078.1:4738-5129 GCA_964609565.1 uncultured Natronomonas sp.
TACCGGTATAACGAATCCAACGGATCGGACGGAACGGCCAGCGGGACCGGCACGGATCCCGGGGTTGGTACTGACGATGGTGATGATGCCGATACTACCTCCGGAGACACGACTGGCGAATCCGATTCCCCGACCACAAACCCCGGCGTGGATTCGGGGTCGGACACATCTGATTCCGACGACACCGGAGATGCGAGCAATGGATCGGATACCAATACTGATGGCGATGGTGGTGCGAGTGATTCGCCGGAACCCGAACCCGAACCCGCACCGGAAGGATCGGGATCGGATGATGGTGGCGATGACACTGGCGGCGATACCGGTACCGACTCAACGGCTACTGAATCGGATGCTGACGAGTCTTCTGGAGTTGATTCCAGCAGCACACAAC
>CAZSSY010000078.1:5139-12485 GCA_964609565.1 uncultured Natronomonas sp.
CGGAATCGTCCGCCGAGACTACTGAGACTAACGATTCGGAGACCACAGACAACTCTGCAAGCCAATCCAGGGCGTCAGTCCCCTCAGAGGTGTCCGGTGGTGAAGCTCGGCATGCGACAGTGACACGTGTTATCGACGGTGATACAATGGAGGTCCAATTCGCTACCGGTGAGGAAGACACCGTCCGTCTTCTCGGCGTGGACACGCCTGAAACAACCCTTGGGGATGTTACCCCTGAAGAGTATGAGGGCATTCCGGATACCCCACCAGCACGTGATCATCTCTATAATTGGGGCCAGCAAGCAAGTCAGTACGCAATTGAACAACTTGAGGGCCAGGAAGTGCGGGTAGTCATCGATTCAGAGAGCGATCGTCGTGGAAGTTACGGCCGTCTGCTTGCGTATCTCTATATCGATGACGAGAATTTCAACCGCGCGTTGATCGAGGGAGGCTACGCTCGAGTGTATGATTCTTCATTCAGCCTGCGTGATGAGTTCGATAGTGTCGAATCAAAAGCCCGCTCAAGTGATGTCGGCTTGTGGAACTTCGAGGACGAATCGTCGATGTCTGACGCTGGCGAGAGCGGTAGTGACAGTAACGAGGAGATTGATATTCCACCGGTCCCTGTTGATGGCGATTACGACTGTAGTCACTTCGAAACCCAGGAGCAAGCACAGTACGTTCTCGAAAACACAGCCGGCGACCCCCATAGACTCGATGGGAATGACGATGGTGTAGCTTGCGAAACACTGCCGTAGCGGTTATCGATGCGTTCGTTGCCGTCACTGTCAACCATGCAAACGGGAGCTGCCACTTGATTTCACTGTCCTATATCGATTGTTCTCAACGAGAGAACTGTGCATACGTCCCGATGTTATCGATACCATCAATCACGAGAATCCGACTCGATTGGACGGAGTGAGCGAACTACTCACCCAGTAGCTACTCTTTGAGCCGCTCTTTAACGCTCAAACCATTTGCCGCTCTTACTCGAAGCAGGCCCCTCTCCGACTAACATAGTCTTACTGTTTTTGTCTTGAGATTTGTCGCCACTGCGCTCGGATCTGTGGTTCTCCTCGAAAACACGAGGTATACACAGAACCACAGGCGGGAACCGATTTTAACGTCTAAAAATGGGTGGAATGCTATTCAGTCATCATCCGCATCAGCCGACTCTGATCCACAAGCATCGGGCTCTGGCGGAACGTGGACCGACGGGTTCTCATCAAAGAACCCCTCAGGAGCGATCTCGAAGCTTGCAATCTCAACCGGCAAGACAGGCCAATCCTCGGGCCGAGTACGGTGATTCACACCCAGCGTGTACCAGGCTACAAGATCCTCTTGTTCGATGTTGCGATCCGCTTGTGTCCATTCCCGAAGGCCATGGGGGTTGTCGTTCTGATTCGGGTAGTCCCCATCCGCGAACATCTCATCTTCGGTGTAGGGAGTCACCCAGAAGTTGTTCTCAAGGAAGCCAGCGCGTCTCTGGGCGGGCGATCCTGATTGCATCGGTGAGGCGACGTTAGTGCCTGGGTGAAGCGTGTACCCCGTATTGTAGCCATACGAATTCGTCTCATCGGGATTCACGATCTTCCAATATCGATCCCGCAATGGATCGATATCCATCCGTGCTTCCTGCTCAGTTTCCAGCAGTGTTTCGTCAGCATACCATCCCTGGCCACCCGTATTGTTTGACTCTTTGTGGGTCCAAGCGATGTCGTCAACAGGCTCATTGTGGATTTCGAACGCTGAATTCGTTTCACCGTCAACATCGAAATCGAGCCGGAAGTTGAAATGATGTTGGTGGATCGAGGTTTTGACCTGCGGAGCAACCACCTCATAGAATCCATCCGTATCATCCGCCGTCGTTCCTTGAGGGACGACTCCATTCGAGTCGATTCCAGTGAGGCGCATTTCGGCTTCTATGCGCCCATCTTGGTAGAAGTACCAATAGAACGCGTAGTCGTAATTGTAGACAGTAGCAATCTGTGAGACAACGAGTCGCCGGCGGCGGCGCACTTCTGTCTGGTCCTCTTGGCGCCATTCTGTATGTTTCCATAGCAACCCGTCATCCTCTTCGTGCATGCAGATCGCGTTGGGGATCTCCAGGACATCCCCTTCTCGATCATTCGTAACTGCATCGAAGTAATGCATTTCGCCCAGACAATCACAGCCTTCAGTGAGCGAGTTTACCATCCGGCCGACATTGAACTCGCTGATGTCGAAGGCATTTTTCCAGTTGTGGTTGGGATCAACATCGCCATAAGGAACCGCCATAGCTGATGTAGAAGCCCGGTGGAGGACCTTCCGAGTATCCCCGTCGTCATCGAATCTGATGTTGTGTAGGACGAGGCCTTCACGGTCGGTCCATCCGACTCGGAATTTCCACCCCTGCCACTCAACTTCTCGGCCGTCAACTTCCCAACTTGTTCCCTCAGGCTGAACTACATCCAGATGCTCCCGGTCGTCTCGTGTGTCGATCAAGTCCGGTTTGTAGTTTGCGTCCTCGGGCGGCAGTGGGCTGTCCTCGTCGACTACACCATTGTCGACGACTTCTACGACTTCCATTTCATCAAGGTCGACAAAAGCGTGAACTCCTTCGATAGGTCGTGCGTACGCATTATCCTCTTCACTTTCTGCGATCCAGGAGAGGCCACGTGCAAGGCGTCGGCCCTCAAGCCCGTCAGGGACGAATTCGCTGCTGTTGATCGGCCACGGATCAACGATTGCAAGATCGAAGTTTTCGACGCCACGTTTTCTAGCCGCTTCTCGCCACTCTTCGCTTTGTTTAACCGCCTCTTCAGCCTCCAAGACGTCCTCACCAGGAATATGTGGCTGAGCATCTGGGAGGCGTTCCCAAGACATTACTTCGCCGTCAGGGAGTGACACAGTTGCTTCGTAGGTTGTTTTTTCCTGAAAATCCCGAAGTACGGCTGAGACTTCTCTATCAACTGAGTTACCATCCCAGGCTTCGAGTTCTTCTTTCGAAGGTTCGACCGGCTGATAGCTATAGAATCCGAAGGTATTACCGACGTTTTGGTCTTCTTGGAGAATTTCGGTCGTGTAGTTGATTTCTTCTTCGGTCAGTGGGTCAAGCGGATTCTCAATTGTGGGGGTTTCTACCTGTGCCATAAGCTATAATGTAACACGATAGCGTGGTGCTTGTTAAATATTTCGCCGTGATAGCAGAGCAGAATAAGCGTCGGGTTCCGGGATTAGTGAGAGTCAGCGTAATTACACATAAAAATGAACTGATAACTCCACCGAAACATGAATGGAGCCACAGGGGAATACCGGGCATGTTGATTGCTCCTCTTCGCCCGTGTTGCAAATGTGTTCGAGCGTCCGGTACTTGGTGGTTTAGCTCTGAAATATAACTGTTCGCGATTTTAGATGTATCCCCGAGGTACCAAGAGCCATCTAAACAGTTATGGATGTGGTCATCTACCGTGGGGTACAGTATCAAGCAATGTCAGAACTTGAAGGAATCTCAGATAGAGCCGAGTATTATGAGACTATTGGGCAGACATTGGCGAAGCGGGCAGGGATCGATCCAGACCGATACGGAGCCACTTATGAGGATATCGGTCGCCAGCTCATAACCACGGGCGGCGGGCCGCTGTCCGCCCCCGCTGAGCAGGCGTACAACGAACTTGACGAAGGGATTGCCAAGCGGGAGATTAGGGGTTGTGCGCTCTACCTATTCGGCCATAATGCATGGCGATACCACGATCACGGTACTGTAAGCGTTGCCCGGCTTGTCGTGGCAATCGTCGCAATCGGACTGGTCTTCGTAGCAGTGCAGGTCACTGAGTCGCTACTCGCCGTATCCAACCGTGATGACGGGAACTGGCACGGAGCGGACGGCCTTTTCAGCGACGCTTCCGAGCAGGATCCGATCAGTTCCGCGTCTCCCCGTTGTCCCCATCACGACGGCGTCGATATCGTTCGATTCGATAGTATCGAGTATGGCCTCGATGGGTGTGCCGTGTTCGATATGCTGGACGGTGTTTTCGCCTCCATAAGCCTCTGCCTCGGACACGACTTCTTCACTGGCATCGGTCGCGGCCTGTTCTCTGTCCTGCCCGGACATAGTCGAGCGAACGTCCAGACCCAGCGAAGTATCATCTACGACAGATAACACGTGAACGGTCGCATCGAGAGACGCTGCAAGGGAAAGACCATGTTCGGCAGCATGGGCCGCACCAGTGCTCCCATCTGTCGGAATAAGGATGTTCTCATAGGGGAACACAAATTGTTCGTCAGGCTGCATTCGCGCCGTGAGAACGGGGACAGAAGACAGACGGACGACCTTCTCGGTAACGCTTCCGAGAAGGTATCGTGACACTCCCTTCCGGCCGTGCGTTGGCATCACGATCAGGTCGTGGTCGTATCGCTCAGCGTACTCAACGATTGTCGGCGCTGGATTCCCCTGGATGACGTCGGAATCGTAATCCGAACCAAGCGTGTGCAGTGTCTTCTCTGCTTTCTCAACGATGTCCTCACCTTCGTGGACAAGTGCGTCAACGACCTGAGCTTCGACGACGGTAACGCTATCGCGTGCCGTATCCGCAACGAAGAGGACGTGGATGGTAGCGTCGGCCCAGTGTGCGATTTCGGCAGCGTGATGCAGTGCCTCTGCAGCCCCATCGCTACCATCGAACGGGAGCAGGATGTTCTCGTACATACTAACAATGAGTAATTATGGGATCACATCCAAATGGTTTATCATCCATTAGATTCCGGCTCACGAACCTATATCACCGAAACTGGCGACGTTCCGACGATTGCGAGCAGGCGCGTCACCTCGAAGCTGTACGGGGTCAAGCGATTCCTCAGTAAGGTCAGAACCAGACCGACACTTACTGCCCGTCTCCAGCGTCTCATCGAACGAACCGATCTTCGAGGACTCGGGGTCGATTTCGTGCGGGATAATGAAAACCGTTTCTGGGCTATCGATCTCAATCTCGCAGCGGGATACCGGAATACCGGGTTAGAACCCGCAATCTATCGGTCTATCCGTGCGAGCCTTCCCGACCAATGATCTACTGTTGAGACACGCCCTTGTACCTGGCAGTTATTTGTATGAACAGTGAAATAACTCACTGCATCTCACACGCACTTCCTGACACTGTTTCGTCAGTTCACGCGGTATGCACGAGATACAGGACGCTAGTTGATCACTCGATTTCTAACTGGCCGCTCCCACTATCTCCCTCACTGCCGTTCTCGTCCCATTCGAGTTCGAATTCGATACTCAATTCACCGGGTTCATCCGTCGGTCCCTCGCGTTCGGCTTTGACCTCGAACGTCGGGCGAGCTGGTGGCTCCATCGTCACGGACTCGGATCCCGATTTTAGCGTGATCGCGTCCCTTTGTTCCAACTTATCGGCTACACGGCGAAAGTACGCTGCGATCTCCTCTCGACTCTGATCGCTTTCCGATTTGAACAGGACTTCTTCGGGCATGTAGACACATACGCCGCCGATACTGATAACTGCACCCCTCTGTCTGGACCGCTCTGCTGAACTCATCCTTTGTATTCAGCAGGCCGTTTGTCTCATAATTGCGGATATTCACCCCTTCTCGCGAATGTTTATATACGAAGACGGGGCCAAGCGGGATATGTCCCGCCGCCCAACTGACCGACACGTTCACTATCCCCTTCGACCGATTGACTGGCACCCTCAAGACTGGATTCTCGTCGTTGAAGCGCTGTATTGGTTTGCCAGTGATGAGCTCGTTGAGGATGTTGATGCTGAGTATGCTCACTGGCTTGTCGATGGCATTGCAGCCCAGCATGGTCTCGAGGCGAGTGAGTTACTTCGTCAAGCCGATCGGTCTTCGGTGAGCGGTGACTCGGATTGACGGTTCCCAGAAGTTCACTAAATGAATAGATGACCCATAAAAAGCACTACGAGTATATCGATGGTGATGACCGAGCGGCTTGGATAGGGAAATGCTTGTTTTCTGTGGTAGCAACCATATCCCAGTACAGGGTTAACCTCTCAGCCGAAACGGAGACAAGAACGTGATATCCTCATAGGAAAACAATCGGCTAAGCAGATTCACAACGGGCGACCGCATGCGGGCAATTCTAGCAGGTGACGGAATCGAACTAATAGCACATGAGACACTCATAGCAGGCTGTTCACTTCCTTACAAAAATATCGATAGGAGTAGCTGTATTGAGTAATTCCAAGAATATTTGACAAATATAATATTATAGTTAGTTCATATAAATTATATAATTTATTATATAATATCTAGAATATAAAGATTCTCGAAGAAAAGGGGCAGATCATGCCGAATACCTGATTATATTCGCTGCTACTATTATTTTGTTGAGGTATAGTACCCTTCCGCTGTAGAGAGCTTACCGACACCAATTGAGTATCATGTTTGCGTATGTCTTCGCAGCCGTCTGAAACTGGTTGAGAGGCAGATACTCGTCCGGGCCATGCGCACCCATTGAGATGTCACCAGGCCCCATGCTAATGGTGTCGACATTGCAGTCACGTTGAATATACCCATTGTCGGCAACGGCTTTGAAGCCAGAATAGATCGCTGTCTCTCCAGTAACTTCCTCATAGGATTTCCCCAGGGTCTGGCAGCCAGGATGGTCTGATGAGACATTGAACGGCGGCCAGTCAAATACGTCCTTCCAACTCATTTCTGGAGGATTCTCCTTGAGCCAATCGTTCGTAACCGCAAGTCCCTCAACGACTTCTTGCATTTCCATCCAGAGATTCTCGTCATCAGCGAATGGTGGATAAAAAACGTGTCCCTCAATTTTGGCGTGACCAGGAACAGCCGCGATGTAGTTGCCTGCCTCCATGATCGTACAGTTAATACCAATAGGACCAACACCTTGGATATCTGGATGGGGCTGGCCTCCACCGCCGTAAAGCTCGTCTTGGTAACGCAAATTCCATTGGTGTTCAAGATCTTGGAATCGATCAAGGATCTTGGTCATGATTTTAGCTGCATCTACGCCGACCTCCTCACCGGTTGGAATCCCGTATCGCTGGGGATATTGAGTGAGGTTCTTCTGAGATGTGTGAATATCTTTGCCTTGTATTTCAACGGTAAAATCAAACGTTGCAGCACCTTTTGTATGGATCTCATTGTTTGTCGGTTCAACATTGATACAAATGGGAATATCTTCAACGTTCTCTAAATGTGCGTTCGTAGCAGGGATGGATCCGACATCCTGTTGGTTCAGTTCCTCACCTACAACGATGCTCATCATCACGTCGGCACTCAGTTCGATATCTGACTCCATAACTGCCTTGACAGCCCACATCATCGCCATATTTGGACCCTTCATGTCATTAGATCCACGT
>CAZSSY010000078.1:12495-13074 GCA_964609565.1 uncultured Natronomonas sp.
AGTTTCCCATCGTCAACAACAGGATCCCATGGGTCGTTTGTCCAAGCGGCCTGATCCTCAGATGTAACATCAACGATATCGGAGTGGCCGTTAAACAACAGGTTCTGACCTTCACCATTTCCTGTCCCGACAAGCCTACCATTAACATTCGGTCTGTCCTGGTTGTCTGATACGTCTATTATCTCGACTTCATCCCAATCCATCTGCTCTTTGAAAAATGGCTCTACGAACTCTCGCTGTACCTTCTCTTCGTCCTCAGTCGGAGAACGATAAGAGATATATTTCCCTAATGAGTCTATCATATCCTGTTCGTGATCGTCAATCCACTCGTGGATTTCTGTGGATACCATGGATCTATATTGAAAGTATCTTATTAATAATCTTTCCCAAAAAATCGGTGGCACTCAGATACGAATTGAAAGGTGAAGTATAGTAGCGTTGTGTGTAGTTTGTACTTGATATTCTTGGTATGAATATCGATCGTAGTACTTGGTAGTAAGCGAGCCTCAGTCACTGGTCCACAAATAGTAATATAAAATGGTCTATAGTCTTCTGGTAACCGAAAACTACCGTACTATA
>CAZSSY010000079.1:0-13062 GCA_964609565.1 uncultured Natronomonas sp.
GCGTCGTTCGCCTTCTCGAAGGACGCACTCCACCACCTCCCGGATTTCTGGAAAGTCGAGGCATTGAAAAACATCGGACAAACGCTCGAATCGGGCGGATTTTTTCGCTTGCGAGACTTCGTCTTCTCGTTCGACCCGCGCAACAGTGTGGAAGAAATCGAATCCTGGCTCGAGGAGAAGAAGCGATCGACGATATTTACCGACGAAGAGCTGTACGTTCACTTCCAAGAGGAATACAGTACATACGGGTTCGTGCTCGAAACGCTCCTCGAACGGGTCGGCTTCGAGATCCTCGAATCGACGTACGAAGACGATTTCTACGCAGCGTACACCTGTCGGTGGCAGGGTTGTTCTGAGTGAGCAAATTGTCTTCGGAATATTCCTAGCACCTCGTGGCATCATTTCGATTAACTGGTTCCGGACGAATGCGAGTGGCTGGAATTACGACTCGGCGGGTTCTACAGTGGCGTGGCAGAGATGATTTTCAAGCCCATTGCTAATTCCATGTCGTTTAGGAAGCATTTCGTATCTGCCGTCGAATGCACGCACGATTCATAAGGGGTGGCTTTCACGCACAATTCAATGAGTCAGCTGTTATACAAGAACGCTCATTCTAACAGCTGAATCAGATCATTCTATTCGAATTAAAGACGCCGACTGCACCAACTCGAAGAATTGTTCTAGGAGGGCACAGAGCGTTTTTACTAATCCCCATCATCAGTCAAACGGACTCCCAATGTGCAGGACTGATGCGGCCACGCCACTCACGCCGGATGCGAACGATGTGAGCAAACAGGGAAAACCCGCCTCCACCCTGGAGCTGTTTTTCAACCCGGTGTTCGTCTTCGCATTCACACAGGTCACGGGCTATCTCGTCGAACATCAGTCGTTGGCAGGTCCCGCCGCGCGGTTCAGCAATCCTCGCGGCAGTGTGGTGGAGCTGGGCCGAATCCTCGTGGCTGACAGGGGCCGCATCCACCGAAGAAAACGTGGTGGGGGCGATGGCGTTGATGGCCATCGTTGCCCTTTCAGGCCCTGATGTATTTGGCGACACAGGGTGGATTTTTGGGTTGCGCACTTCGTCGTTCGACTGCTTCACGTCCTGATGTTCAAGCGCGTTGCATCGCCCGAAACGCGTGCAGCGGTCCTGTGAGTTGCACCCGGGATTTTGGGCGGTCCAGCGTCGCTCGTCGTTGCCGGGTTCGACGATGGCCCGATCGATGCTCTCGAGCGGGTCGTCGCTGTTCTCGTCGGTGGTGCGTCGGCCGGAGACGCTGAGGTGACCCGGGAGTCGTGGTTGGTCTCTTCGTTGTTGTAGGTTCGGTTGATCCAGCGGACGATGTTCTCCGTTGCGTCGGGGTCCTCGAGTGTTCGGCCATCCCGCCAAGGTGTTCGGCCATGCGGGTGCAGGGCCGGAACAGCTCTAGGTGTCGGTGGTCGCTGTACTTGGTCTAGAGCAGGTAGAACTCGTTGCTGAAGTCGAACAGGGCCGTCCGGTCGGCGTCGGAAAATCTTGTCGGACACCTCGATGCGGTAGCGTAGCGTCTCGATTTGAGCACTGGGATCGCTCATACTCGTACGAGTCTCGCGATCCCCATTGTAATATGGCATGTGAACTGGCGGAATCAATACGGCACTTGGCTTGATACTTTCCATTACCCACCCCATCTACAGAACGGGTTGGACTTCAGGAATTCAGGAGGTACTATGAGTAATATCATACTCGACAGCCACGTTCCTTATTCTAATTTATTTGCCAGATTGATTATCATCAATATGGCGTGAGGTGGCCGTGATGAGGTATGGTCTTTACCGAACTTTATTCTCGCGGCATCGGCTGATGTCTCACTACCGTCTATTTCAGAGGGCTACATGTTCCCCCACTTCGCCGAGATGGACTTCGCTTACATAGCAATCGACGCAGTCTATATCTGGACCCGCGGTGGCTATCAGATCGCTCACGACCCCGATGACTACCCGCTGTTCGTAGCCATCGAAGCGAACCACCTCGGGGAGTGGGAGCGGTTCTTCGACCAGTTCGGCCTCACTGTCACCAAGGAGCGCCAACCCGTCGATGACGTCGACGGTCCAATTCAGATCGTGCTGAGATCGCGCTAGAACATCGAGGCGGAGGTAGTCGACGGACGTCCCGTACCCCCCGACGAGACGGTCAAGTTCGCCAACGAGCATTATGCGGCGTTTCAGTCGGCATTGGATACTCTCGAGCGAATGTATGAGGACATCGATGCCGACCGATAACACTCAGTATTCTACGAACAGTCGTAACATATATTGGACAAGGGGGCTAAGAGGCCGTAGAGATGCCCGACTGGAAGGACGACCTCTCGCCGCGCGAGCGGGTCAGACAGATCGTCGAGACGGTCACCGACCCCGTCTCGGCGAACTGGGTCGCAGAGCAGGCAGATGTCGGCTGGCAGACCGCCAAAGACGAACTGGAACAGCTCGCGGACCGGGGGGGCCTCCGGCAGGTCGACCGGGGTGGCAGTGTCAGATACGTCCCGGACTTCACCCGCCTGTACACGGAGCGAATCCGGGAACTTGCCCTTTCGTTCTCCCGGGAGGGCCTTCGCGAGGAAATCGTCCAGGCGAAGGAGGAGGTCCAGGAGATCCAGTCCGAATACGGTGTCGAGTCCCGAGAGGAACTCGAGGCGTCGCTGAGTGACGAGGACGTGTCTGCAGCGGAGGCACGAGATCGCCAGCGGTTGCTCCGGGAGTGGGAGGAGGTTGCCGACGAGTTGCAGCTGCTGGAGCATGCGCTCAGTCTCTACGACGACCTCCACGACGTCGATCCGTACGTCGAGGGTGGGATCGACGAGGAGTCTCCCGAGACGAGGGTTGCGTAGAAACATTGGCTCCGTTCGGGTTCGTCTTCCTCGCGAACAGGGGGAATCTGACGAAGGCGAAGCTCTACGAGGCGATTCGACGGCGGCTCGGCAAGGAACCGGGCTGTTATGCGGTTCGGGTGCGCCCGTCTCGAGCACGCCCGAGAACTATTGCAGCTCGCGTGGAACCGGAGGAATTCCTGAGTCAAGAATACGCCGTCGACGATGCAATGTTGACGGTTCGGTTCTCCTATCTTCGCTCAGTTGAGTACGAATACTACGTCGTCGGGTGGAGCGAGGTAGAGCGCGATGTCGGGATCGGCTGGCACCAGGACGAGGATCATCCTGACCTCGGCGAGTGCCATTTCCAGATCGATCACGCAGGAGTGACGGTCGACCGGCGGTCCGCGACGTTCGTCGACGATCATCCCCTGGAGGTTCTGGAGGTCCGGCTGGACCAGTTTCGGGCGTTACTCCCACGAATTGATTGGGCCGAGGGTGCGCCGACGCTGCCCGACGACGGACTGCATGTATCAGAGTAGTGTCTGTTGGGTCCGCTCGATGGGCGAGCGGACATGAAGGAATTCACGTTCGATACGTTCAAAACGTGGCTCGGGCACACGCGATCGAGATGGCCGCCGACGCTCGCTGTGCTCTGGGTATTGTTGCGGTCGTCTTGCGGAAAGAAGCGAGCTGGCACTCCGAAGACTGATTCTCAGTTGGGGGATCGTATGAGTATGTCTACGAGTTACCGAACGACGGCCCGGCCATCGACGCTCGCAACGTCCATCCAATAGGCGTGGTCGACTGCCACTCAGTGATTATTGCGTGTCGTTTCTTCCTTTGAATATGAGTCGTTGTTATTTACGGATGGTGAAGGCGGGTATCTGAAGCTTGACTCGGAGGCGGTTTGGATGTGATTGAGTTACAATTGAAAAATCGTGATTTATCGGGCGTTCTTGGTGCTGGAGGTGTCTTCGGTGTCGTGTACTCGGTTCGGTTCGTCACCGGTGGTTTGTCGCAGACACAACGTATTTGTTTAGGTTAACCTAAAACGCGGGTATGGAGTTGTCGCGGCGAGACGCCGTTGCCGCATTAGCAACCCTCGGGCTAGCCGCGAGTACCACCCATATCCCGAGACCGAACGACCTCTCCCCCCGAACCATCGACACCATCGAGACGCTCACGGCGACGGCCCACGTCATCTATCCCACCGAAATCAGTGAAATCGAGCCGTTTGTCGAAACGTACACCAGCCACCGACTCACACAGGACGAATGGCATGCCAGCGGCGTCCAGAGCGCCGTTGACACCCTTGACACCCACGCTCACGCCTGGTATGACGCACGATTCTCAGCACTCACTCTCGAGGACAGAGAGCAGTTATTACGAGAACTCGGTCTTGAGACCGCCGATGAAAACCCGACAGGAACGACCGCCGAACGCCTCCGGTACTTCATCATTGATGATCTCCTGTTAGCCCTGTATGCCTCGCCAACCGGCGGTGACTTAGTCGGGCTCGACAATCCCCAAGGCCATCCCGGGGGACTGACAAGCTACCGGAGACCCCCATGACTCCCGAACCGGCCGATATCTGTGTCATCGGTGCGGGGCCAGCTGGTGGACTCATTGCAGCCACCCTCGCTGACACACACGATGTCGTCATCCTTGAGGAGGGCCCGCGATTCGATGAGGCGGATCGGACTCGACGGATGGAACGGTCGATCAGGCCTGCATACGACGCCAGTGATGTGTGGGAGATGGGCGGTGAACGAGACGCGTATACCGCCACCGGAGATGGATATCCGCTGAATAATGCTCGTGTGAAAGGGGTGGGTGGCTCGACGCTGCACTGGCAGGGGATTGTGATGCGGCTACACGAATCGGATTTTGAGATGCAGTCCCGGTACGGGGTGATGGCTGATTGGCCGATCGATTACGACACCGTACAACCCTATTACGCGCAGGCTGAAGCGGAACTTGGCATCGCCGGTGCGTCTGATAATCCGTTTGCGCCACCGCGGGATACACCGTATCCTCTTGCGGCGTTTCCGCCGTCGTATAGTGATTCTCTCTTCGCTGAGGCGTGTCAGGAACTCGAGATTGCGACGCATTCGATTCCGAATGCTCGCAATTCCGAGCCCTATGACGGTGCTGATGCCTGTGTTGGGTATGGGACGTGTCAGCCGGTCTGTCCGTCTGGGGCGAAGTATACCGCCGAGCGACATGTCGATCGAGCAGCGGCAGCCGGTGCCCGCGTCAAGACGGAGGCGCCTGTGCTTCGGCTTGACACTGATGCTTCCGGTGACCACGTGGCTGCAGCGGTCTACCGGCAGGATGGTGACGAGCAGCGGCAACGAGCGCGAGTGTTCGTCGTCGCCTGTGGTGGAATCGAAACACCACGATTGCTTCTGGCGTCGCAATCGTCGCAGCATCCAGCAGGGTTGGCCAACAGTAGCGGTGTTGTCGGCCGGTATTTTATGGATCATCTGTTTGCTGGTGCTGGTGGCCAGTTTGATGGGCGGACGCGTCAGAACCACGTGGGCTTCACGACCAGCGGGTCGCACCAGTTTTACGAGGAGGTCGACGAGGAGTCGGGGAGTTTTACGTTGGAGTTCCTCAATTATGCCGGGCCGTCACCGGTTGAGATGGCGTTGACTGCTGATGCGTGGGGTGATACCTTGTTGGATCGGCTTCGTGAGGCGTATGGCTCCCATTTAGCAGTGGGTGGACTGGTTGAGCAACCGCCCCGGCGGGCGAATCGGGTCGTGCTGGATACCGAGCAGACCGATGTGTATGGCCGTCCGGTGCCACGGATTGAGTGGCGGGTCGATCCGTATACTGCGGCGACTCTTCAGCGGGCGAATGACGTGCAACATGAGATTTTGGGTGCGTTGGATGTTGAGCCGTCGTGGACGGTTGGCCCGGGGTCGACGGGGCCGGCGTTCCATCATATGGGGACGACGCGGATGGGGCGGGATCCGGGTTCGAGTGTGGTGTCGCCGCGGCTGCGGACGCATGATGTGGGGAATCTGTGGGTGTGTTCGTCGAGTGTGTTTGTGACGGGTGGGGCGATGAATCCGACGTTGACGATTGCTGCGCTCGCATTGCGGGCGGCCGAGCATATTGATGAGGCACTCACCCAGGAGTTTTAGGTATACCTAAAAATTCAAGTGGTGGGGCACGAGACACCACATAATGCACACCCAACCCCCCATGACAGCACAGGAAACGTACACATTCGACGACGTGAGCGTCGTCATGGGGACCTACAACGAAGAAGCAGCCATCGAAACCGTATTAACCGACATAGCGACCGTCACTGACGACCGCGCAGAAATCATCTGCGTAGACAGCTCCGACGATCGCACCCCCGCCATCGCCGAAGCCCACGGGGCCGCCGTCCACCGGCAACCACCCGCCGGCTATGGACGAGCACTCCTCACCGCCATCCAGACCGCAGACCGCCCGGTGGTCATCACCACAGACTGTGATGACACCTACCCCATGGACGTCCTGCCAACATTCCTCGATTTGATCAATCAGGGCTACGATGTCGTCAGTGGCAACCGCCTCGCCGGCGACACCACTGCCATGCCACCATTCAACCGACTTGGTAACACTCTCTTTGCGGCTGCGGCCAGCCTCCTGCTCACCCACCGCATCCACGACCCCACAACCGGGATGCGAGCGTACCGCCAAGACGTGCTTGCATCCATTGACTGGACCGAAAACACCGGCCTGTCAGCGGAACTGCTGATGCGACCAATCGCCCGCGGATACACCGTCTGTGAACACCCCATTCCATACGACGAACGCCTCGGTGAAACAACACTGAACCCCCTGACAGGCGGCGCCGCAATCGCGAAATCGATCCTCAAAATCGGGCTCCAAGAACGATTCTACTGACGAACCGTGTCTAGGTCGATGAACGACGCGTCGGCCTCCCCAGCGATATACGGCTCTTCGCAGGAAACCGCTGCAAGACACACTTGGGGTTCCGGGGGCCACACCATAGCCACACCGTCAGCACGCGGGCGAACGAGGAGTTCAATCTCGTATGTGACAGGCCCCCCCTGTCTATCAACAGCAATAACCGAAATCACCGCCCGGGACGGGCCATCAATGGGAACACTCAGATTCGCCGCCGTGACCGCTGCTTCCGTCACTCGCCACTCGACGGTGACGGTCGAATCGTCAGGTATCCGCGTCGTTCGAGCAGTCTCACCGGCTGCGGATACCGTGAGCGTCACACTCGTCGTGTCTCGTGGGAGGCCAACCGTGGTCGCAGCTGTCACCTCTCTCCCACGGAGGCGATCCAGTCGTTGCAATGTCGCCGTGAGCTCAGACGCATCCGGCCCCCATACACCACGATATCGATACCGGTAGGGGGTTCGATCGGAATACGCCGCAAGGACACTCCACGTTGTTTCAGCGTCTCGATCCAACGCGTACACGGTCGGTCCATCGAAGCCAGGCGTATTCCGTAATGGTTGAAACGGGTGGTTGAGCCAGGGGCCAAATGGAGTTGGCAGCAACACCACGGCATCCTGCGGAGCGGTCGGTTCGAACGGCTCATAGGCATTCTCGTACTCCTCGGTGTAGGCAGCATGCTGTTCGAGTGGCGGGCCGAACGCCGCAATCCCACCTACCCCCGCAATTCCACCCGCTGTGAGCAAGAGGACTATCCCGATCACGCGGCGGTGCCGGCGTGGGACTGCATCTACATGCGTGTGGAGTGTCCGCATTCCAGAGATGACGCCATAGCCGGCAAATGTCGCGAGTGGCAACAGGACATCGAAGTGGTAGTAGGGGCCAAAGCCAGCGACAAGGCCATCGCTGGGATCGGTTGGTGTCCCGAGGATGTTTGCGTTCCCCCAAAAATACAGGTTCCCAATGACGAAACTGCCGGCAATCCCAAGCAGGACAGCACGGAGCTGCCGGTCTGACAGCCAGGTATCACCCGCTCGCTCCGTGGCCGACCGACTCTTGATGACACCGAGGATGGCAACGCCGGTCCCCACCACACCGATCGGACCCCACCGCGTGACCAGATACCAGAGCAACACCGCATTGGAGTAGACAGCGCGGCGTGGCGTGTAGGTCATCGAGTGCTCGAGGAGTTGTCTGTCACCGAACCCGAGGCCATCCTGGGGCGCAAAGGCAAGATAGGGAAACGTCAACGGATCTCCGGTCAGCAGGACATTATACGAGAGGGTGACTGCCACACCAGCTAATCCTACGCCAGTGAGAACACCGAGGTGTCGCCCACCAGACCGCTTGTGATAGAGGAGCCAGAGAGCATGGATGGCAAACGGGACAGCAAAGAGGACGGCGGTATAGGGGCGAGCGAAAAACGCGAGTCCACTCGCCCCCCCGGCGAGCGCAGCCCACCGGCTAGAGGCGTCACGGCACATTCGAATGTAGCTATACGCGAACGCGAGATTGAGGAAGAACGTCGGTGCATACGGGAGGAAGACGGCAGACGTGATGATGAAAAGCGGCGCGGTGAGCAAAAACACCCCGGCGGCGAGGCCGGTTAAGCGATCAAATGCATGCCGTGTAATCACGATACAGAGAGCGGTATTCCCCGCTGCCACGACGGCAAGGGAGATCCGGGGTTCACCGATCGCCAGCCCGAGGGCGAAGACGCCCGCTGGAACCGGGCTGTACTTGGAATACAGCCCGGTGTCACCAGCCACGAAAAACCAGGGGCGGAACGCACCGTCGACGGGCGGGACGAGATGGAGTTGCCCGGCCAACAGCATCCCCGCCTGTTGGAGGTACACGGCTTCATCATGGTTACTCGAATGATATGGGAACAGCCACACTGCAAGGCCGAATATGAGACAGGCGGCGAATCCACTGAGGGCCAGCATCGCCCACCGATCACGGGCCCAGAGGATCACCCGCCGACCGACCATCTTAGATATCGACGCCTGCCTCCCGCATCAATTCAATTGTTGGTTCGAGGTCGGACAACTGCGTGAGGTCGACTCCATCCGGCGGATTCAACGAATCGATCGGCGGGAGATTTCCGATCGGCTCGACCTCGGGAATGAGTGGATATTCGAACGTTTCACGCGCAAAGTAATCCTGTGCTTCCCCCGAGAGGAGGTGGCGGATGAAGTTCGCTGCGGTCTCGGGGTTCGGTGCCGTATCCACGACGGCCGCGCCGGCGACATTGAAGATCGCGCCCGCATCTCCGCGGGTAAACGCTGTATCGAGTGGGGCGTTGGACCGATTGTCGTGGATACGTTGGATATAATAGTGATTGGTGAATCCGAGGTCGATTTCATCGTCGGCGATCGCCTGACAAATTTGGAACTCATCAGGGTACCGACGCACCCCGGCGGCGACCATCGATTCGAGCCATTCTAGGGTTGCTTGGTCACCCTCTAACAGCCGCATGGCAGTCACGAATGCCTGGAACGATCCGTAGGCCGGCGCCCACCCCATCTCGCCGTGGAACTGCTCGACCTCCGGAAACGTCTGGATCGCCTCTGGAATGTCAGCTGCGGTGAGTTCATCGGTGTTATACGGGACGGTGCGTGCACGGCCTGACGTCCCCACCCAGTCGTTGTCGGTGTCACGGAAGGGTGCCCGGACCATCTCGGCGATTTCATCAGGAAGCGGGGTAGTCCGTCCGGCTTCGGTGAGAACGCCAAGGGCCCCGGCGTTCACGGAGAAAAAGACATCGGCGTCACTATTCGCGCCTTCAGTCTGGATTTGACTGACCATTTCAGTTGCTCCGCCATACCGCACACGGAGCTCGAGATCATCGTATAAGTCTTCAATGTATCCGACGAGTTCACCGACGAGTACTTCGGACCGCCCCGAGTAGACCGTGAGTGTCCCTGACAGTGGCGGCATCTCTGTCATGGATATTCCACCGGATATGTCTCGGCCCTGGAGTCCCGACCCGATTTGGCCGATACCCGGATCATCGTCATCGGTACCTGGGAGTGAACTACAGCCGGCGGCAAACCCGAGCCCGGTGGTCCCCAACGTGGCGAGGACGCGTCGGCGGGAGGTCAATCTGCCGACACCTCCATGAGACCGCCATCCGGGCCCCGGAGTGCCTGCAAACATTCGAGCCACTTGAGCATCGACTCTCCGACGCGGTTCAGGAATGCCCCGTTTGTGTACTGCTCGAAATCACCGGATGCGAGTTCGTTTCCGAGTGCATTGTAGATGCCGGCGTAGGAGGTGGCTGTTGCCCCGATATCGTCGATGATGGTCCAGAGATGTTCGTTTAACTCGAGGCCTGCGGCTTCGTATTGAAGGTCTGAGAACGTCGATCGAGGGGCTTTATTATGTTCACAGAGCGGGCGGCCATTGTAGATGTGCGTGCCAAGGACGTCACACGCCCGTTTCAGGAACACGCCAGACCAAATATCGTCGAACCGACCGATATTCCATGCGTTGTCATCCATCGGTAATTGATAGAACGCTGGGATGATTTCTCGTCGAAAGGCGAGATTCATCGAACAGACAGTCAAATAGTGGCCTTCAGCAGCGACGAAGTCTCGGGTGAAGTCGTGTTGAGTGGTCCGCGTGTGGGCTTGGCCGTCGAGGTTACCGTCCAGTAAGATGCGGACGGCATCGAGGTCGGGGATATTTGTCCAGAGACCCTGCGATGCGACGACGTCGGTGACGGCTGTGGTTGTGGTGGTAATTGTTTCGTCCATTGCGCTGTATGGATACCCACGGGGGTAGAGCCCGTGTTCGTCGGCATTTTGATAGAGGACATTCACCCACCGTTCATCGGACGCCACTGTTTCAATGCTGCCTTCGAAGTTGAGATTCTCGATGTGTTGCCCGAAGAAGTTGTCGGCGGGATGCGGTGCGGTATCGTCATCAATCAGGATCCCGTATTCGTGGTCGTGGGCCCAGAGGTAGAGTAGTCCGAAGCTGGTTTGCGCGTGGCTGGCCTCGGGGATCAGGTGGCTGTAGGCGTCGAGATCGTGTCGGTCAAGCCAGGCTTGCCGTCGTGTTTCATCGAAGACGGCGCCAGCGACGTTGAGGTCATCGAGCAGTTTCTCCATGCCGGTTACGTCGCAGTGGTCTTCGGTGATGAGGAGAACCTGTAGGCGGCTGGTGTCAAAGTCGTGTGTGCGGGCGTTCTTGATATACGCTTTGAGACATTCTGGTTGCCGGATCGTCGGAACGATCACACAGATGTCAGTCATCCACCCCCGTATTTTTTAGGGCAGCCTAAAAAGATGTCGAAACGGAGAAAACACCCCTCTACCGCCCAAAATACAGGTTCCCGTCCCTAGAGCCGCCGAGCACCAAGCGCGGCCACTATAATCGAGACCACCGCGACAATCCCCACCACAACCATCGGATCTATTCCCAACACATCCGCATCCCGTGGATCCCCAAACAACGAGTCATCATCCCCCACGCCACCACCATCATTCTCCCCTGGACCTGTCGCTGTCGCGGTAGGCGTCACCGTTGGCGTTGCCGTCGCAGTCGGTGTCGGGGTGGGCGTCGCCATCTCCGACGCTGTCACCGTTGCCGTCGCGGTCGGCGTCGGTGTGGCGGTCGGTGTCGGCGTCGGTGTGGCGGTCGGTGTCGGCGTCGGATCAGGCTCCGACGGCGGCGGTCCAAGCGCTTCACGACCATCCTCATCACTTTCACACCCCTCACAAATCGCAAAGAAGTGCGAGGACCCACTCAACTCAACACTTTGCCCCTCCGTCACCGCTGGACCCTGCGCAACCGCAGCTGCTTGAAACCAATCTTCACTATCATCATTCTCCACACACCCATCCAACTGCAGGATCAACGTATGGTCCACCCGAAACCGCGGTTGTCCATCATCCAGCTCGAACGCAACGGTATTCCCATCCCAGGTGCTCTGGGCTACACTGAGCTCTTGGGCGCCAGACCCATCATCTATCAAGAGAGAAAAATTTGACCCGAACAGTCCTCCATCTCCACAACTCTCAATCACCGCATTCTGCACCAAAAACGTCGCATTATCAATCTCTTCCATACCAGCATTCCCACTAGCCGGAGCCGTCCACTCAAGCTCCAACTCGTAGGTCACATCCGCAGCACCCGGATCCCGGTTATCAGGAGAGACCGTGAAATCAGTATTCGGATCATCATGCATCGCTACCACGGTACCCGTAGCGATACCCACCCCCAGACAGGCGACGACGAGGACCAAGACGACATCCAGCGAATTATACATCACTTCGTTCTATCCAGGAACACGATAAAAACTTTCGACGCCCACTCGAATTCCAACGAGGCCCATTCCTGTACCAACTCAGCACACCTCTGAGAACTCAATCAATCCAACACACCCCTCTCATCCACTATCTCCACAATCTATTCATACGGCATCTGGCTGCGTGGAAAGGCTCCTAGAAGGTGTTCGGATATCTCAGGCTATTCGAAAGGCAGCCACCTTGGCCGCGTTGTAGGTACCGAATCCACACGCTGGAATTCGAATAGAAGTATGCACAATCACGAATGGTTTCTGGCAGGATCTGAACTGACGGACTCTTTAACCTCCGTACTCCGGATTTTGAAAGGTACCGCGTCTAATTAGTAAATAAGAACAACCTCGATTTACCTTCGATAATGCGAGGTAGAGAGGAAATTCATTGTTTTACTGCTATTATAATTTAAGTATTGATAGAAATTGTACATTCGTCCAGTAGTTTGAGGAGATACATTAAAGATGTCTCGGTTCCAATATACAGGCTTGGAGGTGTTCACGTATGACTACGACACCGCCCGATAGAGCCTGCGAACAATGCGGTGCTGACATGGAGGTGGAAGACTCCTGGAGCAGAAAATCACCTCCTCTCATCGGGACGACAGTCGAGCATGTAGAATACAGGTGTACCGAGTGCGGGGCCAAAGACCTCTTCAAACGGGAAGGTGAAGAAGGAGACTGGCAGGAAGCATAGCTTTCAGCAAGATTGTCTTCTCTCTCCTTCGGGCTCTTGCCACGCTCCGCGATAAAACCCGGTCTGTCCACCTGCGACCCAATAGATGACACAAGAGTATACGTGTCAACTTCATTCTTATTGTACCAATCACCACCAGAGACGGGAACCTTGACCAGGTCTTTGATGGTCGGCTGCGGTGTGACTATGGGAGACAGATTGGAGTGTCTGTAGAGGTATAGACCGGCAGTTATCCGCCGAGGTAGGAGTCGCGGATGTATTCATCGCCGCGGAGGTCTGCTGGG
>CAZSSY010000080.1:0-4438 GCA_964609565.1 uncultured Natronomonas sp.
TCGGGCGATATCGCGGTACCTGCAACGCAATCCGTGCCGGACACGCGTTCTCCCACGTACTGTCAGCCGGAATAAGGGACCGGTAGCCCTCGGACGCTCCCGGCGTATTCAGCATCGCGAACCCATCGGGGTCTCCAACGATAGGGACCGTATGCGGTTCCTGGCGGAACAACCCCCGGACAGCGTCGCGGATGCCATGGGTCGTCGCGACGAGTGGATACCGCCGCCCGGTCCCAGAGTGTTTCGAGAGATGTCGGATCGTCGCCGGGCCATCGAGGAACGGAACCTGAGCAGCAACGGCTGCTACCTCACGTCGCGCCGCGGTCTCGACGACATGTCCACCACTGAACGATGTCCCCCATAAACCAAGTCGGCTGCCATCGACTGCATCGAACGTCCGGACCGCGTCGACGGCCGCCAACCAATCCTGTCGGTGCCGGAACGGGTCTACGCGCTGGTCATCACCCGTTGAGTCCCCAAATCCTCGATAATCGAATGAAAACACCGCAATCCCCTGATCGACAAACCGTTCAGCGTATGCCGGCAAGCGGAACGACCGTTCGGCACCGAAGCCATGCGCCATTGTGACCACCGGTGGCGAAGAAGCGTCAGGAAGGTAGAGATCGCCTGCACAGGTATCACCATCGCTGTCAAAGCTGACAGAGCGAACTGTAGTCATGTCCAGACGCTCACAGCCAACTGAGATAAGGCTCTCGGACCGGGGTTATCGATCCGGTTCAGGACGAGCTCCAACCGGGACTTGGAGTTGCTCTCGTTCGCCATCTCTGATAACGGTCGCAGGGACCTGGTCACCAGGTGATAGTTCAAGCGCGAGGGTCGTCCCCAGGTCTGCATTCGATTCGATCGCGTTGCCAGCGAGTTCAACGAGCACATCGCCGCCGGTCGGAATCCGGCGACCATCAACGATCGTCTCATCATCGGCACCCTGCAACGGCTGCGTAGTTGGCCCGCCGTCGAGTACCTCGATAATAAGGACGCCTTCTGCTGTCGCCAGCCCGTTGGCCTCGGCGATGGTCGGTGTCACCGGGAGCAGATGGACACCGAGATATGGATGCCGATAGGTCCCGGTGGCAATCAGTTCGGGAAGCACGCGTTGGGCGAGCAGCGGGGAGACCGCAAACCCAACACTCGTCCCGGCACCGGCAACAACAATCCCTGTGACCTCTCCATCAAGGGTGACAAGCGGCCCCCCGCTGTTCCCGGGATCGAGCCCGGCGTCAGTTTGCACGGTATTCGGAATCGAATACCCGTCAGGATTGGTGAGCGATCGGTTCTTACCACTGATAATGCCTTGTGAGAGCGACGATTCAAGGCCAAACGGACTGCCGAGTGCTAGAATCTCCGTGCCAACCGGCGGAACCGCATCGACAAGTGAGAGGGCTCCCGCAGCGTCTGGGATGTCAGTCGCGATAACGGCCAGATCGGCGTACACGTCAGTCGCTTGCACAGCGCCCTCTCGCCACTGACCAGCCGCGAATCTGACATCCACGCGGTCGGCACCACTGACGACATGTTCATTCGTGATGACGAAGTCCTCATACACGAACCCGGAGCCCCCGCTCCGTTCGTCGCCGACATAGGTGACTGACTCGATAGTTGAATCGTACACGGTGGTATACTGGCCACTTCGGTCTTGTTCACCGGTTGCGGGAGTGGCCGGCTCTGGTGGGGATCGTTGCCCCGTTGCGCACCCGGCGACGCTGGCTGTCACGCCGGATGCGCCAAGGAGAAACTGACGTCGGGTGACCTGATTCATACGCAGAGTTAACTGTCACCTCGGAAGGAGTCTTCGACTCCACCCGACGCTGAATCCCATCCATCCACTCCGTCGAGCCAGACGACCAACATGAGAACTGCAGTGATTCGGGAGAGTGACGTAGCAGGCGTCGCCCGCGTCCGGTCTGAGTGCCCTGCCAGCAACATGCGTCTCGCCCCGTCGACTGTGACTGATCTGTTAGCGTGTCGGGAAGCCGTTCGTTTCGAGTCGATGCCAGATGACGATAACAGAGGGAAGCACGAGAAGTGATGCCAAGTAGGCATACAGCACTCCGAGCGCCAAGAGAATCCCGAAATCAGCCACAAGCGGGATGAGAGCGAGATACAGCGTGCCGAGGCCACAGACAGTCGTCAACATACTCCCGGTGAGGGCTCCCCCCGTCCCGTGGGCGGTAATCCGTAAGGCTGTATGAATGTCGTGGGTGGTTTCGAATTCATCAACAAATCGATGCATAAAATGGACCGTGTAGTCAACTCCGAGGCCTATCGAAACGGCGAGAATCGGGGCGTTAAACGGTGTTAATGGGATGTCAAAATACCGCATCGATCCGGCTAACAAGCCCACACTGACGAGCACGGGAACGAGATTGATAACGCCGTAGATCGCTCGGCCTTCAAGGAGTCGATATGAAACCATCAAGAAGAGTGCCGTCAGTAGGAACGCGACAATGAGGCTCGTGATTGCTGAGGTGGTGATCCGGTCGATGACGACCTGATTCACGACGAGTTGCCCGGTCGGTACGGCAGTCAGCCGCATCTCGTCGGCGACGTGTTGAGCGGCTTGGGTGGCTTCGGTTTGATCCGTCTCGACATCGAGTTGATACTCAATCCGGGTTGCATGGCGATCGGTCGTGATTGACTGACGGGCGCGATCACCAGCCGATGACGCCAAGAGTGCACCGTAAATCTGGTCGACATTCCGGTCGGGGACACCGTTCCCAGTTCGATCCGACCGCTCCACCAACGCCGCAAACGAGGGATCTGCCGCAGCCTGCGCATCAATGACACTGAGGATACTTGTCGCGTCAGCGCGGCGGTCGGTCTGGGCGAATTCCGCTGGCGGATCCTGAATGGCTCGATTGATATCCTCCAGCGCCATGTCGGACCGGACCTCCTGGTCTTCGATATAGAGCGTGACTGTTCCGATAAAGCCCTGATCGAAATCGTTCTCCAGATACGAAAGCACAGTCATGAAGGTATACTCCGATGGTGCCAACGGCGCCGGGAGGCGCTGATACTGTTCGATACGGTCCGAATCCGGGAAGAAGGCTTCCTCAGAAAATTCGGTGTCGACACCGGTGCCATAGGCCGCGCCGGTCGCCCCAAGCAGCAAGGCCGCTACGATGACAACCACGGGTGCAATCCGGGCGGCCGATGTCCCAATCGGTAACAGGTAGCCCAGTAGTGAATCATCACGTCCCAACGGCCGGGTGCTAAACTGCGGGACGCGTGACCCTGTTCGAAGCTTGTCGACCCCGACTTTGACGGCGGGGAGGAAGACACCGAAGATCAGGAGGGTGAATAAGATACCGACGGCCGCGACAATCCCGAAATCCTGCAGTTGGTCGAGGGAACTGGTGAGGTTGGCGATAAACCCGAAAATGGTCGTGATCGTGACTATGAGGAAGGCGGCGGTCAACTGGGTTGTCGTGATCCCCATCGATTCTGTGATACTCGTGCCGCGGACCCGTTCCTCTCGGTAGCGGTTAACGATATGTATCCCGAAATCGATGCCGACCGCCATCAGTAACGGGAAGACAGTGACCAGCGTGTCGGAGAACGGGATGTTGGCATATCCCATGAAGCCGAACGTCCAAATCATGGTCATGACAAGAGCAATGATCCCTAAACCCAGGTCGATGGGATCGCGGTATGCCACCACGAGGAAAAACGTGATAAGGAGGAGTGCAGCAGGGAAAACAATTATCGCGGTGTCGGTCAACAAGTTAAGGATTTCTTGATTGATGATGGCATCACCGAACACAATCACGTTCTCGCCAGGCGCAAGGCCATCGATGTCGCCGACAACAGCCACCGTTCGTTGCTGCAAGCGGGCGTTGTCATCCGATGATGCCTGCGGTGGTGTATCATAGGTGACACCAACTTGCGCAACCGATGCGGATGCTGTGGTTGGCTGAAAGTCGGTGCTGATTGCACCAAGCGAATCGGTGTCGTGAGCGGCTTGAATCGCGGCTGTTACCTGTCGGTCCGATGCCCGCGCGACAGCCCGGTACTGTTCGGCTATCGTGGTGGCTTCAGGATCAAGTTGGGCGGCGATATTCGACGCGGGACTCCTCGTGGCCGTCACCCGGAGTCGGTCGTGTGTTTCGAGTCGTTGTTGGGCGGCCAATATCCGTAAGAGACTCGGCTTTGCAAGGACGTTCTGGGGATCTTCAACGAAGAGCGTAGCCGTGCTCCCACCGGTTGACCGCTGCTGCTGCTGGAAATTTTCCTGCATGTCCTCGAGGGCTTGGGCTTCCTCGAGATCCTCGGTGAACTGGTCGGCGCCAGCCTGCTGGCCGCCGCCACCCCCTATCCCGCCGAGAAACATCCCGGTCAAAAGCACAAACACCGCGACGACACGCCATGGATGCTGCGATATCTGCCCGTTGAGGCGACGCGTCACCCGGTCCAACCGCCG
>CAZSSY010000080.1:4538-12916 GCA_964609565.1 uncultured Natronomonas sp.
ATGGATGCTGCGATATCTGCCCGTTGAGGCGACGCGTCACCCGGTCCAACCGCCGTGTAGTCTCATCCTTGGTGGCACGCTCAGTCGGAATTGCTGTGTCGGGGGCGGAGTCGGCATCTGGGTCGTGGGCAGAATCGCGCATCGATTAGGGGCGCGGCCAGTGACGCGCCCGATACCCGACGAGGAGTGTGGTGAGGAGGGTGAGACCGACAAGGATGGATGGGCCGCCTAGACTCCCGTCGCCCTCACTTGATTCGGTGACGTTGATGGGGTATTGATAGGTACGGGACAAGGTGGTATCGCCACGTTCGGTGTCATACTGGAAGTCGAGTTCAAGCGGATAGGGTTTGGCCATCGCCCCCTCAGCCGCGGACACGGTAAATTCGACATCAGCGGTTGTCCCCGGGGCTAGTCGGTCGATGAACGCCTCATCACTCGATGCTGACAACGGACTGTCTGTATACAGACGGGCATTGACGTTCGAGAGCGTTTCGGGGCGGTCATTCCGGATGGTGAGGGCCACTGTGGTCGTCTCACCCGCCGGGAGGCGGGCATCGGCGGCGGTGATATTGAATGCAGCCTGTTGGTTGTCAACGATGACCCGTTTGGAAATCGGACCGGTCGTGGTTGTCGTCTGGCCACCGTGTGCATATTCAACTGAAAAACGGACTTGGCGTGGCCCTGGCAGCGCGCTCCCGCTGACATCGGTTGGGAAGGTAAACGCAGTAGAGTCTCCCGGTTCAAGCGGTGGGAGCGCATAGCGCGCCTCTTCGACAATAAGCGACTCGGATGCCGGGTCCACAACAAGGACACCATCGGTAATCGATCGAGGCCCGTCATTGTGAAGCGTTCCCCGGATTTCGCCTTCATAGCCAACAGCCAAGGTATCACCAAGGTCCTCGATCGTCAACGATTGTGCGTCAAGTGTGGACAAGGTGCCGTATGTGGTCCGTGCCTCCCGATCACGGCCGGCCGCATCGCGGAATGCAAACGCCGCTTCGATTGGTTTTGCCCCCGCGGCGACGGTCTCCTCGACGGCGACATCGACATTGACCGTCCGGGTGTCATTTGGCTCGAGATCACCGATGAAGGCTTCAGCGGTCCCCCCGTCGAGCTGGACACCTTCACCGCCGGTGAACGTACCTCGCGTCGCGTTGGCGGTCTCGGAGCCAACGTTTTCGACAGTGAGAGCGGCCGTACCTGTCGTTCCCGGCTGAACAGCCGTATCAACATCGGTGATTGCGAATCGGGGGTCATCGACTACCTGAACGCTAACACTTCGGGTTCGCGTACGGGTGAGCCGTTGTCTGGTATCGCTGGTCACTTGGTTCGTCACCGAATATTGGATGCGGACATCAATGTCATAACTCCCAGGCTCAATGTCGTGCGGGACGACCACCTGGAACGCAGCTTGGGAGACGGCACCGTCGGAGATCGGGCCGACAGGTTGCGTGCCGGTCAGGACATCGAACGGACCCTCATCAGTAATCCGGGCGTTGACGGCGCGTGCCGTCGTGACAAGCTCCGTCTGGTCGCCTGAGATAACCTCAGCATCATTCTCAAAATGGAGCGTGAGTTCGGCGTCAGACCCCGGGGAGACCTCGTTTTCAGGGAGATACACGTTGATTTCTGGTTCACCCAATGTGACACCTTGTGCCCCAACGATGCCTCCGGTTGTGATGACCATGAGCGTCGCAACCGCCGCAATCACAAGTCGCGACATACAGAGTTAGGGCCTGCCTGGAAGATACCGCTGGCTCGCAATTCGAGGCTGCAAGGCGTGATCACTGGTAGGCACTGCTACAGGGACGGGACGGGGAGGCATTATCAATACAATCTTCGAGGCAGACATAATGGTTTTGATTGAATGTTCAATCAATTCCAGCAGGTACTGATGCCCGCCACAACCGACCAGGGAACTCACGCCACGTGAACAACCACCGAGATCACCACCACCCAGAACAGGGGAGAGAAACCCCGGAACCGCCACTTACTACGCTGCGTCAACTACACTCACCCAAGAAAAGATTTCTAGAAACGCGATGGTGTCACCGAATGGTGAAAAGATCTCGATGGAGCAGGGTGGCCCTCACGTATTCGACTTCAGTCGGAAAGTCAGGCCAAAAGGTGATGGCCCTCCAGAAAGTAGAACAGCCGTCCGATGACGACCGATGAAGAGCTCCAGGTCGCTGCCGACTCGTTGGCCGAATCGGTCCAAGTCGTCGGTGTCGACACCGCCGGCGTCGCCGCAGCCGACCGCCTCGTATCGAGAGATGTGCCAGCAACCGATACGGCTCCCGACCCAGATGCAGTCGTCCTCGCCGCAGATGCCGCCACCCCTACGCATGTGGACTCTCTCGACACCTACCGTGACCACGACGCCCCGATTCGAATCGCGGTTATTACACTTCCGAGTCAACCGGCCCCACACGAGCGGGAGTTTCTTGAGAAATTCACGCAAGTTGTGGACACCGTCATACTCGCACCCGGTAGCGGGACCGAAGCTCTCACTACCGCCGGAATGGCACTCGTCTCATTGATCCGTGAACCAGGATTCGTGAATCTTGATCTCGCAGACGCTCGCACGATCCTCACGCCTGGTGATCTCGCCGCGCTCGGTGTCGGCGAAACCCCCGATGGTTCTCCGGCAACCGCTGTCGCAGACGCATTTGCATCGCTCCCCACCGGTCTGAAAACTGATCCGGCAAACGGGGTGCTTATCGACCTCATCGGCGGTCCCGAGATGAGTGTCACTGACGTCAGCGAAGGCGTCACGGCAGTTCGTGAACGCGTCGGACCGGACGCACACGTCATCTGGGGCGGCGGCATCAAAGAGTCACTTACAGACGGTATTCGAGTCCGCCTCATTATTGCGAATATTTCTAATATCCGAGCTGCGCCCGGGGATCCATGCCCGCGGTGTGAGAACACACTGTCTACGTACGCGTTAGGGGAGCAAACTACGATCACCTGCGATCAATGCGGATATGCCGGCGTCTCTGTCCGACTCCGATAAGGGTGACCACGCCGCGATGGAACTCTTGTGCCGTTAGTTTTACTTTCCAGCTTTTTGGACGCGGTACCACTCGCCGTTCCAAGTCAAGACATATTCTAGAAGTGATTTGAGGGTCATCAGCCCGAAGAAGGGATAGACGAGAGGGGTTGCGATCCAGCTTGGCGAGAGACTGTCGATATCACCATTTCGTCGGTCAACAACAGCGATAGAGCCGACAGTGGCGAAGACGACAGCGAGCGGGAGGATGTAGAAGGTATCTAGATCCAAGAGGAGAAGGATGACGAATTTCGATACCAGTGTGATAATGAAAATACTCCCGAGGAGGCTGGTGATGATGCGGGCCGTCGAGATGATAGTACGGAGATGGGTGGGTGAGCGGGCGAGTTCATGAAGGGTGCGGTGGAGGACCTCAATTTGGCCGATCCGCCATCGTTTCCGCTGTCCCCACAAGTCGTGGAGGGTATGTGGTGCTTCCATGGTATTTGTGTGGTATCGAGCCGTGGCAACGGGAATGCCGGCCCGATAGATCTTATGGGAGAAATCAAGGTCTTCCGTGAGGACAGCATCGTAGCCACCAACGGTGTCGAAGGCCGGTTTGGTGAAGACGGTTGAGGAACTGCGACAGTTGCGGAACCCGATGAGTTCAACGAGTTTGTAGCTGGCGTGAAAGAGGACGCGTTCGCAGTAGGCGAGTGATTCAAGCGGTCCAGATGGGGTTGGTATCCGTCGGCCTTGGAAGATTTGGTATTTGGTATTGACCAGCCGGTGCATGGCGGCGGAGATGAAGGTGGGATCGACGGTTTCGTCAGCGTCGAAGACCGCGAAGTAGTCGGTGTTTGAGTGATGGACAGCGTAGTTGATGGCGTCGGCTTTCGATGGCTGGTAATGGTTTTCCATCCATTCAACGTTCGGGTAGTTGGTTGCAAGCTCGGTGGCTTTGCGTCGGCTTTCAGGGTCATCATGTTCGCCGACTACAACAACTTGGAGGTTCGAGTATGCCGACTGGGCGAGACTTTGGACGCTGTTGTTGAGGACGTGTGCATCCTGGTAGACGGGAACAATGGCGGTTACCGGTGGGCCGTCATCAATCCCGGAAGAGGGGTGGCGTGTAACTTCCCTGAGGAGCAATGTGCCTGTGACGAGGCCGAATGCCGTGAATCCGAGAGCGGATGAAACTGCATCCAGAAGCACGATGCGGATGGTTGTGACGGCCAGATCGACGGTCAGGGATTGGACATCGAATCCCGTCACGAAGCCAAACAATAGGAGGGCGACCGTCGCCGCACAATATCCGCCGTATTCTGCCGTCCGGGCGACGAAGGTACGCATAAATTCGTCTTGATATAATTGTTCAAATGCCAGCTTATCAATTTTTTAATATCCGGTCATCGGTGGATAGCGGGTTTGTCGTCGGTATCACCAAAGCAGAAAGAGAATGCAGTACGTGGTGTGGTGAGGGGTGTTTAGCTACCGCAATCCGCTGTTGCCGGGACGCTCTGGTCGCTGCGGTGGTACTGCTGGCCAGTATCGCCGGGCTGGCCCGCTTCAGTGCTTTCGTCAGCACCACCAGCGGCGTTTGACTGATCGTTGCCTTCAGTGATACCGATCACATCGTCATCTTCGGCATGATCGTGGCTATGCTGGTTTGAATCGCCGTTCGCTGATTGTTCGTTGTCGTTTAACTGCTTGTTCGTGAATCCGCCGTTCCCGGACTCGGTGTTTTGGCTTTCGGGGCCCGCGAAGGCACCGGAGTGGCCGTTCAACAACAGGGCCTGGATGACATCGTTGTCTTCGCTGGACTGATAGGAGTGCTGGTTGGCGGACTGGCCATCGCCACAACTCTCATCGGTCTGGTCGTTCCGGTTGAACTGAGTGTTCGTGTTCCCGCCGTCACCGGATCGGGTGTCGTTGCTGCCAAGGGCGCCTGCAATCGAGTTCCCGTTCCCAACACCGATGTCACCGACATCGTTGTCTTCGTTGGTTTGTTGGTTCTGCTGGTTGGCGTCGCCACCGCTGCCGTCACAGTCGCCGTTGGATTGATCGTTCCGATTGCGTTGATGGCCCGTATCGCCGCCATCACCGGAACTCGTATTCTCCGCACCGAGGGCAAGCGCCATCGAGTTCCCGTTCACCAGCGCGACATCGAGGACGTCATTGTCCTGGTTGTGTTGCTGATTGTGCTGATTTGAGTCACCGTCGCCACTCGATGATTGGCGGTTCGAATTCCGCTGGCGGTCGGTATCGCCGCCATCATTGGATGACGCGTTTGTACTTCCGAGACCGATGATGACTGAGTTCCCATTCGCCGCAGCCAGGTCAACGGTATCTTCATCCTCGTTGGACTGACTGTTAAACTGGTTGGCATCACCGCCATCATCGGCCTTGTCGTTGCTCTTCCGTTGGGAATCCGTATCCCCGCCTTCCGCGAGGACAATGTTTTCATCACCGAGGGCAATCACGACGGCATTGCTATTCCCGATGTTGTCATCGACTTCGTCGGGATCGTCATTGACATCCCGGTTGTGTTGGTTCGTGTCCCCGGTGGAATCACCGTCTTTCTTATCATCAGAGTCATCGCAGTCTTTCTTATCATCCGAGTCATCGCCGTCTTTCTTATCATCCGAGTCATCGCAGTCTTTCTTATCATCCGAGTCATCGCTATCGTCTGAATCGGAGTCGTCGCCGTTGTCGCCGGACGCGAAGGGATTATCGCCGTCATTACCGTCGCTGCCATCGTCACCAGAGGGTAATGGATTCTGTCCGTCGTCGCTATCCCCGTCGTCTTGGCTGTCATCACCATCATCGTCGCCGCTGTCTCCGATCGGTAATGGGTTGTCAGAACCACTACCGTCGTCACTGTCACCACTATCGTCCCCATCATCGGATGTGACCGGATTCTCGCTACCGTCATCGCCACTATCCTCCGAGGAATCATCATCCGGCGAGGGAAGTTGATCGCTGTCGCTCGAATCGGTGGAATCGTCACCGTCGGATCCATCGGTATCTGGTTCATCTGGCGCATCACCGTCATCATATTCGTCGCCATGATCACCATCATCACCGGCAGTTGTGGCACCGACACCTGCAACTGGTGCCAATAACATCCCGGTGATGGTAATGATCGTGACGACAATCAAGAGCGTTCGTCGAGTTATCATATGTGTCTCAGGGTGTACCCAGGGGAGACTCAGTCGAAGACCTCCTAAGAGATTATCTAGGAACTCTCGAAACCCCATGCGTCTCGTCGCGCCGGAGACAGCCATCACGGGAGAACACACGGCCGCAGTACTGGGTCGTTCAATCGGATGTGACGCGCTTTTCGAGTGCTGACCGGGCTGACACCCGAAGCCGTATGGTAACTGACTCACCGGTCCGCTCACGGACGATAAGCCCATCTTCTTCGAGTCGATCGAGATGATAGACAATCGTGCTTGCTGCCGAGTCTAATGCCGATGCGAGTTCCGAACACGTCGTGGGTTCCTGTCGTTCAATTGCTGCGAGAACGTCAGCGGCGGCGGAGTCGGCCAGTGCCGCCGACAAGGCAGGATCGACATCGTCGAGTTGCACCGGGTAGACGCGGCGGCGTCCGCGGTGTTTCCGAGTTTCGACCAATCCTTCCTCGACCAGAATCCGGCAATGGTATCGAACGGTTTCCTCGGTGGCCCCAGTCGCAGTAGCCAGTTTCGCGTGATAGATTCCAGGGGTGTCTTTGACGGCATCAAAGATGGATTGTCTGGTTTCGTTCTCCAGTGGACTAGTGTCGTCCCGACGCGTGTAGAGAGCCCCAAGTACGACCGGTGCCTTCCACCAGATGCGGCGACCCGGATCAGTCACCAATCCACGAAGCGATCGAACTACGAGTCGTCGACCCACCGGTGAACGCAGCGCTTCACTGACGGCTGTGGGTGGCGGTCGCCACGCACAGCCTCCGACAACAAGCACCACGCCAACCCCGGCCCCGGCCCCGCTGCCGCCGCTTGGTGACTCCTCCTCATCTTCATCATCAGTCTCGTCTGCATTCGTCACGTCAGGAGCCGACGGATTGGGTCGAGGGGAAGGTGACTGGTCAGCCCGCGGTGCGGTGTCGACGTCGACGGGTGCACCATCTGCCATGGGGGACAGTCGGGGGGTGGAAACGACGTCATCGTGAGTGCTATCCAATACCTCAGGCTCTGGGAGAATTCCCAAGGAGTCGAGTAACACAATCGCTTGTTCAGGCAAAGTTGGGAGGTGTGTGACACCAGTATAGATCGATGAGAGTTCCCCGTCAACCGCCTCAACTGTACTGTCCACACGTTGTGTTGTCGTAGCGTTGAGGGCTGACTCGAAGTCATCCTCCGTATCTGCGGTGAGGACGTTCGTCAATGTCGATGAAACCACTGACAACTCAAGCGGAGAATCGGTGACTGACGTGAGGTTCGATGACGCATTGAGAACACGGTCAAGTTGTTCTCCATCTCGGGAGGCATTCTCGGCAGTCGAATTCTCATCAGCCGATTCGTTCGTGGCTGTGTCAAACCCTCGGCTGCTGTCTCCACCGTCTCGGTCGTCACCGGCATCACCATCATCAGAGCCGTTGTCGTGTCTCGAGTTGCCGAACCACCTGGAATCACGCTCCCCGTCGGTGTCTCGCGATGAGGACCTCGTCGAAGAATCACTGTCCGATTGCTGGCTGTGGTTGTGGTCGTGATCGTGGGGCCACCTGGATTCACGCGTGGAGTTGGCGTCATCCTCCTCGGTGGAGTTCGAGTGGCTGCCGATTCGTTCACGACTCGAATTGTCGGACTGATCAGCTGTCGTATTGGTCTGGGATGTATTCGTCGAACCGGATTTGGAATTTTCCCCGGAGGTGGACCTGGAACTGTTGTCCGCCTCTCGAGTGTCGTTGTCGGGTGACGCCGAATCATCGGGTGTTGACGAAGACTGTTCCCGGTGATCTCGATCCGATAAGCCGGTATATGTCCCGTCAAAGAGTGCTGTCTCCACATCTGACCCGGCTCCGATAAGACCGTCCGTTACATCGGGTGAGATACCGGCAGTCGTGGTCACGGCAATCCCAGATGCCCCAACACAAAGGAGAGTAATCACGACGATGAGGGCGATTCGTCGGAACATTGGATTATGGGTGGTCGCGTGCGAGACTTCTGGAGGCCAGATGGTATTGTATTGCGGAGGATACAGGGCCAGTAAATGCCGCTTACGTCTGTTTCACACTAAATGAGGCAGCGGCTCGAGACCCGGTGAAGAGAGAGTCACTAGCAGCTCGCTACCAGTGGCTAGCCAGGTGTTACCAGTTGAATACCGGGAGTGAATCGAGATATCTATCTGGCAGGTGGTGGAATCCTCCCGTGATGAGTCCGCC
>CAZSSY010000081.1:0-12877 GCA_964609565.1 uncultured Natronomonas sp.
AGCTCCCACGCCCCGGCTTCTACTGCCAGATATCGTAAGGGCTTCAGTCATCGATAGCAGATTCCGTGCCGTTAGTCACCGCCAACACGGCCGTGATATGGACTCCGGACAAATCGCGAAGAAGGAATTTCATTTAGGCGTTATTCTGTTCGTCATCGGTATGTTGGGAGAGATCGTCGGTCATCTGTTCGTACTTGAGATATCGGCACGGGCGGATCAATTCCTGTTAGGAATGGAAACCGTCGGGGGTTTGCTTGCGTTGTTTGTTCCTATCATCTTCGGCGCAGTGTTGCCATTGATTGACTGAGTCAGGCGCCAATATCGAGGGCGATGTCGGATTGAACCCAGGTTTCTGGGTGTTCGCGATCATAGATAACGACTGCACCGTCATCAAGCGAGATTGACGCGTAGCGATCGGAATCGAGGATGGACTTGGGTGGGTTCGTAGGTGGTTCCGATGGATCACTCGAATCGGAGGGTGCGGTGGGCATTCGCATGCGGGACGAAACGATGGACGGGTATAAGGTTTGTGTTAACATTGAACAACCATCTATATGGTATCTAGACACGATAATACAATGCATAGTGAAGGCCTACGGGGATGCAAACTCCATCCCCACGGTGATGGTCACCTTCCCCGATGACAGCCACCGCAACTCCTTGGCGACAACCTGTCACCGATATCCCCGGTTACGCGAAAGCCGCACCTGTATCGCCTGGGGCAATGGGTCACTTCAGGCTACACTCGTCATTGTCGGCGAAGCCCCAAGCGAGGGAAACCCCGATGCAACTCAATGGCAAGGCGGTAACCACACCGGTATGGCGTATACCTCCAGACGAAGCGGTCGAAAAATCCGTACGTTATTTGCGTCACTCGGCTTTGCGGGATGGCATCTAATCTCATGATGGCACGGCCCACATATCGTAGGTATTGGTTTAGGTTTTATCCCTTATAGGACATTGAATAGCAGGGGGCGGGACTGTGGGTGGTGATAACATTGATACCCCACCCTTGTCATGTAGACTTATGAGCACCGACTGTATATTCTGCCGAATAATTGACGGTGAGATCCCGGCACGAGTCGTCTACACCGACGATAACGTCCATACCTTTCTCGACGCAAACCCCTTAACCCGCGGCCATACTCTCGTCGTCCCCAAAACCCACCACGAACGTGTCACCGATATGCCACCGACGGATAGAAACGCCGTGTTTGAAACCCTCGGCCGTCTCGCTCCAATCGTCGACGCTGCCGTTGAGGCAGATGCCGTCACCATCGGTATCAACGACGGTGAAGCCGCCGGCCAAGAAATCCCCCACGTTCACGGCCACATCGTTCCCCGTTATGACGACGACCAAGGTGGTGCTATCCACTCGATCGTCCGAACACTTCCTGACCTCTCAGACGAGGAACTCGATACTATCGCAGACAACATCCGTGCCCATACCGGATAAGCCCGCTACTCGGTGTAGCCTTCTTGTAAGAACGCTCCTTCCGTCTCATAAATACTCACGAGTTCTTCAATAAACTCCTCTATCGTCTCATCATCCTCCGTATGGCTATCCAACCGCTCGTTGAGCTCCTCACTGATCTGGAGTTCGGCCATGCTGCTTGTACTTCTCTATCGACAGCAAAGTACCTACCGCACGTTCAGCAGCTTTGCCGCCACTCCACCGCTCCCAGTCTGAAGAGGCATGAACCTCAACTATAACCGCCTACAACTACTCAATCCTAGTATGTCGTCATCCCGCGTAATCGAAATTCTCAAAAGCGCCTACACCGATGAAATCGAGACTGTGATGAACTATCAAACGAACGCTATCGTTCTTGACGGTGTCAGCGCTGAAGAAGTCAAAGAAAGCCTCCAGACGGACATCCAAGAAGAACTCGGGCACGCACAGGAACTCGGACAACGACTCAAACAACTCGATGCTCGACCCCCGGGGTCAGCTGAATTTACAGCCAGACAAGACAGCCTCCAGCCACCAGAAGACTCCACGAACGTCCTTTCTGTGATCGACGGAGTTCTCGACGCCGAAGAAGACGCTATCCAAACGTACCGCGACCTTATCGACGCTGCAACCGACGAAAACGACCCAGTCACCGAGGATCTCGCCGTTACCATTCTTGCCGATGAAGAAGCACACCGAACCGAATTCCGCGGCTTCAGAAAAGAATACCGCGAAAACTAACGCTACGAGCCCAAGACCACATCCACTCTCGCGTATTCTTTCTTTCAAACTGTCCTGAGATGATCGGGTTGGGGTTCATACACATCCCCTTGGCGCCGGAGTTTCTCAAGTTCGTGCTCGGCTTTCGACCGTTCAACACCGATCTCTTCGGCCCGGTCTAAGACCTCATCGATTGGTGCACCTTCATCGTATTCGTCTTCAATTTCGTCGATCAATGCTTTGATACTCTTGATGCGTTCGCGTTGGCTCTTCGATTTCCCTGTTTCGACGACATCAGCGTCTAGCTGCCCCGTTTCTGGATCGATACCGATATTCTTGAGGCTGGACCGAACGATCGCAATAACTCGATCGGCATCCTCTTTTTCCACGGTGTCTGATAATCGCATGCGGGCGGATGCCTCAGAGAGACGAACCAAGCCTTCAAGTTTCCGAGCAGTCACCGGGACCGGTGCGTCTTCATCTTGTCCTTGGGCCCGTAAGTCCACGTAGAAATCACGGATGGCTTGTTTGGCATCGTCTGTCATTGTCGGGAAACAGTTCCGCTTTGCGTACGCGATATACTTCCGAAGGAGTTCGGGTTCGATCACCGGTTGGACGTCATCGGTGACATTTTCGACTTCCTGCTGGGTGACGTTTGAGGTCGTGGTTTCTTTTCGGTGGGTGTGTAGCTCGCCGGCGTAATTCGTATTGATGATATGCTCCGCCAGATTGGCGTCTTCCTCGGCGTCGGGTTGATCTGTGACAGTAAAGATGAGGTCGAACCGCGAGATGAGCGCAGGCTCTAGTTCGATTTGCTCTCCAATCGGTTCATACGGGTTGAACCGTCCATATTTTGGATTCGCTGCTCCGAGAAGCGAACAGCGAGCTTTCAGTGTTGCGTTTATGCCTGCTTTGCTCACACTGATTTTTTGCTGTTCTAGCCCTTCGTGGAGGGCGCTTCGGTCGGATGAATCCATCTTATCGAGTTCGTCAACGGCTGCGATTCCTTGATCGGCCAACACCAGTGCACCGGCTTCTAGGGTCCACTGCTGGCCATCAGCGAAGTCATCGCGGACGGCTGCAGCGGTCAGCCCAGCACTCGATGAGCCTTTCCCGGACGTGTAGACGGATCGCGGCGCGAGATTCCGGACGTACTGCAGCATCTGGGAGTTGTGCGAAATGACGTTGTTGGAAATGTAACTGTGCGTTCCGTCGACTTCAAGGTCATAGACCCAATCGTACTCGGGGGTGACAGACGTGATCGATTCAATGCGGAGCCAACGAATATCGCTCTCAGTCAGTCTGGACAGTTGCCTGATATCCGAGTCGGTCGATAGTGCCGTATCTAGCCTCCTAACAACGCGTTGTATCTCATCGACACGTCTACCGCCATCCGGAGTGATGAAGTCCCGTCCAGATGCACTGTCAGCGGGTTGGTCGATAGGGCGTGTATCGAGGGCCGGTGTCGGCGATATATCCAGTTCATTGCACGCCTCGATCGTGGCGTGCCAGTCACCGTCGACGACACCAGAGCGTAACTCGCGGAGCTGCTTGGTTCGCCTCTGAAAAACACGAAGAATTCTCCGGAGTGTCCCGCGAGGTGGGTGCTTGTCACCTTGTTCGTAGTGGTGGTAGGTGGATTGATCGATTCCACACGCAGCTTCTGAGAGATTCAAGGCTGTTCGGATGCGTGCAAGTGCGTCACTGACGTTCGGAATCACATCACAGGTCGGATCCGGTGATACCTGTTGGCGTGTGGCGGTTGACGTGATTGCGTGCGTTGGAGTGAGCCCGAATTTGTCCTGGAAACGGTCGAAGTCTTTACCGCTCACCGTGAGGTGATACCTCTGGCTGTGCTGTGAGTGTATCTGACTCTGGATTTTGAACGAGAGGAGGAGAGTTTGAATTTCTTCGAGGAGGCGTCGGTTCGGTCCGGGAGTCGTGAGTTCGCTTTCCGTGGCCGTGATTGTTTCGTTCCCGTCGATGTAGGCGTTGAGGAATGCGGATTTACAGGTTTGTGATGCACAGAAGAGCGATTGCGGGAGGGTGTAGTCAGTGGATTCTTTGCGGAGCGATGGCTCAAGGTCTTCGAGAACCTGGATGAGGTCTTCGGATGAACAGGTGATAACGCAGCTGCGATCCTCGGATTGCTGGTTGGTGATGCGATACGGAGCACCGAGGGTGTCGAGAATACTCGATATATTCTGTATACTCTCGATATCTGCGTGGGGTATCGTGAGTTGTCGTCTTCCTTGCTTCTCGGAGATGTGGCCACCACTGAGGGTATATCCGAGGAGTTGAGCGACGTCCTTACTGAGACGGTCGGGAGACGTGACAGTATCCGAGGGTTCAGGGCGTGGAGGACTGGATTCGGTCGTGAGAGCTTTACTGGATTGTGTTGGGAGGGCCCGTGGAGCGGCGATAAAATCGTCTTCGGCTAAGTTGGATGCTCTGATAGGGTTGAGTGTCCCGTTTTGTTGCTCGAAAAGTGGATGGGAGGGTGTTACCTCGAGAGTCCGCCCGTTTGCGGTGTGGATTCGATACATCTGGTCTGGCGAGGTTCGTTTCCATATTTTGGTAGCTCGCCCGGGTTCGATTGTTCGTCCATCGGTGGTTAACACGGGAATATCGACGTCTTGATAGACGCCGTCATCGATGGGTACAGGGTCGTCGAGATGGGTTTCGACGAGGTCTCCGATTTCTTTCTGGGTACCGTCTGCCAGCGCAACTTTCGCGTCACGTTTTTGGCACTTACCGGTGCCTGGATCGCCAATGAGCAGCATATGAAGGTCACCGCGGATTCGAGACCCATCGGGGAGGTGTTTCGTGACGCCGCTGAACAACTGGAGGATCATCGCGAGTTTTTCCTGTTCGTACCCATAGATGGATGGTGCCATGGAGTCCACCATCTTGTCGTAGATATCGTCGTTATCGGAGAGTTCAATGATATGTTGTTTATCTTCGTCCGTGATATCCATCTCTTCAAATTGCTCGTCTTCAATCTCGACGGCTAGTCCTTCCATGTAGACATCGAAGATGGGTGATTTGTCTTGCTGACTGCCTTGTTGATCGAGATGAAGTATCCCGGTCACGCGAACATGATCGCCGGCAGTGACTTCACCGGTGATGTCGTCTTCGATGTGTACATCGATGCTCTCGGGCGTTTCACCCCCGCGGAGACCTTCTGGTGATTCTTGGACGCGGAGTTTTTGGGCGTCAACGAATTCAGATTGATCGAAGTTGATTTCGAATGGTCCCTGCCGTTCACATCCCTGGCATTCATGCGGTTCGTGGAATTCTCCCGACGTTTGCGGAATTGGCGTAAGGGTGCCGCAGCGTTGACATTCGAATGCCGCTTCTGTGATTTTCGGGCGGACACCGGTTGCTTTCCGAATAATCCCCGTAACGGCAATGAGTCGCCCCCGGTGTCGCGCGCGGATGTCGCGAATGTCAGTTGCCTCTTGAAGGTTGACGATACGGACATGGGCGCGACCGAGGGTCACGTCAACCGGGAGGTCATACAGTTGGAGGGCTTTTTCAGCGTAACTCAGGATTTGGTTTGGTTGCGCAATGAAGTCGTCGGCAAGATCTGGATCGAAGCGATAGAGGTCTGCCCAATCGATGTAGAGTGAACGCTGTTCGTTGGGATATTTTTGGGCGAGTTCCCCAATTTCGTTGCGATAGTAGTCGCGGTAGAACTGTTCGAATCGCTCAACAACTTGGGTATCCTCCGCGCGTGCCATCTAGTGTCTGTCCTTGGTGTGGCCCCGGGTAATAACTTTGCCACCTGTGCCGAAAGTAAAACAGTGGACACCGATGCCACCCCCGGATTTTCCGCCTGGAACTGGGGTGGCGTAGTCCGTCTGTCCAGTAAGGCTCTCGCCTCTCTCGACCTGTCGTGGCACTGTCTGTACTCGCTTATCAGTGATGAGTGGGACCGCCCGGATTCGAACCGGGGTAGGTTGCACCCAAAGCAACGAGGATACCGCTACCCCACGGTCCCGCGATGGAGTGTTTCGTGGCGGGTCGTGAAAACGTTTCGTTCCACCCGCCAGTGATGGAGAACGTGTGTCATGCTGGCTGACCCACTAGTGCGGGAGGTATGCTCACTGTCGCTATCAGCGGCGTGTCGTCTGCAATAATAGTCTTGGCTGGCTTCCCGGATCACGATGGTGTTGACAGCTTCGCCAAGGAGATTCATCGTCTGTGAGCTCTCATCAGAGGATTTGCAATCTCCACCCGGGAACGTGAGCACCGAGTGGAGGGGGTCGCGGGTAGACGAGGATCGTGTCATCTGCTCATCTGCTCATCTGCTTGCCGGGTGCCGCCAGGGACTGTTCGGATGTGTCGTGGTAGTCGAGTGTGATACGGTTCTCTCGAGGTTCGTGATAGTCGCCTGATAGCCATCGGCAGTGATCTGGTCAATGACGATTTTGCATCGGTAGATCAAATCTTCGTGTATGTTGGCCGACAGTATCGGTGTCATGAAGACGATCGGAACCGAGTTTTCTGAGAAGAACGTGACATTCATGGCAGCCGGCCTGGCCTATAACGCGTTTATTTCGCTTGCGCCCCTACTGATCGTTCTCCTCTTGGCTGTCTCCGTCGTCGGCGGCGGTCTCGAAGATCGAATCCTCGAGATTGCAAACACGTGGATGCCAGGCCCGATTGCAGAGGTCATCGAAGATATCTTTCAAGACGACGATGAGGCCTCTGGCGCATCGATCATCGGGATGGTGGTTCTCATCTGGGGGACTCTGAAAATCTTCCGTGGACTCGACACCGCGTTTTCCGAAATCTATGAAACGACGACCGAAAACTCGTTTCTTGACAAGTTCATCGACGGCATAGTCGTCGGCATCGCTATCCTCATCGCAGTCCTGGCAACCGTCGGTGTCACCGCCATTTTCGCTCGACTCGAAGGCATCATTCCATATATCGGTACCATAACGCCACTCGTTCTCGTTGCCGGATTACTCGTCGCTTTCTTCCCGATGTATTATCGGTTCCCTGACGTCCCGGTCAACTGGCGGATGGTCCTTCCCGGCGCCGCCTTCGCCGCCATTGGCTGGGCAGCATTTCAATCCATCTTTCAAGTCTACCTGACCTTCGCCGGCGACGGATCCGAGAACTTCTTCGGCGGCGTCATTATCGTCATTACCTGGCTGTATTTCTCCGGCTTGGTCCTCTTGACCGGTGCAATCATTAATGCCGTCATTGGTGGTCATACCTCCGGTACAGCAGGCGGCGTTGGGACCGGTGCATCCGATTACACCACGGAGCGTGAGGAGGCATACACCAAACGAGAAATCTCTGAGTATCTCGAGGTCCTCCGCACAGATCTCACGACTGGCCCATGGGGAGCCAGAACGCATACAGACGCCGGCGGCCATCGCCACTACCCATTACCCCACGGCCGCGTGAAAGTGATTGAACAATCGAAGGATCTCGACTCTCGTGAAGAATGGTCCATCGCGTTACGCTGGGAGACAGCCAACGACGCTGCCTCATCACCTGAACGCACGGACAAGTAACGCATTATGGCTCTTCAGAATACTCCATTTCAGCGATCAGCTCCTGCGGTGATTTCCCAGCCCGGATCGCATCGAGCAGTCGAAACGCATCTGCCGGGGCAAGGAAATGTTCGGTCACAGCGCGACCAAGGGCCGTCGGCTCAAACCCGTCGATAAAGCCGTATTCGAGGAGTTTACCAATTGCATGTGTCGTGGGGATATCACCGACCATTTGATCATTGAGGGCTTTGGCCTGCTTGCCGCTGACCGTGATGTTCGCGAGCGTCTCTGCGACAGCCGCCGCCTCAGTGTATCGGGCCGTCACTGGTTCCATATTCCCTTTCAGGAGTTGAAAAGCAACCTCGTCTTCAGTCCGCTCCATTGAGCCGTGGTAGGTACCATCGGGCTCGACCAGGATGTAGACGGTGCCTTTATCGTGATAGTCAGGGCGTCCAGCTCGACCCTGCATCTGCTCGAACTCTTGGACAGTCAACCACTCGATGCCCATAGCAAGGGAATCGAATATCACTTGCGACGCCGGAAAATCAACACCAGCGGCGAGAGCCGCAGTCGTTACCACCGCTGCGATGTCTTGATTCCCAAACTGGCGTTCGACACGTTTCCGCTGGTCATAATCAAGCCCGGCATGATAGGGAGCAGACGCATACTCAAGTTGCCGGGAAATCGTGTGACATCGCCGCCTGGAATTCGTAAAAATAATCGTTTGTCCTCGGTACCCTTTGGCGGAATTTCTGTCGAATGCCCGTTTGACCAGTTTCTTTTCAATCGCCGTTTTCTCCAAGCTGTCGGCAAATGTGACGTGACGCTCGATGGGAACTGGCCGGTCTTCGAACTCAATGAGTTGGGCATTGAGGCTGGCAGCCAGGTCACCCGGATTCCCGACCGTTGCTGAAAGATAGATCCATTGGGTGTCTGTCCCCGTTGTCCCCGCAGCATGTTTTAACCGAGAGATGAGGCCATCGAGCCGATGTCCACGGTCAGCGTCACCGAGATTGTGTACTTCATCAATGACGACCGTCCCGATTCCACCGAGATTCTTCTCCGTGCGCAGCGCATGGTCGATCCCTTCATAGGTCCCAACGACGACATCAGCATGCGGGTCAAACTGGTGGTCGGTGCCTCGAATACGGGACGCTCCAACTCGGAGTGTCACCTCGAGAATATCGCCGTACTCTTCAACAAAATCCTGGTATGTCTGGTTGGCGAGGGCCACCAACGGCACGAGGAACAACATCTTCCCGGACCCGTTGAGCGCTCGGTCGACGCCAGCCAGTTCACCGATGAGTGTTTTCCCCGTAGCTGTCGCAGAGACAATGAGTTGATCCTGTCCATCGAGAAGCCCATTATGGACGGCCAGGCTCTGGACAGGCAGAAGCTCATCATGCTGGAGATGTGAATTCAATTCCTCAGTAACGGGCAGATCATTCGTCGATACGCGCTCGATAGTGTCCCTCGTGGCACGTATCTCGTCAAACTTCGTGATCTCAGGATCTAGTTCGCCAGAGAGGAGATTCGTGATTCGCTGCAAGTCACGGACATCCAAGAGGAGGTCCGTGAGTCGATCCCGAGCAGCAGCTCGCAGGCCCCGATAGTTAGCTTCCCGTTCAAGTTCACGGATGGCACAATCAGGACAAATATGTTCACCGTCAGTCTTAATCGCTGTCTCAGATGTAACTGGGGAGTATCGATCATTCCCAGCGCAATACCGGCAGGTCCGAACCTGTTTCGCCTCACACTGGTAGGCGTCAAGCATGGCGTCAAGGTCTTGGCGGGCAGCCGGCGTCGTTTGTTCAGAGACCCGAATGTTTTCGGCGCGACGCGCAATTTCGACGAATTGTTCCGGTCGTCGCGGTACCACATCATCCCCATCTTTCACCAAGAATCGCCCCGGCCGAGGCCCAGCATCAGTCGATTTGAGCTCCAGGCGACCGCGGAGTACCCGCTCGTCGTCACGCGTGACAACAACAGTGTAATGATCATCAGCTTCATGGAGGAACAACGTCTCCTCCTCGGCGACCTGGCGAGACACGACACTGGGTAGACACTGAGGATATTTCAGTCAACCGGGACGACACTGAACGCACCCTTTCCCTGCTTGCCCTACGGCTGTCCGACACATGGCGAGGTTCCAGCACTGCTTGCTCATGGATTTCGGAGAACGCTCTCAGCCAAGTATCCCCCGTGTCGGCGATTTAATGTGCCGGCGCCCCAACCAGCAGATATGAAGAGCTTCCGGGTCGGAAGCGCGTTCGGCATCCCTATCAAATTAGACTTGACATTCCTCCTCATCTTACCCGTTTTTGCTTACGTGATAGGTCTCCAACTCGGCGACCTTGATGCCCTCTTTAACGAACAGTTCCGATTTTCTATAGATTTCACTGTGCTCACCGTTTCTCCGCTGGTCCGGTATGGAATTGGCACGATCGCCGCCGTCGGCTTATTCCTCTGTATTGTCGCCCACGAATTTGGGCATTCACTCGTCGCCCGCCGATATGATGTGACGATCGACTCCATCACCTTGTGGTTACTTGGTGGTGTCGCCCAGATGGCGGACATCCCGGAAGATTGGCGGCAAGAATTCAATATCGCCATCGCCGGCCCTATCGTCTCGGTCCTCCTCGGTATTCTTGCGTATCTGCTGCTCCGAGGCGTCCCAAGTGGCGGGTTCACCCTTGAAGCGACGCGGTTTACCCTCGCGTATCTGGCCGTGATGAACGTCGTCCTTGCTGCATTCAATCTTCTCCCCGGATTTCCAATGGATGGCGGTCGGATTCTCCGTGCACTCCTTGCCCGACACCAACCGCATGCAAAGGCTACCCAACAAGCAGCTCGCGTCGGCCAACTATTCGCTATCCTCCTCGGATTGTTCGGTCTCTTAGCCGGCTTTAACATTTTCTTGATCGTCCTGGCGTTCTTCATCTACATTGCGGCGTCATCAGAAGCAACCCGGACCGTCATGAATGCTGCATTGGAGGGTGTCTCTGTCAAGGATGTAATGACTCCCCGCGACCATTTGGACACGGTCGCTCCTGACACATCACTCACTCAACTCACCGAACGTATGTTCCGCGAACGCCACACCGGCTACCCGGTGTTGTCGAATGACCGCGTCGTAGGCATTGTGACCCTGTCAGACGCCCGGAGTATCGACCAAATTGAACACGATGCATTCAACGTATCAGATGTCATGAGTCGAGATCTCAAGACGGTCACGCCCGACACTCCAGTCATGGATGCCTTCGAACAGATGCAATCTCATGGCATCGGTCGTCTCCTCGTCGTCGAAGAAGACGGCGCAAGTACATTGGTTGGTCTTATCTCACGGACAGACGTCATGACTGCCCTCGAAATCGCGAAAACCGGCGGCACACCCGACCCGCAGGCTCTCTCAAACACCGATACGCCCCCACCCGACACGGTCGACCGGAATCGCGTTTAGCTACTTATAAACCGATACATTATCAGCGAGCCATGTCGCTGCCGCGTCTAGCTTCGCTGTCTCAGTACTCTTGAGTTTCAATCGGTTGTGGCCTGCCTCACGGTCAGGATAACATCCTATTTGGACGTCAAACTCAGACCGTACTTCGTCAAGTCGGTCAATCAAATTAGCTTCCGGCTCATCGGTGTACAACACACGTGATCCGATGTTACCGGAGAACTCCACGGCTATCTCGTGGAACATATGCTTCATCTCTCTTGGAATCCCTGGGAATACATAGACGTTCTCAACTACACAGCCAGGTGAGAGGCCCGCCCCATTCAACAGCGGCCGGCTCCCCGCTGGAAGCATGGATTCGTCGTTTACATCTACCGAGAGGTCGGGATAGTCGTCTGCAATCGCTTCAAGCGTCCGTTCGACATCGATCCGTGCAAGATCATTTTCCACCAGTTGCCGGTCAAACGCCGCTGCTATCCCCTTCATTGTCACGTCATCGGGTGTCTGGCCCAATCCTCCCGTTACGACAACGGCATTGAATATTTCGGCGTATTCACCCACTACATCGCCGATCACTCCTCGTTCGTCAGGGATCGTGAGTAGCCGGGTCACGGTGACGCCACGGTCTGTCAATTCACGGGCAAGCCAGGTCGCGTTTGTATTTTCGATATCGCCCGATAATAGTTCGTCACCGACAGTTACCACGGCAACATCCATGCAGCAATTACTCGTCTCACGGGGTGTTAGCTCTTCGACATCCCCCGGTGGTACACCAAGCCATCGGACACCGTCCTATCGAGGGTTTCCACGGACCCATACCACTGGTAGCCAAAGACACAGTCGAGGATATAAGGGGAGGTCCGGGTGCGGGAATTGAACCCGCCTCACAGCCGCCACAGGGCTGTAGGATACCACTACCCTAACCCGGACACGCACTAGAATCTACACGCAGTCAGCGTGATATACGTTACGACTCCGCCGACTCTGGCGGTGTCTCGACGCACACCATGGATTTTTGCCCACTGACCTCGTTACACAATACTGTGGCGATTACGGATAAGATCTATATTAAGAACCACCGCCAGTTAGCATCTCAGTTGGAGACGTCGTTCCCGAAGAGTGCCTTTGCCGGTGCGACGCTGGATATTCTCTTTACTAGCGATGGCCTATCGCAGCTGGATGATGCCTCTCGTGACCGTGTTTTAGGATTCGTTGAAGACTTCCTTGACTGTGATTGTGACGCGCATCCACACTGTGGGTGTCCAGAACGGAAATTCATCGCGTATCTGTTAGAATTGCGGACTGATGGCCTCTCTCCCGAGGAAATCATTGACGTCATGTCTGATGAGTATCTCCTGTATGCGTACCCAGGCGACATTCTCACGTTCCTTGACAATGGGATCCGAACGCTGGAAGCAGCTGAACAGTTAGCTACCGTTGAAGGATACACCGATGTGGCGGCAGAGATAGAACAAACGCGGCGTGAGTTAACGGGTTAACCGAGTCGGAACGGTTCTTCTTCTTGTTCGTCGTCGAGGTCCTCTAGTTGAATGATATCCTCAGCCTCCTGTTCTTCGAGTTCCTGGCTGAGTGATGTGACATACTGTTTGTACTCTTTGAGTTGTTCCCGGAGATGGTCTGTTTCAAGTTCAAGTCGTTCATGCTCCCGAATGAAGCTCTTCGGGACCTCGACTTTCGGCGGGAAACTTTCTGGCGGAGACGTCGTCTCTGCGC
>CAZSSY010000082.1:0-12716 GCA_964609565.1 uncultured Natronomonas sp.
CGCGCCAATGCACGCCCGCCGTGAACGACAGGATTCTCTCGCCTTAAGAAGATAGTGAATCCGCGTCGACAACTGCAATCTCGTGATCGATATCCGTGGCTACGAGTTCTTTACACCGGGTAATTGTCGTGCCGCCTGTTCCGAGTGAGGTGATGTGGGTGACAATTCCGCCCGCTTGATCGCCGCTGAGGCCTTCACTGGTTTCAGTGGTTTGGATTGGTCCCCCTGAATCTCCCGGCGTGGCGCGGGTCGCCCCGAACCATGCTTGTTCGTTTGTCCCCCCATCGCCGAACGAAACGCCATTTCGTCCTTGTGTGAGGAATACTTCACCGTTTCCAACCCCGGCCCCGTATTGATTGATCAACTCACCCGATGGAACAGTGCCTTCGAGAACACCGTGTGGCCCGCCGAACTGGGGGAGTGATGGATCGATGAGGTCGGATTGCTCTGGTGGGATTTCCACGAGTCCGAAGTCGTTGCCGATGCCAGCTGTGTCGTCATCGACAGCTCCTTGACGCGCGTAAATGACATCGCCGAGTTCGACGACTTCGCCTTGAACGGCGAGTCCAGCGGCTCCGCCCAGGGTGCAGTTGGCACAGATTTTCACGGCCTCGAGGTTGTCGTTGACTACCGCTCCGTCTTCGGATTGGTGTGCGGCGCGCTGGTTCACTGGCGTATTATTGAGGAAACAGTGGCCTGCGGCGCCGAGGTAGAATGAGTCGTCATCTTCGCCCGTGCCAGTGTCTTGCCAAATGAAATTAGCAGTACAGCCAGCGGTGGTGCCATCCGCAAAATCGACGAGCATTTGCGAGCCGGGTCGTATCCCGGCGGCCTGTTCTGGCAGACCGTTGGCGGAGACGGTTTCGGTTTGATCGGTGACTTCGACTGGCGGTAGAGGGACGGCATTATTGAGGAGGTCCTGATCTTGATGTCCATCTATAGCTGGTAAGGCGGATGCTGTTCCAATACCCCCGACAGTGGCTGCTGTTCCGACAATACTCTGCAATAAGGCCCGTCGATGAAGTCGGGAGTTCCCCATGTTCACCACCCTCGTTTTGAACGCAAATCAGTACAATCCCGTTACTGTCGTAGTATCAAACACTTATACAGTGCGTCACTGTGTCTACCGGTTTGGTGCGTCGGAGTTCTTGGGGCAATCGTTGCCGAACGCCCTATCTTTTTCCAGGTGGATCACTGATGATTACGAACGTAGCTTCACATAGTCCCCCACTCCGTTCATCACAATTCTGAGACGTATGTCAGGTCCGTTACGTTCAAGAGGTGAACGGGCATACTGGGTGATATGGCACAGTCGACCGAGCGCGTCGGATACGATGAACTCGCAACGCTCAAATTGCTTGCGTTAGATGGCGCGCTCGAAGGACGAGCGACGATAACGTGCTCTGATCTCGCCCACCAACTTGATGCGTCGAATCAAACGGCCTCCCGTCGACTCCAACGATTGGAGGATACCGGATATATTGGACGAGATATCGCTGGGAGTGGACAACGGATCGCCATCACCGAAGACGGCGAGCGCGCACTTCAACGCGAATATGCTGATTACCGACGGCTCTTCGAAGGTGACGTGAACGTGACTCTCTCTGGAGTAGTGACCAGTGGAATGGGTGAAGGCCGCCATTATATCTCCCTGGCCGGATATATGGAACAGTTTCGCGAACGACTCGGGTATGAACCATTCCCGGGGACCCTCAACGTCGATCTGGATGATGAAAGCATCCGAGCTCGTGCCCGTATGGACGCATTAGAACCCATTGGAATCGATGGATGGGAAGACGACGAGCGCACATACGGACCCGCCTACTGTTGGCCTGCACGTGTCAAGCGAGCGAAGCCCGCCGATCAGTCGGGATCGCAATCCTCGGGCAATACAGCCGCTCGTCGCGAGAAATGGTTCGAGAATGCGCACGTGATCGCCCCCGAACGAACGCATCACGGCCAAGATCAACTCGAGGTGATTGCGCCAGTAAAGCTTCGGACTGAATTGGCATTAAATGACGACGATCACCTGACTATCCATGTCACAGAGCAGTGATACTACCCCCGTACACGGCGGTGTCGACGCAGCTGTGACAGCCTTCGCCTCAGGGAATCCAGTCCTGATTCATGATGCCGCTGGACGAGAAGGAGAAGTTGACCTAGTGTATCCAGCAGCAACAATCGAGCCCGATGACGTCGCTCGGCTCCGGAACGATGCCGGTGGACTCATCTGCGTAGCGTTGTCAGATTCCGTCTGCACCACGTGGGATCTCCCGTTCGTACAGAATATAATCGATCATCCGGCGAGTGACGCTCATGATTTACGGTACGACGACCGGTCCTCATTTTCCCTCACCGCGAATCATCGGGACACATTTACCGGAATAACGGACGACGATCGGGCACTCACGATTTCACGACTCGGTGAAGCAGCGGGAGAAATTCAACAGGCAACCACAGTCGCAGGTGATTGTGCTCAAGAGGCAATTGCCCAAGGACCGGAAGCTTTTGCAGCCGAATTCCGATCACCCGGGCATGTTCATCTCCTTCGTGGAGCACCCAACCTCCTCAAGGATAGGGAAGGCCACACCGAGCTCGGGTTGACCCTTGCGAATGCTGCAGAAGTCGAGCCAGCGGTGGTTGTCTGTGAAATGCTTGACGACGAAACAGGTGGTGCCCGGTCACCCGCTGCTGCGCGTGCATACGCCGATCGATACGATATCCCCTACGTAGAAGGTCACAAACTACAGGCCCGATTTGGTTGACAGCCGCCCACGGCTGAAGCCGTGGGTTTTCGCCTCGTGAATCTATCAGCGGTGGAAACAATCGGGTTATGACGGGCGGGGCGGTGTCAAAACTCATTATGACCCGGGACTACAGGGGGAGTATGGCTTTCCAGGAGATGGATGTCGATACTATTTGGCATGACGGTGAGTTCGTCGACTGGGATGAGGCGCAAACCCACGTCTTGACCCATTCGCTGCATTATGGAACCGCCGTGTTTGAGGGAGCTCGTTGCTATGATACGGTGGATGGCCCGGCGTTATTCCGATGGGATGAACATCTAGATCGGTTATTTGAATCCGCGAAAGTGCTTGACCACGATATCAGTCATTCACGGAGTGAGATTACTGACGCGACGCTTGAATTGATCGTTCGGCAAAACCTCCGTTCGTGTTATGTTCGTCCCCTTGTCTACTATGGGTATACCTCGCTGGGGGTCTCGCCGAAAGATTGTCCAACGCGGACACTGGTGGCTTGCTGGCCATGGGGTGCATATCTGGGCGAGGATGCCATCGAGAATGGTGTTGACGTGATGGTGTCGTCGTGGCGGAAGCATGCTTCCAGCCAGATTCCAACGAACGTGAAAGCCACTGGACCATATATCAATTCAATGCTAGCCGGCGAAGAGGCACGGCGGAATGGGTACGTTGAAGCTATCGTGCTCAATAAAGAAGGCAATGTCGCGGAAGGTCCTGGAGAAAACATTTTCATGGTGAATGATGGCGAGATTTACACGACAGGACTCTCTGAATCTATCCTTGATGGCATCACCCGCGATACCGTGATTGAATTAGCACGGGATCTAGGGTATACCGTCTATGATCAAGCAACTATTTCACGTGGTGAACTCTATACTGCTGATGAGTTGTTCTTTAGCGGGACCGCAGCAGAAGTGACACCGATTCGTAGCGTCGATGATACTGAGATTGGTAACGGGAGCCGGGGGCCCGTGACTAAAGAAATCCAGCAACAGTTCTTTGCGCTTATCGAAGGAGAACTCGGCGGCTACGATGATTGGTTCATCTATATCTGAGGTACCACGCGTTCTGTGCTACGGGCGGACTGGCCACGGAATATCGAAACATGGCGGGCGGACCCTGGTGTTGCACTGTGGGTCGGGGCTACGGTGGTTTATGACGGCCTGTCGATGTATGGAGACATGGAAGAGCAGATGGATTCAATGTGTGGGCCGAATGCTGGTAAGCAATACCGGTTGCAGACAGCACCAGGATAGACGAAGTGATGTGTGCGTGTCGTTGACCGTTTCGACACCTGTTTATCGGCGCCCGTCGTTGGCTGTGGTATGTCGTTGTGCGTGACGTTCCTTGGGACAAGTGGTGCTGTTCCCACGTCCCAACGGAATACGAGCGCCGTGTTTCTCCGCAGGGAAGGAGAACGGTTTCTGTTCGATTGTGGGGAAGGCACACAACGCCAGATGATTCGATTTAGCACGGGGTTTGCGATCTCCCATGTGTTCGTGTCTCATTTGCACGGAGATCATGTTCTTGGAATTCCGGGACTTCTACAGACATTGGATTTCAACGACCGAGAGGCGCCGCTCGCGATCCATGTACCAGCGGAGGGACGTGCTGCAATGCGGGAACTTTTGGAGATTCCAGGGACAAATCCTGCGTTTCCGGTTCGAATCAATGGGGTCCAGGGAGGCGATATTGCAGTTGATGGCGATGGATTCGATGTGCGGGCGTTCGAGACGACGCATAACGTACAGTCGGTTGGATATGTACTGGAAGAGGACAAGCGGAAGGGTCGGTTTGATCGAGAACGTGCCGAGGAACTTGGGGTTCCGGTTGGACCGAAGTTCCACCAGTTGCATGAGGGTGAATCTGTCCAGTTGGATGATGGGACTGTGGTCCGGTCTGAGCAAGTTGTCGGCGAACCACGGCCCGGTCGGACAGTGGTCTATACGGGAGATACGAGGCCGACGTCAACGACGACGCAAGCAGCGTCTGATGCAGAGTTACTCATCCACGATGGAACGTTTGCTGACGCTGATAGTGAGCGAGCGGAACGAACTGGCCATTCCACCGTCAGAGAGGCAGCTGTTGTTGGAAACGATGCTGGTGTCGAACGGTTGGCTTTGATCCATATTTCATCCCGGTATGCGGGGGAGACAGCGAGTCTTGAGCGTGAGGCCCAAGACGTCTTTGGTGGTCAGCGTGTCTGTATTCCGGACGATGGAGATTCAGTGGATATTCCCTTTCCGGAGTAAACCCCCAGGCTTTTCCGCAAAAACGTTGAACATTCTATATGTTCGATGCTGAAAACGGTCCCCGACACACTCGGCGCGCAATGCTCGCGACAACCGCCGCCGCTGTGACGGTTGGTTTGTCCGGCTGTGAAGACGCGGCCGACGACCTCCAAGAACCCGGAGACACCGTTGCATACGTGCCAGCGACAGCGAGCGTTGTCCTCGACATTGATATGGCAATCACCGAGAACGAGGAAACGATACAGATTCTCGAGGAGTACGCCGACGAAGAAGACTTGCTTGAGCGATTCGAATCACGGACAGGGATCGATCCGTCGAATATCGAGGAAGTACTCGTGTTTGCAGAAGAACCACAGCTCGACCGAGCAACACTGATTGTGGATGGAGACATCGACGAAGAAGCAGCAGCTGAGGCTATCGAATCGCGATATGATACCGACTTCGAAGCGACCGACCACGATACCGGGACTGTCTATACACCCACCGACGAAAATACCCGAGATATCGCACTTGGGCTCAGCGCAGAAAATCAATACGTTGTTGGGCCAGAATCAACCGTCCGAACCGCGTTAGATGTCTTCGGCGATGACGAAGATGCACTTGATGGCCCGCTACGAGATGCCTTCGAAGCAGAACGAGAGACACGCGACGAGAATGACCGCCGTGGCTTCGTCGTTGGCGCCACAGACCAGCCGCGGGCATTCCTGCCGGCAGACGACAGCGATGACGTACCGTCGGGCGTCTCTCTTGATCTGTTCGAAGAGTTAGAGACGGCCAGCGGTGTATATTTCGTCAACGATGACGGAGTTGGCATCGATATAGCCCTCCGAGCACCGGACGAAGATACGGCCAGCGAAGTCGAGGCGTTTACCGAAACAATACTTGCATACCTCCGAAGTGAAGTCGACGATCAAGCCGTGGCGGATGAGTTCGCACAGATCAATATCGATCGCAATGAGACCATCGTGACCGTGGCCTATCGAAGTGATGCTGACGGTGCCGCCACCCTGGTCGGCTGGATTTAAGGCGTGAAACCCCTCGCTCTGCTCCGCAAGGAGGCACTCACGGTCCGCCGGAATCTCGGGTTATTTATCGTCGTGCTCATCATTGTCCCGGCTGGTTTGGCAGTTGGGACCGCTGTCTACCAACAAACGATTCCACAAGATATCCCGGTTGCAGTCACTCCGAGTGGCGAGGATACAACCGACGATGACCTGCAGTTGGTCAGAGGAGCCGTCCTGTTTTTCGCGACACCCGAGTCGTACGACGATAGAGCGGCAGCTCGACAGGCGGTTGAACGTGAAGAAGTATACTTGGCGTTCGTCGTCCCGCCTGGACTCACCGATCAAGATGCATCCGTCACCGTCACTGTCCTCTCAGATAGGACGAATGCTCCGCTGAGAGAGCCGGCAGAACTTGCATTAGGACTCCTTGAGACACGGTTTGATCAGTTGGCGCCAGCCGATGTCTCCTTCGAAATTGAAGAGTTTGGTACCGAACAAACGTTATCAGGCTACCTGTTGCCATCGGCACTCTTCGGGCTTATCGTCCTCTATGCCCTAGTCTATCTCCCCTATCAGGTCCGCGAAGAGCGACGAGTCATGGACCGACTCCGGATGGAGACGGGGCTTGAAGCTGTCGTTGCCAGCAAACTCCTCTTTTATGGCGGGCTCGTCGCCGTGCCAGCTGCGACCATTTCACTAGCCGCCCGCTATTTTGACTACGGTTTTACAGCACTCGGAATCGGGTCACTCGTCGTGCTCTTGCTAACGTTTCTGTATCTTGCAGCTATCGGTATCGCGATTATATTCCTGTTCCGACTCCGCCAAGTAGCCGTGTTTGTCAATCTTGGACTTGCCATCGGCGTCCTCACGCTGTCAGGCCTGATTTATCCTGTCGGATTTTATTCGGACGTACGGCTGCTGATAGCCCGGTCACTGCCAACTCACTATTCCTTGGTGGCCCTCCGCGGTACAATGCTGCGTAACGCCTCCTTATCTCTGTATACGGATTATCTTGGCTGGCTCCTCGCTGCAGTAGTAGGCGGGTGTATGGTGCTTCTGCTTGCCATTCGGTATTACGAACGAGGTGGCGTCTATGAGTAAGTTCGTGCTTCGAGATGTCTCGAAGACGTACGGTGATGTCTCTGCCCTGTCAAACATTAATTTGACTGTCACGTGTGGGAACGTCCATGGTCTCATGGGGCCTAACGGATCTGGGAAAACAACGCTTTTTCATCTTCTCTCAGGACTCACTCGCCCGACAAGTGGCCATATTGACCGGCCGAACGCGTTAATCGGCGTTGGTTTCCAACAGCCCCGATTCTATCCAGATTTGACCGTTCGAGAGAATCTTGACGTGTTTCGTTCCTTTTTGGAAACGCCGCCGTCCGCAACCTGGACCGATCAACTAATTGACGAACTTCGACTGACTCCTGTTCTCCACCGGGAAGGACGCAATCTCTCCGGCGGGTTCCGCACGAAACTTGATCTCGCACTTGCATTGCTCAAACGCCCGACGTTCCTCCTCCTTGATGAACCACTTGCTGATGTTGACGACCACTCGCGAGCCCACATCGTGCCGTTTCTTGAAAGCTACGCGTCCCCAGAGACGAGTATTCTGGTGTCGACGCACAACATGGCAGCGTTTGATTCGGCACTGGACCGCCTCACTGTCCTACTGGATGGATCGATTGAATACGACGGACCGGCTGACGTTGACGCGCTGACACAGTATCGACAGGCTATCGATGACCATCGAACCAACACCTAATCGACGGATGAACTGTACCCCAAGATCAGCCGGAGGACGAATTGCCTCGAGTTACGTTTCTTGGCGTCGTCGATGCATCCCTAAGCTGACCCATTCAATGACGGCGTCGTCATGCTGATTGTAACCCGTGAGTTGCGTGCGGACATGCCCCATCTCTGGCCGGCTTTCCGAAACCCGTTTGTCAAGAATCTCCACTTCGACGCGGAGGGTATCACCCGGATAAACCGGGTGTTTCCACCGGAGACTATCAATGCCTCTGGCCCCCATGGACGTTTCTGGATTCAAGAACTCCTCGACAAGCAGACGCATACACATCGATGCAGTATGCCATCCAGACGCAGCGAGTGACCCAAAAAGTGAGTCTTCAGCCGCTTCTTCATCGAGATGAAACGGCTGGGGGTCGTACTGTTCGGCAAATTCCTTAATCTCTGTCCGAGTAACTTGGTATTCCCCATCCAGTTCATATACATCCCCGATCTCGATGTCTTCGAAATACCGTGCCATACTGAGGTGATAGAATCCCATCGGACAAAAGTCCGTGTTTGTGAACCGACTCGGAGTCAAACCCCGAGGCACTTGGCCTACTTTCTCTGTAGAATGACCGTCTGGCACCGAATTTATACTCGCCGACCTCGTACTCGGGGGCGTGAGCACGCGAACGAGCGCGCTTGACACCGTTATCTATGGTGTCGATGTGCAGAGCGGGGACGTTCGAGGCGATGCTCCGTCTTATGCACTTGTCATGTATGATGGGGACCGACTGGATCGCGATGTGGTGTCCTATCGAAAATTAAGACGGCAGATTCGGGCAGACACACCAGCGATTCTTGCGACTGACAATGTATTTGAATTAGCGGAAGATAAAGACGCGCTCGTTCATTTCCTTCGGGAGCTTCCCGCGGAGACGAAGCTCGTGCAGGTAACAGGTGACGAACGGCCTGAACCACTTTCACGAGTTGCGTCACGACACAATGTTCCCTATGGCAAGCCACCCATGGAAGAAGCAGAAGCAGCTGCGCGGTTAGCCGCGCAGAATGTGGGATATGAGGTGATTGCGTTTACTGAAACGACGCGGGTGAAGGTAGCACGGGGTCGGTCGATCGGCGGAGGGGGGTGGAGTGAAGATCGTTTCACGCGTCGCATCCATGGGTCCGTGAAAAAGACGGCACGTGACGTCGAATCCAAACTCAACGAAGCTGACTTAGATTTTGATCAGGAAATTACGGAAAAGTATGGCGGTTACTCACAAGCAGTCTTTACTGTCCAAGCGCGGCCGCCAGACATCCCCATCTCGGCTCGGAGGTCCGGCGATGTTCGCATCGAGATAGAGCGAGAACGCCATGACGGTATTGAATATCAACCGCTGGCCGAGCGGCGTGACCACGTGGTTGTTGGAATCGACCCAGGGACGACAACTGCCGTTGCGTTGTTAGACCTCGACGGAGACGTGCTCGATGTCTGGTCGACACGCACTGCGGCGACTGCCGATGTCATTGAGTGGATCGTTGACCACGGCCGGCCAGTTATTATTGCCGCTGATGTCGATCCAATGCCGGAAACAGTCGAAAAAATCAGGCGGAGTTTCGATGCAGCCGGATGGCGACCATCGTCCGATTTACGGGTTGATGAGAAACTCCACCGGACCCGAGAGAAAGCCTATGATAACGACCACGAACGGGATGCAATGGCTGCTGCTCTTTTTGCGTTTGACGCCCACGAAGACCAGTTTACTCGAATTGCTGCGAAGACGCCACCGCAGTTCGATCGGGGTGAAGTTATTGCCAGAGTTGTCGCCGGTGAGGAGAGTGTCGAGACAGTCATCAACGACCTCACGGAAGATGAAGAATCAGACGATGACAGCGTCGAAGACACCCACCGTGAGCTGACGGCAGAGGAAAAAGAAATCAAGCGACTTAACGCGCGTATTGAGCGATTAGAGGACTATGTCGAGGATCTGAAAGAGACGGTCGCAGAAAAAACGGATCAAATTGCTGATTTGGAAGATGAACTTACAGAGGCTCGCCGTGAAGAGCGACGACAGGCCCGTGAACGTCGAGAAATCACTCGATTAGAGCGCAAAAATAAGCGCTTGCAACGCGATGTTGAGGCGGCTGAGGACACCAACGAAGAGCTTGAAGCCAAACTGGAACGCCTCAAGGAGTTATGGAAACTGGACCACTCGAACTTTGCAGATGTCGCGGATGAAAAACGAGATCTCGTCCCGATTAAGCCAGTTGCTCAATTCACAAAAGATGCGATAGAAGCCGCTGATAATGCGTATGGTCTTGCTTCCGGTGATGTGGTGTATCTTCGCGATGCAAGTGGCGCGGGACGGGCAACAGCGAAGCAACTCGCTGACCGGGAACCCCGAGCGATTTTCAAGGAAGGTGGCCTCTCTGAACAGGCGGATAAGATGCTGTTCAATCAGGATATCCCAGTGTGTTCAGCCGGGAAGGTCACCATTCAAGAAGTAGATGAACTGGCTGTCGCATTAGAGACCGAGATTGAATTAGCAATCGAAGACTGGGAAGATAGAGCTGCCGAACGGCGACGTGAGCAGAAATCAGAACAACTCGATCAGCTGATTAGCGAACATCGAGCACGGGATCTTGAACAGCAGTGACACGTTGAGGTGTGCACGCATCCGAGAGAAATAGTCTGGCCAACCAGGGATCATTGATATGAATCGTCCGTCATATCACCTGAGGACACCGAAATTGATGGAGAACCGGCGACTGGAACTGGATCGTAGAGAGTAACTCCCGATATTAATACAAATCGTCGTACTCCATACCCATCGATTTGAGGAATGAGCCCATCAAGCCATGGCCCACCATAGCATACCCAATCACAACTGCGACCGCACCAACGGCTGCACGTCGGTTCTCTCGATACAGAACCAAAACACCAATGGCGAGGACAGCCAACCCAATTTGGCCAGTCTCACCGAGAGACTTTTGAATAAACTCCCGATCCATATCCCGAACTACCAGCCATGAGGGTAAAAATTAGTGGTTTACGCCCTGAATCCGCTGCCTCGGAAGGGCTGCTCTCATCTGATTCACACTCGGGAGGACCGACGGACGGGCAAAGAGAGAGAGATAAGCAGCTGTGTTAGGGTTCTTGAATTTCGACGGCCGTTGCCGGATAACTGTTCGTACATGCCGTGTGGAATCGTTCCAAATGGCGGCGCTTGCTGATATAATGGACCTGGAGAGTCTAGAGAGGGTTAAAATTCGTTACACACCGGGATGCCTACTGTTGCGTAGTCATCCATGGAGGCGATGACATCTGGGACTTCTTGGAGGCTGACAGTTTGGGACACGATTTTCCCAGGGTCAATCTTGTTTTGTTCCATCATGGAAAAGATCTCTTCGTATTCATGAGGTGGCATGCCGAAGGATCCTATAAATTCCCGCTCTTCCATCACGATATTGTCAACGGGGAGAGAGACTTCGCCTTCTTCTTCGCTAGTCGTTAACCCGATTTGGAGACTTTGCCCGCCTTTGGCGAGTGAGTTTACTGAGTTTCGACATGTCTCGGCGACACCGAGCGCGTCAACGCTGACTTCAACACCTCGACTTTGGGGTGTCTGGCCTTTCACGGCTTGCGGGACATCTTGGACCTCGGTAACATCGACGGTTTCGTCGGCACCGAGGCTTTCTGCTTTATTGAGTTTCTCTTCAGTGAGATCGACGGCGACGACATTTGCTCCGAGTGCGTCAGCGATATGGACTGCAGAGAGGCCGACGCCGCCACACCCATGGACCGCGACCCAATCGCCCGGTGTCACGTCAACTTGGTGGACGAGTCCATGGAAGGCAGTTGCAAAGCGACAGCCGAGTCCTGCCACATCGACGGGACTGACATCGTCTGGGATGCTGATAACGTTGTGATCAGCATTCCGAACCGGGAATTCTTCGGCAAATGCGCCAGGTTGGAAGGAGACGAATCCAAGGGGGATAACCCGTTCACAGATATTGGCACGGCCGTCTTTACAGAAGCGGCATGTGCCGTCACTCAGATTAAAGGGAACGCAGACTCGGTCATCTTCTTTGAAATTCTCGACGTTTTCACCCACGGACTTGACGCGGCCGACTGGTTCATGGCCGAAGATTAAGCCGGGTGTGGGCATGACGCCGACCCAGTCCCAGTCGCCTTTCCAGGCATGCCAATCGGACCGGCAGATGCCACAGGCTTCTGTTTCGACGACTATGCCATCAGGATCTGGATCCGGTCGGTTGACTTCCTGGACTTCCATTTTTTCTCCGACTTCCTCAAAGACAACGGCTCGCATTGACATATGGAAAATACTTCCCGGCCTCAGGTTTAATCCTTGCCACCACACATGAACCCGCCGTGATTGGCAGGGACCAGGAGTATGCGCGAAGACAGACCTCCTCTATTTTCCGGTGATATTTACTGGTATAGAGGCAGAAACATCGATTATAGTGTCTCAACCGCGGGAGATACAGGCCTGATCGCTTGCTCTAGAGGGGTCAAATCTCATCCCCTCGACCGGCACCTCGGATACTCTTGACAGAGAAATAGAGGTATAGAGGACCTATAACCACCGAATGTCAGCAAATGCAACCCCTCGAGCACGATAAAGGGTTAAAAGGCTTCCTGACCAATCCACGTGTATGAGTGATAATGAGGGACGGAAAAACCTTCGAATGCCTGATGAGGGCGAGGTCTTTGCCGTCGTCACCAATATGCTTGGCGCCAACCGAGTAAAAGTACGATGTATGGATGGAGAAGAACGAACTGCCAGAATCCCAGGCCGAATGCAGAAACGGATCTGGATTCGCGAAGACGATGTCGTCCTGGTCGAACCGTGGGATTGGCAAGACGAAAAAGCAGACGTTGTCTGGCGGTATGAGAAACAAGAAGCCGATCAACTTCGTGAAGAAGGCCACATTCAGGACTC
>CAZSSY010000083.1:0-12675 GCA_964609565.1 uncultured Natronomonas sp.
GACCGACGGTATTTGGGTAGGAGAGGGTTCGTGGATGCATATACATTTCACGGTGGGCGAATCACGTCCTGTATGCAGCCAATCCATGAGAGTCAACGGGTCGCTGTAGCGGCTGATTCACAGAATCTCTACCATACGGCGCACAGTCTCTATTCTCGGAACATCGATTATACCGCGATGCTTGAGGCAGCGGTGGACGATCGAGAACTCGTCCGCGCCATTGCATACGTTATCCGGGCTGAATCACCTGCTGAAGAGGATTTTTTTGACGCGCTCCGTGACATCGGGTTTGAAACGCGGATTAAAGACATCAAGACTTTCGATGACGGATCACAGAAAGCCAACTGGGACCTCGGGATGTGTCTTGATGCAGTCACATTGGCGTCGAAAGTCGATACGTATGTCCTCTGTAGCGGTGATGGCGACTTCGAGCGACTATGTACCCATCTCCGGCATGAAGGGGTCCGGACCGAAGTCTTTGGTTTCGGCGAATCGACCGCAGACGAATTGATTGACGCGGCCGATGCATTCCATGACCTCAGCGAGAACCAAGACCGCTATCTCCTCTAGAATCCCCTCACCTCCTCGCCAGCGTGAGCCGGTACTCTGCCACTGACTTCAACAGAAATGCCGACGGAACATCCAGATGACCGGGGGATGGCCGTGGGATATCCGACCCGTTGTCTTCGTTAATCGGCTGGCGCCGCGGTCACGTCAGTCGCAGCTTCGATCAGGTGGAGTGCGGCATCGCCGCACTTTCCGTCCTTTTCTGTCCCGATCGGCACAATGGTCCCGTCGGGCCAGACGTTCACCACCATGATTGCCCCGCAATTCTCGCACTCGGCTACACCGCGTGATTTCTGATTTGTGGTGGACATACTGGAAGCCGACTTGTCCGTCGGCTATCATAATAGATGGAGGGCACCCGGGAAAGCCCCCGGTCTAACTAATTAGGTTACCGATTGACTCCAGAGACCAACAGGCAGCCACGCCCGGCTGTCCGTGGTGGCTCCTCGATACTCCTCGCCACTCCAGCAGCCTTCCCGTGGCAGGCACTGCCGTGGCGCCTTCCAGTTGTCTCAGTTGAGGATTCCTGCCTTGCTAAGGTGGGGTGTGGCTGACCGACTCGATGGCGTCACTGAGGACGTCAACGCCGAGCGGGATGGATGCTTCATCAACGTCGAACGTGGCTGTATGATGGCCGCCTGGATGGTCGGTCCCAATCCCAACGTAGGTGGCAAGCCCACCAGCGTCCTGGACGTGCTGCATGAGGAAGACGGCATCTTCACTCCCACCGAGTGAGCCACGGCGTCGAGCCCGCTCGACGTCGGGATGGCTGGTGGCGGCACTCTGGACAATGTCGATGAGATCGTCGTCGCTTTCAGCCGAGGGTGCTTCGGCTTCGATATCAATATCGACCGTACACTCATGGGCCGCAGCGGCACCACGAATCCCGTTTGTTACCCGGTCGAATGTCTCCTGGCAGATCTTCGATGTGCCACCCCGAACTTCGCCGTGGATGAACGCTTCTTCCGGAATGATGTTCGTCGCGGTGCCGCCACCGACCCGGCCGGCGTTCACCCGAGACACTCCTTGGCTGTGCCGGGGTACCCCATACATGGTTTGCACAGCAGATGCCATCGCCTGCACTGCATTCCGGCCCTCTTCTGGCCGACTGCCGGCATGCCCGGGGCGTCCTTCGAAGGCCGCATAAAATTGCGTGACAGCAAGGAAATCACCAATCCCGGCGACGATTTCCCCTGTCGGATACCCGAGCCCGACGTGAATGGCGAACAGATAGTCGACATCGTCGAGATGCCCGGATTCCGCCATCGGCCGTCCACCGCCGATGACCTCCTCGGCCGGTTGGAAGAACACTTTCAACGTCCCGGTGAAACTCCCATCCTTGACGGCCTCAAGGACGCCCAATCCAATGGTGGCATGGGCATCGTGGCCGCACGCGTGCATCGCGCCAGTTTGCGACCGGAAGCCTTCCCGAGCTGGCTTGTGGTCGTCGTCCGTTGCTTCTGTCCGCGGGAGCCCATCGATATCCACCCGAAGCCCCACTGTCGGCCCCGTCCCCTGCGTGAGGACTGCCACAGCGCCCGTCCAGCCACCCGTCATCTGGTCTACGACGTCCGAGTCGGCGCCGGATTCCCGCGCTCGCGTCAACCACGTAGCGAGTTCTTCATCGTCGGGGACGGCCGCCCGGTCGGCTCCCAAGGCATCCCGTCCAATATACAGGTCATCCACACCGATCTGTTCCAGTTCCGAGACGATGCGAGCTGTCGTCCAAAATTCCTTCCACGCGGGTTCGGGATGCTGATGGAACTCCCGGCGGAGTGCAATCAACCGCTCACGACGCTCGGCGTCCATACAGGATGGTTGCACCGCCTCTTTATAAGCATCCCCGGCTTGTCTCGCTGACCGCCAGCCAAGCCATAGAATCGACGAACAGGCCACCGCCGTCCACGTGGTCCACGCTGGTTGCTGGGATCACCGTCCAGGGAATGACACGACGTGGGCCGGACACCGGGATCACCCAGACGACATCCATCTGGCGAAGCAAACGGCTCACCACAAAGAGTGGTGGGGGTCGGTGATCCGCCCGGTATCTCCACTATTCAGTGATTCCTCACCAACAGCGAGGGGTCCTGTGGTTATCTCCCGGGTGTCGATACGCGTTCGACATCAACGTCGAGGTGAATCCCGGATGGGAGGTTTCGTTTGGTGACCGATCGGGCGAACTCATCGTGCCCGATGACCTCAAGTGTCCGTTCGTAGACTTTGTACCGCCATGGCTCAAAGCGGTCGCCGTGGACGGAGAGTCGTTTGGGTTGAGGGACCGATTTATCGTGCGGAGTCTCGGCGTGGGGCCCTCGGAGTTCAACGCCCTTCTGCTCCGCGTGGGCCTTGATGTCCCCGACAACCTCATCGAGGGTGGCCCTGTCTCCGCTTTGGAGCGTCAGGGTGGTGACGAACGGCATATAGGGTCGTCGTGCCTGCATGGCCAAAAACGCACCTATCGTTACCGGTGACAGATACCCGTCCAGACCGATCGTCAACCGACACGGACAGCCGTGATGTTCCTGGCGATGGGGCTGCTGTGACGGTCTCGTCGTCGTCCGATATCCCTTTACCCCGTGACTGAGTACTGCGTCGTAATGATAGAGGCCACGAGCGCGGGAGCCATCCTCTTTCGCGATACACGTGGCCGGCGAGAATACCTGCTGTTGAAATCCCGCCCCGGCGATTGGGAGTTCCCCAAAGGCGGTGTCGAGGGCGACGAGGAACTACAGCAGACCGCCATCCGTGAAGTGAAAGAGGAGGCCGGGATCGAAGACTTCCGGCTGTTAGACGGCTTCCGAGAAGATTACGACTATGTGTTCGAGGCGAACGGCAACACCATCCACAAGACCGTCCACCTCTTCATCGCGAAATCATACGAGGCATCAGCGGAACTATCCGCTGAACACCGCGATTTACAGTGGCGGGATTACGACCAGGCGGTCAACACCATCACGCAGGATGGCCCCCGTGACATCTTAGAAGACGCCCACGAATTCATCGACGACCAGTACGCCGACGACGCAGTTTGACACTCACCACTCCACGCCGTGTCCACTCATCGAAGAGGCTGTGACGTCTCGTGAGTGGTCACGCAGATGCTGCTTTCTCAATTTCACCTTTCATGAGGGCAGCATCGAAATCGTGGTCTGGCCGGAGTTTCACAAAGTCAAGGAACCGTTGGGCGGCGAGTAACTCCGGCGTTGCATAGTGTTCACGTGCCGCTGTGACAGCGGTGTGTGCACCGATTAACGGAGCCAGCGATGCTAATGCACACGCCAAGTCGTATGCGGTGGCATCATCGGTTGCCTCGGTCCGAACCCGGGTGGCATCGATAAAGTAGACTTGATTTATCCCAGCGTCGTCCGGGGCGACAAGCACATTCTCGGAGCGGAGATCACCATGTGCCAAGCCCGCCTCATGCATCATCGAGAGGTTCGCGAAGACCGCCGGGGCGTAGTGTTCAACCGTCCGCGACGACAGGCCATCGAGCGTCCGGAAGTTGGGAAGGTACTCAAGAACCACCACGCCAGCCCCGTCGTGTTCGAATGCTTCGATCGGTTCTGGGGCGTTCACACCGAGTTCCTGCATCCGGCGTGTCGCGTGGAGTTCGTGTTCAGCCATCGCGATGGGCGAGGAGAAATGTTCGAAGAAGCCCTCCGTCCCTGAGGAGAACACCCCGATATTTCGGCCTGCGGTGAGTAACCCATGGACAATGGCGTGTTGGTCGGTGACAACTTTCACAAACCATTGCTCGTTGACAACACAGGGGATCGACAACCAGTTATCTGCCTCAAGACATTCATAAGTCGCCGTCGTCCCGCCATGCCGGGCGGATACTTCCCTGGCAACCGACGCGAGTAACGACTCGGGGACACTAGCCCGGAGAACGCGTCGGAGAGGCATCCTTTGACTTTACGGCGTCAGCCGCTTAAAACGTGTCGCAGCAACACGCAGTCTCTACCGGCCGGCCAGAGGCAGTTTCCCGGCACGTTTATTTCTGGAGTGCGTCAACCGTGTGGCATGGACTTCACACTTCCCGACGAACACGAGATGACCCGGGAGGTCGTCCGCGACTTCTGTGAGACAGAGATCGAGCCGATCGCCCAAGATATCGAAGATGAACACCGGTTCCCGGAGGAAATCTTCACCGAGTTAGCCGACCTGGACCTAATGGGGATCCCCGTCCCAGAAGACCTCGGCGGCGCTGGCGGCGATTACCTCATGTATAGCCTGGTGGCCGAAGAACTCGGCCGCGTCTCGGGGTCTATCGGGCTCTCGTATGTCGCTCACACCTCTCTCGGCATGATGCCGATAGTCAACTTCGGGTCACCTGAACAACGCGAAACATGGGCCCGTCCCCTCGCAGAAGGCACCGGAATCGGCGCATGGGCATTAACGGAGCCCTCCTCTGGGTCAGACGCATCCGATATGGACACGACGGCCGAACGAGACGGTGACACATACATTCTGAACGGCACGAAACAGTTTATCACGAACGCGAGTATCGCCAATAGTGTCCTTGTCAAAGCCGTGACCGAGCCAGACGCTGGGTACGATGGCATCTCAACATTCATTGTCGATCCAACGAACGACGATGGCTTCGAAGTCACGACCGTTTGGGAGAAAATGGGGCTCAACGCCTCCCCAACCTGTGAAATCCAGCTGGATGATGTCCGCATCCCCGACACCCGGCTCCTCGGTGAGGAAGGCGACGGCTGGGAGCAAACCAAAGCTACCCTGAACGGTGGCCGGATCTCGATTGCAGCGCTATCGACGGGTCTCGGCCAAGGTGCCTTCGATGCGGCGCGCGAATACGCGACCGACCGCGAACAGTTTGGACAACCGATCTCAAAGTTCGACGCTGTCAGAGACATGATCGTCTCGATGGACCGGAAACTCGAGCGCGCCCGACTCCTCACCCATAAAGCAGCCGTCATGTACGACAACGGTGAGGACGTCACCCGACTGTCTGCACTCGCCAAGCTCGACGCCTCTGAAATCTGCCGGGAAATCGCCGAAGATGCCGTCCAAGTCCTCGGCGGCTACGGATATACCACTGATTTCGCCCCGCAACGATTCTACCGCGACGCAAAACTCATGGAGATCGGCGAAGGCACGAGTGAAATCCAGCACCTGGTCCTCGGCCGCGAACTCGGCCTGTAGGCACGCCTCGCCACCCAGCCAGCCGACGGATCTTGCCACCTCGCGGACTCGATGTGATGGAATGCTCGCAAGCCAGATCGGGGGATGGCTGGGTTGGGCTAGACGACTTTGAGGAGTCGGCGTTCGAATTTTCCGACACGGACGCGTTGCCAGCCGTGGAGGGTATCATCAAGGGTGGGATCGCCGGTATCAACGCGGAGGACGCCGAGGTCATCGAGCTTCTGTTTGGACCCGATGACTTCAATCTCGGCTTGCCGAATCACTGTCGGAGAGATCTGATCGTTCCCTCGTCCGAAGATAAAGCCTTGCCCGCCGATGGGTGAGACAATGACGACATTTCGGTCGCCGAGGGCGGCGAGGATGTCATCTTCACCGGCATCGCGGACGATGACGTCACCATCTCGCCAGACATCGACGCCGAGCGGAGAGCCGTTGAATCCAAGTTCTGTCTTGACCGCATCAACGGTGGAGCCTGGCCCCAGGATATAGGTCGCATCATCCGCCTGGATGTCACTGGCGACAGCTTCGGCCAGTGCTTCCACCGTTCCGCCACCGATCTGTTTCGATGTCTGGATTTCATCACCCACCGGTACCGTCGCAAGCGCTTTTAACTCGGTGTTGACATCACCACCTCGATAGGCAGCTTCGTCAATATCGTTGACCTCACGGGTTTCCGTCCGGGTGAACGTTGTCGCAATCCGGCCGGCGGCCCGCGGCGTCACAGCGAACACCGACGAATACACCTTGACACCACCAGGAACACCAAGGATCGGCGTGTCTGCATCCAGTTTGTCCAGGGTTTCAGCGACATCCACCGCCGTCCCATCCCCGCCAACGAACAGGATAAGCTCGACGTCAGCCCCCACGAGGCGACGGACCGCATCCCGCGTATCCGCCACGGTGGTGTCTCCTCCGGTTGGCTCACCGACGACAACCGGGTCAAATCCAGCAGCGACTGCCTCCGTTTCGCCCATCACTCCGCCATACGTGTACAGGTCCACATCGACGGGCTGTTCTCGGAGATGCGTGAGGGCTTCCTGCGCGCGGCTCGGAGCCCGGGGTTCTGCGCCCCGTCGCCGGGCTTCTTCAACCTTATTGTCGGTGCCTTTCAATCCAACACGGCCTCCCATGCCGGCGATCGGATTGACAATCACCCCAATATCGCGCATACTACCGATACAGGCTGCAGCCGGCAAAAACAGCCCGGTCTCACCGAGTCCACCAGCCGTCAACGCGGTCCACTGGCGGGTCTCGCTGAATGAAATCCATTAACAGTTGTTGGGAATGTGATCTACTGTATTCAGTGTGGTCGACCGGGACGCTACGGCATCCGTGCCGGGCATTGTTCGTGTATCAATGCTTCGACGCCGCCGTTTCTATCTGTGTCTTGACGATGAGTTCATCTGGAGTATCCGGCGTCACCCGAAATTGGCGGCATCCCCGAGGGAACGGTATCAGCATGGAGTGAGGTGATCCGGACGGAGCTTTCCCTGACGGGCAGCCGCTGAAAGAGATCGTTCCAGTATCACCCTCGAACCGAATCCCATCACCCACATTGCCAACAACTGTTAAGATGGAACCACGAGAACCGTCTGGTATGCGTATTCTCCTCCAAGAGTCGGTGAATGAAGCCGCTATCGGGACCTCAGCGTGGGTCGTGTTGGGCGTCAGTCTGTTGGTGACGGCCGGGTGGCTCTGGCACCTCTATCGGTAGGCTTCAGCAGCGTTTTCGCGGAGCCATGTGGCTGCCGCCTCAACGGCTTCCTCGTCGGTACTGGTGATTTTCACACGGACACAGTCCCCGGGGTAGCTCCCGACGGTGACATCGAAGGTTTCTCTGAGGGTTTCGAAGCGGTCAAGGAGCGCGCTTTCTGGTTCATCCACGATGACAACCTCGACATAGGGTCGGGGTCCTTTGAACTCTGCTTTCACCTGGTCATACATTGCTTCCATTTCCTCTGGGACACCTGGGAGGACATACACGTTCTCGATGACACAGCCGGGGGCGACACCGAGAGTGTTGTGAAGTGGTTGGGCTCCGGCCGGGAGGTCAGCCGTCGCGGCGGCCAGGTCATCACGCTGATAGCCGCCTTCCGACGTCAACCATTCAAGCGCGGTCTCGTTCGTTTCAACGGACCGATCAAATGCGGCTGCGACACCCTCCATGGTCACGTCATCGTGCGTGGGGCCGAGCCCACCAGTGGTAATGACCGCGTCGTAACTCTCGCTGAATTCAACCACGACTTCGGCGATATCAGGGATGCGGTCGGGGACAACGGTAACGCGGTCGACGATCACTCCCTGTTCGGTGAGGCGGGCACCGAGCCAGGCGGCGTTCGTGTTGACGGTATCGCCAGCGAGCAGTTCATCACCGACGGATACCAACCCCACGTCCATATCGATACCAATGGCCGTGGCCCGATAAACCTCACCGCATCCCAGGTGGTGGCCGCCGCCGATCGTCATCGTAGTCGATATCAAGGCCTTCCTCTTGCCGCCGTTCTTTGGCCTCCTGGATTTGGAGATAATAATAGCCTGACCCGACCAGCCCGAGGATGATGGCGATGAGGGTCAGTCCACCGAACAGCCACAAGTCTCGGTCGAGATACCAGCGGACGATAATGACCGATGCATCGATCTCATTCCACAGTAAGTGGACGCGGTCACCTTCCTCGCGGCGATTGTCGTTCGACGGCCGGACTTGTGAGAGCAGCGGTAGCGCGGCATCGGTATTCGGGGGGAGCGCGATTTCATAACTCCCGTGGACCGGGGTTTCCACAGCGATCTGTTTCCCTGTTTTTGGTGTTGTAAACGCCAGCTGGCCGTCGCTCGCTGGGAGCTCTATGATGGTTCGCTGCCGCGTGTTATCGACGGATAACCTATCGGTTGGCTCATTCGTCCCATCGTCACGGACAATGACCGCCTCACCATCGATGTATCTGATGAGCGTTCCGTTTGCGAATTGGAATTGCAACCCGTGGATCTCTAGGGGTCGTTCCACAGCGAGTGCATCCGTCCGATACAGCTCGATGTTGCCCTCGCCCCCTGTGGCTTTCGCAGACACATTGTAGACGGCGGTGTAGTTATTCCGGTTGATCACCAGAAACGCGTCCTGCCCGGTATCCCACCGGTAGTCGGCGTCTTCAGAGAGGGCATCCGGGTCGTCCACATCAGCGCCGAAGATCGTCGGACAGCCTGCAAGCCCGACGAGGAGCACCACACCGAGGGCACCGACTATCTGCCGATTCATGTTACGGGACCACAGCGAGGAGTTCCGCTTCGAGATACGGGCCGATGTCAGCAAGTAACCCCGGGGGGTCCGTGTCGGAGTGACAGACAATGCTCTGCTCTAAGAGCCCGACCCGTTCGATCGTAATGATGTCCTCTGCGTGCCCGGCGCGATTGACGGTTGCTCTGGCCTGTCCGCGTGTCACACTGTTTGCATTGACGCGGCCCGTGTCTCTCGTCCATTCATAGAGTCGGTCCTGCTCTTCGTCCGCCAAGCGCGTCGGCGTCTCATCGTCGCCTTCTACAAATCGTAGGGGGAGGTGTTGGACGAGCCCGAACCGTTTCCGTATCTGGCCCGGGGACCCCGGTCCCAACCCGAGGTCAGCAGCGGCCACACGGACTGGCTCGCCAGCATCGAGCACGACGCCCTCTTCATCCCAGGCTTCCAGCGTCCCCACATACATCTCACCGGCCTCGCGATGCGGCGTAATCACGCCCCATTCTTCGGCCAACACTGATCGGGCGACAGCCGCATCGGTCCCCGACACCGTGACCGACGGAAAGCCATCGTCTCGTATCCCGAGCGTGTACTCAACATCGAGGTCTCCAAATGCGTTCACTAATAACGAGGACAGGGCATCCCGGGCACGACGTCGGGATTCGCCCGTGACATAGACCTTAGTACCGAGAACAACCATGAGGCGTACGCTCAGGCTCTGGCAGGCTCTTCATCGATGTTTAGTTCATCACGGAGTTCGGCAATCCGTTGATCCATCGCGTTAATGAGCCGCTGGTTATCCATCGTTTCCAGGCTCCCTCCACACTCCGGGCATTCGAACCCGAATTCCATGGCCTCGCCGAATTCGAAACGGAGTTGACAGTTCCCACACAGATAGAACTCATTATCCCGTTCATAGTCTCGGCGTTCTTGGAGGGCATCCAACAACCGCTCCATTTCCTCTTCCAGTTGCTCGGGGATATTCTCATATTGGAACGTCCACAAATACGTAAGCCACCCCGAATCTTCATCCCGCAACCGTCGGTAGGAGGCAAGGTCATTCTCATACAGAATAAACAGCGCCCGGCGAACATCATTGAGCTCCAGTCCCAGTTCTTCCGCCAGCTCCTCGTCGGTCACCTCACCATCCGGCGGGGCGGCCGCAACCGGCATCCCCGTCGGCCCGACGAGCTCATGGAGGTACTTCTGAATCACCGGGTCGTTCAGCAGTTCCTCAAAAGCCATTACGTCAAATTGGGCCAGCGACTCGTTTAAAAGCTCCGAAAGACCGGCTCACCACCGAGATTACTCCCCACATCCACGGATGCCGCCCGGGGTCGGTCACTCCTCGACGGGCTCTACTTCTTTCCCCTTCTCAGACGGCACGACTCGATGACGCCCGCCGACCCATTCCCGATCCAGTTCACGCCCGTCGAATAACCGATCGAGAAACACCGCCAACCCGGCAACCTCAGAATGCGGTTGATTGGTGACCGCAATATTCAGATCGGCTGCTTCGAACACATCAAACGAGATTTTTTCCGCGCCAACAACCACCAATAACGGGCCGTCGGCATGCGCCGACTGTAGCTTCGAGACCCGCTCTTGGACCGGTATCCCATACATCGTTAAGTGCACCACTGTCCCCGGCCACTCCCGCAGGAACGCCCTATATGTCTCCTGGATGTCCACGTCGAACGGACCGCCGAATCGCGTCGTGATATCCTCAATCGTCTCTTTCGACCTTGAGGCCTCTCCCACAATCACGATCCGGTCGGCCCCAAGCGCGCGAGCGGTCAGCCCTACATGCGTCGTCATCCGATTGTCACGACCGGGCCGATGCCCCAGCCGGAGGACACACACCTCAGGTTCTTCCAACATATCCCGCCGTTCGCACTGCCAGCAGTAGGGGATTTCGCTTACCATACCATCACCTCCACCCAACACGAAACCCCCACGACTGGTATGGGCGTTTCTCTCGACCACGCGGCATAATCAACCCAATAGACGGTGCCTCAGGGGCTGCCATCGCTTCCCCCCTCACTCCCCGCCCTTTCGTGTCCACGTTGCTTCGTCGATGATTCCTTTGGTGATAGACAGTGGCTCCATCTCCCGCGTGGACGTCGCTTGAACGGCGGCGGGCGAAACCGTCTTACGGTGGCCCCACGGACCGCCGGCATGGACCTCAGCGGCAAACGCGTCTGTATCACGGGCGGTGGCGGATTCCTCGGTTCGCATCTCGCCGACCGATTGGTCGCCGAAAACGACGTTGTCATTGTCGACCGCTTTGGGAATGGCCGCCGAGACTGGGTGCCCGATGCGGCCGAGGTTGTCGCCGGCGATTTACGTGACTCTCGCGTCCTCGCCGACGCCATTGACGCCACGACGGACTTGGTGTTCCATTTCGCCGCGAACAAAGCCGTTGATGCGGACGCACCGCGTGAACAGTTCACCACGAACGTCGACATGACGTCGAGTGTCCTCGCCCGCATGCACGATGTCGACTGTACCCACATCGCGTTCTCGTCGTCCTCAACCATCTATGGCGAGGCACCGCGGCCCACACCCGAAGATCATGGACCAGTGGAACCGATTAGTCGCTATGGGGCGGCCAAGGTGGCCGAAGAGGCGTTAATGTCGGTCTCTGCCCACACGCATGCTTTCACGGTCTGGAACTTTCGGTTGGCGAATGTCGTGGGCCCTCGGCTCCAACGTGGCGCTGTAATCCCCGATTTCATCGTGAAACTCCGGGATGACCCATCCACACTTGAGATTCTGGGTGACGGCCGGCAGGCAAAATCATACATCCATGTGACTGACTGCCTGGACGCGATCAAGTTTGTCATCGCCCACACGGATGACGCCATGAATACCTTCAACCTGGGGACTCGATCCACGACATCGGTGCGAACGATCGGACGGCTTGTCGCCGACGAAATGGGGCTCGACCCGGCGTTTTCGTATACCGGCGGCGACCGCGGCTGGGACGGGGATGTCCCACGGATGCAGCTGTCAATCGAGCAACTCGCTTCACTCGGCTGGGAGCCATCCATGACGTCTGATGAGGCCGTCCGCCAGGCCATCCGAGAACTCATCGACACCCCGCTCGAATAACACGCCTGCCCGATGAGACGGCGTGTCTCGGCCGTCCCGATTCCAACTCCTCAAGACACCGTCTCGACTAGTTGGGGGCCGTTGGGACTGCAAACGGTGTCCGGGCACTCACTTCTTGGTGTCGGATTCGGAGTGTCGCCTCAGCCATATACTCACCAGGGTGTGGCGTCGGCCAGGTGGCTTCAAATGTTGCGGTCTCTCCTGGTTGTAAGTCCGCAGTCGTTACCGCTTGTGTGAAGACGCGGTCATCGCTGTACCGCCACACTTCGACATCGGCGTCGTACACCGCGAAATCTGCGCGGCAGCCATCTCGGAACCTGAGAGTGACCGCTGCATCGGCGGCATTCACCACACTGAACTGGAACGTCACCTCGACCCCAGGGGTGACGTCCAACGTCGCCTCAAGCATACCCCACCTATTCCGACCACCCCCAAAGAACTACCCCGCGCGTCTCACGAGTATTCTCCCGATTTCCGCCAGATTTCTCCTCCAGGGTCGGTTATTACGGTGCGGGGCGCTAAAGCCTCGCGGTTCAGCGTGGGGATACAGCGCCTGTCTTCGGTTACGTTCACTGTGCGTAGCGACGGTTCACATCCCATCG
>CAZSSY010000084.1:0-12239 GCA_964609565.1 uncultured Natronomonas sp.
TGTCGGTTTCCTCTCCGGCCTACTCGCTCCCTTCGCTACGCTTCGGTCGCTCCTTGAGGCCGGAGGCTCCACCTTGAATTATGCTGAACCCACCTCCACTCTTGCGATATCGTCCGACCAGGGATAAAGGACAGCGTACACTCTCCACGCTCAAACGCTTATTCCTTGGTGATGGTGGACGTCGAGTACGACCGGCCACAGTAGTGGGCGAACCAGATGGAGAGCGCGGAAATCGGCGGAGCTTTTGGGGCTGAGATGAATGACCAGGTGTGAAACACCTCCCGAAGCATCTGCGGCCACGGTGGCGATACATCGCTGTTGAGCTCACTGCGTGGCCAGATGCCGCGATCGATCGGCGGGCATTTCAGCGGGAGTTGTGGGATGCGAGCCAGACGCTCGTGGGCGATATCGGTAGCGCGGAGCTCGACAGTCAGGTTCTGGCGTTTCAGTACGAGGATGGCCATGGTGAAGCGGTAGTGCGTGTCCGTCGTGGCGAAGTTGACCGAGTGAGAGCTGTTATCGCGTCAGTGGCGACGGTTGACGGCCAGCCAGTCGGGCTCCATGTGAAGGGTGTCAGCGGTACAGTACGGGCCTGTGAAGAAAAGTATATACGGCGCCCGAAGGTAGAAATCGAAGAGAGAACTGTTGTGTTCGCGAACGCCGATCGGACTGCCGCATGCAGCGGCGACCGGATTGACGTGCAACTCTCCGACGGCTATGCGGGCGCTACAGCACTCGATATCCGCGATAATTAACTATGCAGGGACAATCGCAGCAGCAGGCGTACGACCGGGGGATCACCATTTTCTCACCGGACGGTCGTCTGTACCAAGTAGAATATGCGCGAGAGGCAGTCAAACGAGGCACAGCATCCATCGGTATCCGGACAGCAGAGGGCGTCATTCTCGCCGTAGACAAACGCATCCGGTCGCCCCTGATGGAACGAACGAGCGTAGAAAAGATCCATAAAGCCGACAACCACATCGGAATCGCCAGCGCCGGTCATGTCGCAGACGCCCGCCAATTGATTGATTTCGCCCGACGCCAGGCACAAATCAACCAGCTCAGATACGGTGAACCGATCGGGGTCGAGACACTAACGAAGGCTGTCACCGACCATATCCAGCAATACACGCAAGTTGGCGGTGCCCGCCCGTTCGGGGTTGCGCTCATTATCGGCGGGATTGAGGATGGACAGCCTCGTTTGTATGAAACCGATCCATCCGGGACGCCATATGAATGGCAAGCATTGGCGGTGGGAGCCGACCGCGGCGAGATAGAAGATTTCCTCGAAGAAAACTACGATGAAGGCATGGGCCTCGATGAAGGGGTTGGATTGGCGCTACGCGCCCTCGCCGCTGTCAACGATGGGAGTCTTGCTCCCAAAGGCATCGGCGTCGCGACTATCTCCATTGAGGACCCGATGTTTACCGAACTTACTGACGAGGACATCTCCGACCATCTCACAGAGCACGACTTACTTGCCGAGGACGCTGAAGACTGACCGGTTTACCGCCGGTGGAAACACCTTTTAGCCCGCACGTCCGTAGCCGGATGCATGATATCCCTCGATGAGGCGGTAACCGCCCGCCTCGAATCGCATGGCCATCGATTCGAGGTACTCGTCGATCCGGATGCGGCGTTGGCGATCAACCGCGGTGAATTCGACGGGGAGCTCGAGGACGTGATTGCGGCCGAAGATGTCTTCGAAGATGCATCGGCGGGTGACCGACCCCCGGAAGATGCTCTCGAAGAGGTCTTCGGGACCACTGACCCATTGACGATTATCCCTGAAGTCATCACACAGGGTGAAATCCAGATTACCGCCGAACAGCGCCGCGAGATGCAAGAGCAAAAACATCGACAACTCATCAACCAGATTGCGCGGAACGCCGTGAATCCACAGATGGATGACGCTCCGCATCCGCCGGAACGCATCGAGCGGGCGCTTGACGAGGCGGGATTCCAGGTTGACCCGATGGAACCCGTTGAGAACCAAGTCGACGATGCGCTTGACGCGTTACGTCCCGTGATTCCCATTCGGTTCGATGAAGTCGTGATGGCCGTCCAGGTCCCGGCAGAACACGCTGGGAGTGCCCAAGCACAGATCCGACAGTTCGGGGATCTGGAGGAGGAAGAATGGCAGTCTGATGGCTCGTGGGTCGGTGTCCTCCGGTTTCCCGCCGGTCTGCAAAACGAGTTTTATAACCTCGTGAATGAGCATACCAGTGGTGAAGCCGAAACCCGCGTTCTGAAAGACGAAGACGAAATCGAGACACGGAAATGACCGCGTCGGCAGCGTGATCGGTTTGATTCCGGCCAACTGTGATGTTTCCTGGGTGGGTGACTGGTGGCGAACAACGGATGGCGAGAGGCCGGCATGTCATATGTCAGACGGTGAGCTCGATCGATAGCTGACCACGATGTCCAGGCGGTAGGTGTTCCTGCTGCGGGACGGAGGTCGGCAGCGGGATGGTTGCCGGTCAAAGTTAAATACTGCGACCACTTAGAGAGAGTAAGTGACCGGGAGCAACGGGACTGCTGTCGTGGCGAAACGGGTTGACGAGGGGCGACCGAATACAACGGAAATCCGGGATCTCACCCGGGCGGCCGGGTATACAGTAGCTGGCGAGATCACGCAATCACGGCCAGAGGATTCAGCGCTTTGTTTGGGTGAGGGCAAAGTAGCTGAGTTAGCCGCGCTGGTGGTCCAGATGGACGCGTCAGCAGTGGTATTCGATAATCGACTCGGCCCATACCAGATGTTTAACTTGGGGAATGAACTCCCTGAAGGCGTCGAAGTCGTCGACCGGTTCAAACTCATCCTCGATATTTTCGGGCAGCGTGCCCAAACCAAGAAAGCGCAACTCCAAGTGGAACTCGCCGAGCTTCGCTATGAACTCCCTCGGGCTGAAACGAAAGCCTCCTTAGCAAAACGGGATGAACGACCCGGGTTTATGGGATTGGGTGAATACGATGAGTCACGCGAACGAGACATCAAAACCCAGATTAGCCGGATCCGGGATGAGCTTTCACGGATCGAGCAGACCGATGCGCATCGACGCGAACAACGCCGTGAATCAGGGTTCAATCTGGTTGCGCTCGCCGGCTATACGAACGCGGGGAAATCGACGCTTCTCCGCCGGTTGGCTGCCGACCTTGAGATTGACGAGAATCACGGCCTCCATCCAGATTTGGATCCAACGGCAAAATCTGAAAATAGACTGTTCACCACCCTTGGCACCACCACAAGACGCGCCGACTTCGACCACCGGGATGTCCTCATCACGGATACGGTCGGGTTTATCTCTGATCTCCCTCACTGGCTCGTCGAATCATTCAAATCGACACTCTCAGAGATATATCGCGCAGACTTAGTCTTACTCGTCGTGGATGTCTCAGACTCCGTTGAAGACATCCGTGAAAAACTCGTCACCTGCCACGATACCCTCTATGAACGCAACGAAGCTCCAATCGTAACTGTCCTGAATAAAGTTGACAAGGTGGATGAGACAGAACTTCACCGGAAACAACAGGCACTGTCTGCGTTTGCCCCAAACCCGGTTGCTGTCAGTGCCCTTGAAGGAGACTATATCGAATCCCTCCGCGATCGGGTCCGTCGGGAACTTCCTGACTGGCACCAAGAACGGTTAGTGGTCCCGATGACCGATGAAACAATGAGTCTCGTCTCATGGGTACACGACCACGGACACGTGGAATCCGTCGACTATGGGAATCAAGTCACGATTGACTTTGAAGCCCGTCCGGCCATTGTGGAGCAGGCCCGCGCGAAAGCGCGTGACTTACCGGCCATGCCGGCCGAATAACTCCGTCTCACCCAGGATGTCTCACTCGCCCGCATGCCGGACGCAAATCCCGATCCACCCCACTCTATCACGACACGCGTGAGGCGGTGTTTCCCCACGATACATTTGGGTAGCGCTAGCCGTGTTTGTCTTTGGAGACGACCTCAACGTTGGTGATTGCGGTCGTTGAGTATTGCCCGTCGGCATCTTTTTCGAGGGCTTTCACCATATCCCAGACGGTATTTAATCCGGTCGTGACGCCTTCCAGCGCTTCCATTTCACAGCCTGTTTGCCCACGGGTTGCCACCGTGACCTCCAATGTCACCGTTTCATCACCAAGCGTGAAATCTGTCTCAACATTCGTGACCGGGATCTGGTGGCACATCGGGATGCTCTCCCACGTATGTTTGACTGCATCGACTGCTCCCACTCGGGCAACGGCGAGGACATCGCCTTTTTGGAGGTCATTGCTCCGAATGGCGGCAATCGTCGCGGCGGTGAGATTAATCTCTCCACGGGCGACCGCCCGCCGGCCAACCTCGGGTTTATCACTGATGTCTACCATCTGCGGCCCGCCATCGTCGGCGATATGCGGTAGATTTTCCTCTTCGCCCATACCCCCTGATTCGGTCGAAGCGCGAAGAAACCTCCGACACCTCTTACTGGTGGTCGGCCGCTGTATTCGGCCACAATGCATCCGGGAGTGCCTCCAGGAGATCGGTCGCGACCAAGCCATAGGCATATTCGTCAATCACGATATCACCAGCCGTGCCATTCGCATATGCCGCGATTGCGGCCCCGTCCACGGGTGCAGCGACACACGCCAACGCCCCGGTCACCCCGGCTAACACGTCACCGGTCCCGCCAACTGTCATCCCTGGATTCCCGGTCCGGTTGACGCGGGTTGTTTCCCCATCAGAAATCACGTCATACCGGCATTTTACAACCAGTATCTGGCCGAGGTCTCCTGCAAACGACTCGACCTGCTGTGCGCGGTCGCGCCATTCGGATGCGATCTCACCGCCCATCGCGGCGAACTCTCCTTGATGGGGAGTACAAATGAGCGAGGCAGCGGTCTCGACCGTTGGAACGACGGACAATGCATCAGCATCGACGACAACCGTTCCCTGAACCGCTGTGAGGAACTCTTCTATTGCGGTCACTGTTTCATGGTGATCACCCATGCCAGGTCCGACAACGACCGTATCTACATCCCTCGCTCGCTCAAGAAGCCTCGGGACGTGATCGGGGGTAATCCGGTCATCCGGGAGTGGGTCCACGATCAGATTTTCACTGTACCCCTGGATTTCATCGGCGACAGACGCCGGACACGCCACGAATGCAAGATCAGCGCCCGCTCGAAGTGATGCTTGCGCGGTGAGTGCAGGCGCCCCAGTATATGGCCCGCCACCGACGACGAGGACCGTCCCAAAATCCCCTTTATGGCCGTGCGGATCGCGCGAGAGCCGCAGGAGGTCACCACGGTCGACGAACAGTTCTGCGGCGTGTGGAATCCCAATGTCAGCAATGGTTACCCTTGTATCCATCTCCGCAAGCCCAGGTTTCATGTCATGAAACGTCACGATATCGTCGGCCGACACCGCTGTCCCTACTGCCTCACCGGTATCAGCGTCAACGCCGGATGGGACATCGATCGCGACAACTCGCGTATCAGCCGCATTAATCGCCTCTGCAGCGGTGGCTTCAGGTTCTCGGAGCGCGCCCGTCACACCCGTACCAAGCAGCCCATCGACAACAATATCTGGATTCCCCAGCTCAATGCGGCTCGAATCACTGACGGAACGGGCCTCGATTGCGGCAGATTGGAGGGCCTCCCAGTTTTCCCGGGCTATCTCTGTCCGTATATTTGTTGGTCGCCCGATGAGATGAACTGTCACGTCATATCCAGCGAGGAATCGGGCAGCGACGAAGCCATCACCGCCGTTATTCCCCCGGCCGCACACGATCGCTACTGTGCTCTCTGGATCGGTGTGCTCGCGGACAGCCTGGGCGACCGCATTCCCTGACGATTCCATTAACTGCTTTTGGGAAACACCCAACGCATCGGTGTTCTCATCCAGGATAGCCATTTCCACGGTCGTAATCATATCCGACACATAGAGGGGTCAACCGGTAATTGTTCCGGGACTACCACCGAATCGAGAAGCCATCAAGTCCTTCCGGCTCTTCATATTCAACGGAAACATCCTCCACCTCTGCTCGCGGACTCCCGGTGTGACACCATTCAACGAGTTCATCGACAGCTGACGGGCCGCCCTCAAAAACCGCTTCCACACGGCCGTCAGCACGGTTTCGAACCCAGCCATCAACACCAGCCGCAATCGCGGTTTCACGCGTATTCGCCCGATACCCAACGCCCGTCACCCGTCCAGTAACATCAACGTGTGCACGAACTCGTTCACTCATACATCCAGCTAGTATCCACCGACCTCAAAAAGAAGTCCCTCCAGCACCTACACCTGGTTACTTTTACCGCCATCGATCGGCTACCCCACCATTTTCCCGTGGACTTCGGATACGTCGCCGGTCCAGAGAACGATCGGGCCCGAAGGTTGGCCGGCTGTATCGAGGTTGATCGAGTGCTAGATGGGAACGGATGGAGTAACAGGATTGGATTCGGCGGGTGTAATCGGCGTGAAAGTAATGTGGTGTGCCATCAAAGCTCATGCATGCTCGTCGAGGAGGTGATGTCGACTGACCTTGTCACCTGCGAAGAGACCGCGTCGCTCCGCACCGTTGCCGAACGCATGTTCAATGAGCGTGTCGGCAGCGTCATCGTGTACAACGACGTCGATGATGCTGTCGGTATCGTGACTGAAACCGATCTCATCCGCGCGAGCTATCATACAGGCCACCCCCTCCCCGACATCGACGTGGCAACCGCGATGAGTCATCCGTTGGTCACCATTTCAGCCGATAAAACCCTTCGACGGGCAACCGAACGGATGGCGGAAGAAGGCGTCAAAAAGCTGCCCGTCGCAGACGGGCTCTCCCTCAACGGCATCATCACCCTTACCGATATCATCCATCACTTCACAGACCTCAAGCAAGAAATCCATGAACTAGAACGCCGGTCATTCGAAGAACACAACCGCTAACAGTTCCGTCACGACCGTCGCTACCAGTTCCATCCCCCGTACCCGACTGCGGAAGCAGGCGTCGACACCACGTGGTGGGTGATCGGTGTCCGCCCAGTATTCTTAACGCCGGGCCGCCGAATGCGACTCACCGGACGTCAAGTTGGTTTCCACACTCTCGGCATTCCCAGACGCCCGCTTCGATCTGGCGGAACTGTAATTTTTCATACGTACCCCCTTGGGTGGTGTCGCAGGCCGGACACCGACTCGGTGGACTCACCATACCCCCCAGTAGACCTGCGAAAAGTTAAGTAAGTGGTTTCTCACCCCCATCGATCCTGACCTCAGCCCACGAGAGGGTTATGCGGCGCCCGTCGAATCCTGTGGCGCTACTATCGCTCCATCAGTCCGGAGATAATGAAAGACGTATGTTTGGATATAGCCGGCATAGTCACCCCCAAACCGGCTGCGGATGGCGCGTGATACCGCTGGGTAACTGCCTTTCTCGCATTCTGGATAGTGCTCCTGGATGGCCGACCGAATCCAGGTATCCAGCGGCACCGCCTCTAAGAACCCAAGGGAAAATAAAAGCACACAGTCGGCAACTTTCTGGCCGACACCCACAAACGTCGTGAGAAATTCGCGGGCATCTTCGTATTCTTTCTCGACAGCATCACGCGGATGCGCCTCGTCATTGACCACCATTTCGGCTGTCTGTTTGACATACGGTGCCCGGTATCCAAGTGATAACTCACGGAGTTCAGGTTCCGTGGCAGACGCCAGTTGATCTGGCGTCGGGAAGGCATGATACGTCTCGTGATCAAAGGTAACGGTGTCACCATAGGTGTGTGCCAACGCCGTCTGCATCCCCTGGATTCGAGCCACTCGCATCTGTGCCGAACAAATAAAGGACACCAGGCAGGCGAACGACGGATCGCGGACGAGTCGAAGCCCCCGATATGTCTCAAGCGCCTTGGTCACCAGCGGGTCAGTCGGTGCGGTCTCCATGATGGCAGCCACGTCATCGTCAAGCCGAAGCAGATGTTCCAACTGGCTGTATGCGTTCGGCGTAGACGCTTCCCATTCTAGTTGGTCGTCTGTCTCCCGAACTCGGATGACTTCCGGCTCATTTGTCGCGGTGACCGACGCCGGGAGCACTGTAAAATACCAGGCATCCTCCTGGAGCGGCGCTGCTTGATACATCAACTCATCGCTACGCCGCCACACATACGATTGTCCACTTTCCAGCGTAGTATGGAGGTCTAGCCCGCCGGGAAAGTCTGTGATCGGGCAACTCCCAGACTCCATATTCACTCATCAACGTCAAAGGTTTTCCACCTTTCGAGTTCCCATGGACGCGGCGTTGGATTCGGTCTTCAGTCGGGCGAAACTTCTTGTCTCTGCGGCCGCAAGACGGCCATATGGATTGCCGAGTTGTCGTCGAAGCGGCCGTTCCGGTGTACGACGTGGAAACGGCCGATGAGGCGGTGCGCATCGCGATCTCGAAGACTGGTGAGATGCTGAATCCGGATCTTAACTACGTCGAGATCAACATGGGGGTGCGATCTTGTCCAAACTGTGGTGAGGAACACGACCCCGCGTTTATCGCCGCCGACGAAGGCCTCGTTGCGCTCGAACTCGAGATGACGGTCTTCAATGTTGAACGTGACGAGCACGCAGCACGCATCGCGCGGAAGGAAATCGGGCAACGCCTCCAAAATATCCCGTTGGAAGTTACAGAAATTGAAGTGACCGAGGAGGATGAAGAAGAGGCTGCAGACCAAGAGAACGACACAGAGGACGCTGTCGACGAATCACAAGAGGAGGCAGAATCGACCGAAGCTGTCCAGACGGACCAGGAGCCCCCGACCACATCAGAGAACGACGAAGACCACCGGGATGATGAGGGTGAAGTCCTCCCCGAATTCGAAGATCTCATGGACGAATAACCCCCGCGTCCATCACGTGTTCTCAGCGGCATCCCAATACAGAGATTCCACTACGTACCTGGCTCCGGTGAAAAGAGAGGTTACGTGTCTGCAGAGAACCGTTAATCCGCAGCAGCTGAGACAGCCGTCTCAGCCTCACGTTCCATTTCTTCAGTGATTCCGTCCGCGAGCGCGAAGACCGCAGATTTATGATCTGTCTTCGATTTGTGGATTGAGGTGGGACGGACACCGAGTTCGCTATACTCTACGTGCGCTACTTCACACTCTGCGACCTGCTCATAGTGGTGACAAACCTCGGCGAGCAGGCCGTGGAGATGAATGAGTTCCTGCTTCTTCATGGTCAAATTGGCGTAGCGACTCGGGACATATAGAACTATCCTGACATAGGTTAACATATACCCCCGAAAGAAGCAGCCTGGCGTGTGTTCCGACGGGATTCGGATTTCACAGTGGGCGGGAGGATGAAATGAATCTTTTTTATGTGTTCTCTCGAATCAATGTCTATGGATTACGAGGACCAACTCGATCGCGCACTCGACGAAACCCCTGATATCGAGGGCAGCGGCGACCGATTTACCCTCCCGGACCCAGACGTCCGACAAGAAGGCAACGCAACCGTATATGAAAACTTCCAGGCAACCCTCGACACTCTCGATCGCGATGAATCTCATCTCATGAAATATCTCCAGAATGAACTCGGGACGAGCGCGACCATCGACGAACGAGGACGGCTGCGCCTCACTGGTGAATTCCGCCAGGCCCGCGTCCGAGAAGCAATGGACGAATACGTCCAAGGCTACGTGCTCTGTTCAGAATGTGGACTGCCTGACACCAGACTTGAAAAAGAGAATGGGGCTGAAATACTCCGGTGTGAAGCATGTGGTGCACGGTCCGCAACCGGGACATAACCCTAGAATTGCTTGATATTCTGGAGGTCATGTTCCGTCCTCGCAAATTCTGAGAGAACACGACTTGCATGACAGCCAGGACAGTGAAACGTTTGAGATGATTCTGGAAGGTCCCCAGGTGAGTCCTGCCACATTTTCCCGCACTCGGGACACAACAGGCGAACATACGTCTCCATATCTCCTGGGTCGGCGGGCAGATACGAAAACCTTTGTCACACTTCTCAACCTGAAACCATTCTACAGACAGCCACGACTCCACGCCGGACTCCGGAGTATTCCATCCCAAGACATACCCAACCACACAGAATACCACCTACTCTGTGCCTGTATTATGAGTTTCCGTAAGGGAACGGCGAAGAACCGGCAATCCGTCATCATGAGTTCTGCATTTACTCAGGCAGTAACGACGTCGCCCGCTTCCAGAAGCTCCTTGTAGCGGTTCCGGATAGTGACCTCGGAGATGTCGGCAACGTCGCTGACGTCACTTTGGGTGACTTTTTCGTTACAGAGGAGCGCGGCCGCATAGACCGCTGCCGCCGCCAACCCCACCGGTGATTTCCCGGACAGAATCCCGTCAGAACGAGCACCTTCGACTAACTCTCGAGCACGCCGTTCAACCTCATCGCTCAGATCCAGATCGCTCACGAATCGCGGGATGTAACTCTCCGGATCAGCAGGTTTGACCTCCAGATTCAGTTCCCGGATGATATATCGGTAGGTCCGTGTCAGCTCCATTTTGTCCACCCGTGAGACACGTTCAACTTCATCAAGACTCCGCGGGACCCCGGCTTGCCGAGCGGCGGCGTAGAGGGCGGCGGTGGCGACGCCTTCGATACTGCGGCCGGGGAGGAGGTCGTCGCTGAGTGCCCGGCGGTAGATGACGCTGGCGGTCTCCCGGACGTTTTCGGGGAGACCCAGTGCTGAGGCCATCCGGTCGATTTCGCCGAGGGCTTGTTTGAGGTTGCGTTCTTTGGAGTCGCGCGTCCGGAAGCGTTCGTTCCAGGTGCGGAGCCGCTGCATCTTCTGGCGCTGACGACTGGACAGCGAGTTCCCGTATGCGTCTTTGTCTTGCCAGCCGATGTTAGTGGAGAGGCCTTTGTCGTGCATCATGTTCGTCGTTGGGGCGCCGACGCGGGATTTTTCGTCTTTTTCGGCGCTGTCGAAGGCCCGCCACTCTGGACCGCGGTCGATCTCATCTTCTTCGACGACAAGTCCGCACTCACTACATACCGTCTCGCCTTGGGCGGAATTTGTTTCGAGGTGAGCGCCACATTCCGGACAGGTTGATGTCTCTTCGCGGGTGGCCGTCTCTTCGTGTTGGTCCGTACGCTCTGTCGATTCGGTTCGTTCTTCGTCCGTGTATGTTCTGATGCTAGTATCACTCATGATGGGTTACCATGGGCTCGGGGGGTTGGGCTAACCAAAGAAGTCCCCGAACACTATCGTAACGATATGTTAGTCCGAAAGATACTTAAATGTTTCGCCGGCGGAACGGCTCAAACCTCAAAATTCAGGCAGTTCGAGCCATACGAACTGTTAACACAAAACACAGCAACCACCGACAACAACACTAGTTCATGTTAAACATTGTTACTCCTTCACTATTGAGATACTGGATTCATACAGCAGTGAATACGGTTCATGTTAAACATTGTTACTCCTTCACCCGGCAACACCACTCACACCTCACCCCCTCCTCCACGATCATTCCACCCCTCCCTGCTCCACACCCGGCGTCACCAACACCCCAATCCGAACCCCCGCATCAACCCACCCATGCCCATACGAAAACGCCGCCAACGCATTCACCAAATCATCCTCCTCACAGAAATGCCGCCCATCGGCCAGATACGACACCGCCATCTCATCACACGCCTCAGCAGCCGCATACAACGGCGTCCCCTCCGCAGGCACAACCTCAATTGCCTCCACCGCATCCGCAAGCAATTCCTCATACCGTACTGTCTTTTCCGCCAACTCCGCCGCCATACCCACCACAACAACCAGGACCACCAAAAGCCTACACACTCATCACCCTGCCCACCCCGACCCCAACAGTACCGGGCCACCAATCCATACTTCATATAACTATCCCGCCAGAACCCTCGGCATGCCACTCGCCCTGACCCGCGCTCTCACCGACAGTATCAGACGAACTATCACCCGCACCGGCATCATCCTCCTCGCACTCACCCTCATCTTTCAAACCATCCTCATCGCCGCACTCAACACACTCATCGTCACTACCACCCCACCAGACACCACCCCGACCACCGGCCTCGTCTTCAGCCAAGCAGGCTCACCCTCATCGGCGATATCCTCACCACCATCCTCTTCGTCTTTATATAAGGCATCACGGCATCAATCTATCTCCAAACACGCGATAGCACCCAAACGGCAACCGATTACTAGAAGCCTTTTCCTTGGAGTTCGCGGGCGATGATGAGTTTCTGGATTTCGGTGGTGCCCTCGTAGATC
>CAZSSY010000085.1:0-12031 GCA_964609565.1 uncultured Natronomonas sp.
CCGCCAGCGTCATCTACCGCCGCGCACTGGATGAAAATCTCCTCCCCGGCCGCAGTATCGAAGGGGTGGCGACCGCGTCAGTGTACGCCGCCGCCCGCCAAGCCGGCGTCCCGCGGAGTCTCGATGAAGTCGATGGCGTCTCCCGCGTGGAAAAAAGTGAGATCGCGCGGACCTATCGGTATGTGGTCCGTGAACTCGGGTTAGAAGTCCAGCCCGCCGATCCCGAAAGCTACGTGCCACGGTTCGCCAGCGATCTTGGCCTCTCCGATGAAGCCGAAAACCGTGCGCGACAACTCCTCCAGAACGCCAAAGAACAAGGCGTCCACTCCGGGAAATCACCAGTCGGCCTGGCCGCTGCCGCCGTCTACGCGGCCAGCCTCCTCACGAACGAGAAAACAACGCAAGCAGCTGTCTCAGAGGTCGCCGACATCTCCGAGGTCACCATCCGGAACCGCTATCACGAACTCCTCGAAGCCGAACAAGACCTCGCGTTCGCGTAACGGTCAGTCTCCGCTAGAGCCCGACCGCCTCCCGTGCCTGCAAACGCGGAGTATGCGCTCACATGTCCCTGTCGCTCAGCGTCAGGTGGTTTTAAGCGGGAGGCCTGCTGCCGTCCGGGATCCCTGGGGGGAGTGGGGATTTGATGGAGGCTGCTGCGTGGAAATGTGGGGGTTTTTCAGTCGGGAACTCCAGGTTCTGGGTATGCAGGGGAATCTACCGCCGGAGGCCCAAGAGAAGATAGAGGAACTCCAAGACCTCCAAGAGACAGCACAGCAGGTCGCCCAGCAAAAACAACAGGCTGAAACGCAACTCCAAGAATCCAAGACCGCCCTCGAAACACTCGATGATGTCGATGATGAAACCCAGATGTACAAAGAAGTCGGTGAGTTGTTGATCGAAACCGAGTTTGATACCGCCCACGACGATCTCGAGGAGACAATCGACAGCCTTGAGGTTCGTGTTCAGACGCTTGAGAAACAGGAATCGCGGGTGCAAGAGCAGTTCGAAGAACTACAACAGGAACTCCAACAGATGCTCCAGGGAGCCGCCGGCGGCGGTGGTGGTGGCCCGATGGGGCCGGGCGGCCCAGGCGCAGGCGGGGCGTAATCAACCGCAGGCGTGCCTGAAGAGCCATCCGCCGACGCGATTGTGGACGTCGCGTCGGATGCCGCAGAAGGCCTCATTTTGTCGCGATACAAACAGTCAGACCTCACGGATATGGACGTCACGGTCCGGTTCGAAGACGGCGTCCTCGATATCGATATTTATCTCAACGCGCCAGCTGACCCCGACTCTGAGAGCGTCGCGCAGGATGCCGTCGAAGCCGCCGAAGCAGCCGTTGACGACCTATTCGAGATAGCTTGACATCGCACACGCTGAACAACGAGGCGTCCGTGTTGCAACTCACCTCGTGGGCGGGTACCCGGCCGAAATTCCACAGTGACTCCCACTCGCGAGGCGAATCCATCACGAGGAGAAACCGCTGGACGTCCGGAGGGGAGGCAGGGGGCGATACACGAGGGTGTAGGTGTTGGTGTTATGCCTTGGTTTGGCAGATGTCGAGGAAATTTTGGAAGACTTCTTCGCCGCGTTCGGTATGCGCGACTTCGGGATGCCATTGGACGCCATAGAGGTCACGGGCGGGATTGCTCATGGCCTCGACTTGGCAGATGTCACTCGATCCAGTCCGGGTAAACCCGGGTGGGACTTGGGTGACTTCGTCGGCGTGGCTTGCCCACACGCGTGTTTCTGGCGCGAGTGATCCAATGAGGGGGTCATCATCGTCGTCGATCGAGACCGTGACGTCGGCATACCCGCCGTATTCGCCCGAAGCAACACGGCCGCCGAGGGTATCGGCAATCAGTTGCATCCCTAGACAGATGCCCAAGACGGGGACATCGAGATCCAGATAGTCTTGGGATCGCCCGGTCCGGTCCATGGCAGGGCCACCGGAGAGCACCAGGCCGTCTGCATCGATTGAGGACGGGTCGGTATCGTTCGCAATGAGGTCGGTGTCAACCCCAAGATCGCGGAGTGCCCGTTGTTCCAAGTGGGTGAACTGTCCCTGGTTGTCAACCACGACGATCCGCGTCATTATCAGGGCATAGCCAGCCACCGCGTAAAAAGGGTCTGTCTGACGATGCCCACCGCACCGGACATCTTTCCATCGCCGTATTCCACGCAATCGGGAGCAATTGCTCTCTCGAGCCGACTGCTGTCGGTGATAACGCAACGAATCCTGGGGGGTCTCCTGGGCAACGAAGAAAAACGGAGTGGGGTGGAAAGGTGGGGGTGGCGTCCGGGGCTGGATGTGGAGGGTTAGTCGTCGGCCAGGATGGGTGGGTCTTCGGAGGCGAGGAGTCGGTCGAGGGCGTCAACCATGGCGCGGACAGAGGCGTTTGTGATGTCTGAGTCGGATGCTGAGACGGTGACAGTGCGGTCGTCGCGTGTCATTTCGACCTCCACGGTGACGACAGCGTCGGTGCCGCCGGTGATGGCGTCGACGTGGTAGGAGTCCAGTTGGGCACCGGCTGCAGGCCCGAGTGCAGATCGGACCGCGTTGATGGCAGCGTCCACCGGGCCGCTCCCGGTTCCGCTCGCTACGCGTTCGTCACCGTCGACGTGGAGACGGACGGACGCGGTGGGCGTCCCACTCCCGGAGGCGGCGGTGAGATCGGCAAGTTCGACACGGCGGTCGTGTTCGCGGCCTTGGACATCTTCTGTGATGGTGAGAAGGTCGGCGTCAGTGACGCGTTTCCCGCGGTCACCGAGGCGTTTGACACGGGTGACGATCTCACCGAGATCATCGTCGGTGACCTCGATATTGTGTTCGGCGAGTGCCGCTTCAACCCCGGCGCGGCCGGCATGTTTCCCGAGGACCAGACGGCGCTCACGCCCAACTTTTTCGGGGGGATATGGTTCGTACATGGCGTCGTCTTTCAGTGTCCCGTCGGTGTGGATACCCGATTCGTGGGTGAAGGCATTCTCACCGATCACGGCTTTATTGGGGGCTAGCGGGACACCGGTGTACGTCGAGACGAGCTGGCCGAGGTCATAGAGGTGCTCGGTGTCAACCGTGGAAACACCGTATCCATGGTCAAGCGCGATGGCGACTTCCTCAATCGCGACGTTCCCGGCGCGTTCGCCGATGCCATTAATGGTGCCGTGGACGAGGTCGGCGCCGGCGGCGATGCCGACAAGTGCGTTCGTTACCGCCAATCCAAGGTCGTCGTGCGTATGGGTTGATGTCGGCCCGATATCGGAGAGTGCAGCATAGATGTCGAGCATTCGATCGGGGGTGGCATGCCCGACGGTATCCGGACAACAGATCCGGTCGGCATCGGCGTCCATTGCGGCACGCATCAACTCCGTGAGGAACGCCAGGTCGGCTCTGGAGCCATCTTCGCCGAGGACTTCAACCCAGAGGCCATGATCTTTGGCGTATTCGACGAGGTCGACGGTCGTTGCGATGACTTCATCATGGGTTGAATCAACTTTCCGCTCGACGTGGCGGTCGCTGGCTGGAACAACGAGATTCACGCCATCGACATCGCAGTCAAGCGCGAGGTCGATATCGTTGCGGACTCCACGGGCGAAGCTCGTCACGCGGGCATCGAGGCCCAAGTCGGTGACGCGGGCGATTGTTTCGCGTTCGCCTGGTCCAGTACAGGCACTCCCGGCTTCAATGACGGCCACATCCGCCGCATCAAGGGCGTGAGCGATCTCAGCCTTCTCATCCGGCGTGAGTGACACTCCGGGTGCTTGTTCCCCATCACGGAGTGTTGTATCTAAGAACTGTACCTCACACGTTTCGAGGGGAGCAGTCGCTGGATGCGCCCCGAATAATGATGTCACGGGAGAATCCTCTGTATTAGACTGCCGGTCGAATTTCTCGACCAGCCGCCTCACGGCGACTTCCTCTATCCTCTGCCGCATTGGAGTTCGGCATGGCTACACTCCTCGTATTGGGGTGCCCCTTGATTAACTTGTTGGGTTCCCTGCCGGCACTACACCACCGACAGCACCGCCACATCCACCGTACTCCCTGCCCGATTCCCCCCCCCCTTCCCTCTCTCCGCCCTCCCGTGTCGGCAGAATGAATGCCGTCCCCGGGAGCTGGCAGGTGCCAGCTGTCACAAGCCCTCGATGTGGATGTAATCGCCGACCGTGACGTCGTCGGCTGTACCGGCCGGGAGTTCAACCACGGTGTCGGCTTGAGCCCGGCCACGACCGGTCCAGGCGTTCAACCGGGTCACGCGGTGGACTTCACCATCGACGAGCCAGAGCGCATCGATGTCAAACGGGACGAAGACCATATGGAGCGACCGGGCGCCCACCGAACGGAACGGGAAGACTAACGCGGCATCGTTCGGGAATGACCGCCGGAACATCAACCCGAGGCCTTTTGCGATGATGCCGTCCGCAACCTTAACCCGACTCGCGAGCAGCTGTTCGCCACCCTCGGTTTCGTGAACTACGCGCACAAACCGGTACTGAGACACCAGCTGGCAAAAACCCTCGTCCGAAATCATTGACGCACCCCGCCGGGGCTGGCGGGCGAACCCGGTGCCTCGAGGATGCCACCGTGGGAGCACGGCACGGCTCGCCGGGGGTGGTAGTACAGTGAAAGATTGAAAGTCGCCCGCACCGCACATCCGGTATGGAGAAGACGCCGCAGGGGACAGCCGTCGGGGTTGATGACCCATATGCGGTCGTAGACCGGTGTGATCACCTCACCGACGACGGGCGGTGTCGATACGCTGCAGAGCACGGCCACCACGATCCGGAGTTTGCCAGGGACCGACAGGCCGATGACCTCCGGTGTCCGGTTGTCGATCCAGCCGGTGAGTGGGACTGGCAGGATTGCCCGCATTTTCGCGCCAGACAACGGTCCCGGGAATGTGTTCGCTGCGGGTTAGAAGAGCGCCGGCTGGCGCACGACGAGACCCGCCCGCTGTTAGAGGAACATCATCTCATGTACGCCGATGATGACCGACCGGACGCCGCCCACGAAATCACCGTGTTTCTCTGTCGGTGGTGTCACGCGAAAATCCATCAATCGTGGGCTCGCATCGACGATGACGCTACCCCCGCTCCCGACGCGATGGCTGTCGCGGAAAATCGGCGCGCGAAGGAACAATCGGAGTTGAACTTTGAATCGGCGGCAGACCGGACAGAAAACCAGCGAGACGATTAACCGGACAGAGTGCGTACACCCGGTATGACTCCTCATCTCGGACACGCCCACCTCAAAGTCCACGATCTCGAGGCAGCCACACGGTTTTACCGGGATGTATTCGAGTTAACCGTCACTGAACGGGTCGGCCGTTATGTCTTCCTCACGTTTGAAGACCACCACCACGATATCGCCTTGCAAGAAGTCAGCGCCGGACCGGGTGGAACACGCCCCGGTGTCGGCCTCTACCACATTGCGTTCGAACTCGACGATGGTGCCGCACTCGCCGACCTCTATGACCGATTACGCGACCGCGAGGTTGAGGCCACACCGGTCGACCATGGGATCAGTAAAGCACTATATTTCGATGATCCCTCAGGGAACGGCCTCGAAGCATACGTCGACACCCGCGAGCAGCCAACCGAGGAGTGGGCCGGCGTCAACAAACCATTCGACCCCACCACAATTCGAGACGACACACCGATCGACCCCAGCACCTAACGCTCGCCGAAACCGGCCAGAGAAACGCATCGAGACAACCCGGTGATGCAACAATTCACGCAATCAGCACACCGAGGTACAGGCTGGACCACGCGACGACAGCGAAAGCGAAGAGGTCACGGTCGATCCCGGTGGCGTTACTCGATGTCGAATGCATCGAGGGATTGACCGGCTTCATCCAAGACGTCGTCGCTGACTTCAATCGGACAGTCGACACGGAGGGCGATAGCGATCGCGTCGCTTGGGCGAGCGTCGAACACGATTTCTTCGCGGTCGCCATTGGCATACCGTTCAGCGTCGATTTTGGCGAGAAACGTGTTCTCTGAGAGCCCATCGATCCGGATGCGGTCGATGGCGCCGCCGAATTCGGTGAGCATCTCAACGAAGAGATCATGGGTGAGTGGCCGCTCAAAGGGGCGGCCTTCCAACGCGTGCGAGATGGATTTTGCCTGATCGGCACTAATGAAAATCGGGATCGCTTCATCGCGGGCGTGGAGGACGACCACGGGAGCCCCTTCATCGCCGCCCTCGTCAACACTGATACCGAGGCCGTGGACGGTCGCCTCGTATGTCATTACATAACAATCAATGTGGTGGCACCAAAGCTTTTCGCGTACACACGAAAGGGTTGGCTATGAGTGAAAGCGACCCATATCTTGTCGCCGTCAAACACTCCGCTCGACGAAGTAGTCAAGCGGCTGGCGAATGGGTCGCCAAACGTGACCGATACCGAGAATTCGACTCGAAAGCCCGCGCTCGAGAATGGGCAGACGCTATCAGTCCATCCGGACGAACGCTGTGGGTCCAAGACGCCCATCCGCGCGACACCGGGCCAGCAGACGGCTATTTACTCGCCAGACGAACCACCAGCCATAACGGTACACCCACCGACGAACCGCCTGGAGAACAAACAGAGTTAATCGAACCCACGTGACACCGCCAAGCGAAGGGACCCAAGCACTTTTTTGACTGAACGGGCGGTCTCAAGGGATGCTGCCAGGATGCCTTTCTGTTCCACCACCGCGTCCTAAAGCGAGAAAACGGACGCGGGAATGCATTACCGGAGGACTAAGAGCATTCCAGGTGGTATGGCATGGAGCGGGATGTCCGGGTTTTTTATCCCGTTTGCTGTGATGTCGCCCACATGGACGAAATCGGGTCCGGGCTGGTAACTCTCGAGATTGAAGACGAGCGTGCAGACATTGTGCTTGCACGACCGGAGAAACGGAATGCAATGAATGTCCCGTTGATGCGGGATCTCACGACCGCGTTCGAACACGTCGATGCACACGATGACATCCGGGCGATTACGCTGTTGGGCGAAGGCCCGGTATTCTGTGCCGGAATGGATTTGCAGATGATGCGCGACCGGGTCGAACGCGATGCAGATGTGGAACGGGATGTTTTCCCCGATGTCCTAGAAGCCATCGAGACAGCGAGGCAACCGGTGGTGGCGGGGATCAAAGCGGCCGCGCCAGCAGGGGCCTTCGAGTTGACGTTGCCGTGTGACTTCCGCATACTCGGGCGAGACGCCACATATGGGGTGATTGAGGTCACACTCGGAACGTTCCCCCACGGCGGGGCCACGCAACGTCTCCCCCGGCTCATCGGGCTGTCAAAAGCGAAAGAACTCGTGCTCACTGGCGAGTTCATCCCCCCTGACGATGCATTAGCATGTGGCCTGGTCCATGAGGTTTGCGATCCAGCGGCCGTGGATGAGCGGGCGCGCGCTTTTGCCGACCGGCTCTGTGAGAATGCCCCACTCGGCATGCAGCATGCGAAAGACGCGCTTAATAGAGCATTCGATATGCCACTGCAGGCTGGTCTTGAATTCGAACGGTCACTCGGCCATGAACTCGACGACACGCATGATTACCGGGAAGGTTTTGAAGCCCGTATTGAAGACCGCGACCCAGAGTTCCACGGTGAGTGACCTCCCCCGGCCCCGCTTGGAAGACGGAGTTGTACTGCCTTGCACCGCCGGCGAGAATCGACCTCGAAGATTGTCGTCGGATGGGGAATGATTCACCCTACTGAAATAGGCGGAAAGAACTTCAGTAATAATGGAGCTAGTATTTGGTATGCGACGAACTTTTGTCGCAGCCCTATTCGCTACCGTGTTGATACTCGGGTTTACAGCGGCGCCCGTAGCGGGTATTGCTGCCTCCTCGAGTAATGATGCAGCGACGATTGTCGAAGAATACAACGCACAGGTTGACTCGGCACCAGATGTCATCACTGACCGATTCGCAAACGAACGAGTCGCGCTGATCATTGAAGGTGAAGAAGACGATGACGTGTACACAGCAATTACCGATGAAGACGCCCACATCGAATCACTGGACGAAGGCGAACACGACCCGACAATCCGGGTTATTACCGATGAGGAAACACTCAACGACATCGCCGAAGCCGATGATCCATCTGCAGAAGCGGTCGATGCCTACCACTCCGACGATGTCACCGTTGAAGGGATCGGCGTGACAAATACGGTGAAAGTTGAAGCCACGAAAGCCGGATACGCTATCGCATCCAGCCTGGGATTCTTCTAACACCACTCTTCAACCGAGGACCCGTCTACAAATGTCGCGTCAACCCTGGTCACGCATCCGTGTGGAGCTGACCACGAACAAGGAGTCGGGTGCCCGACCGTGCCCGCGGCAGACGACAGCGTGACCAGGGCTGAGGAAAACAAGTACTGAGAGGAAGTCCCTGTGGTGGAAACCCGAGAGTAGGGACCTTGATGGCGCGACAGAAAGTGGACGCCGAGGAGGAGATTTGAACTCCTGAGTCCGGATGGACAGTTGCTCTCGAAGCAACCGCCTTGGCCAGGCTAGGCTACCTCGGCGCAGTTCAATCTGGGTGGTGTCACGGCATTATGGGTTTCGGTCTGACGCGTCGTTCGAGCCCTAGACATCATCCGTCTCCGGTCCCGTCGTATGGCGTAGAACAGGCGTTCGCGGGTGAGGTGCGAAAACCCAAGATGGTTGGTACCTAGGGAAACGATATGACGTTGCTAGTCCCGTTTGATGGCTCAGAGCTTGCTGAAGTTGCCCTCAAACGTGCGACGGAGTTCGGTGAGGCCTTCGACAAAGAAGTCGTGGTGTTGACAGTCGTTCCATCTGACCCAGGGTTTGCCGTCGAACGCGGCTGGATTGACGAAGACGACGAATTCGAACCGGAGTTAGTCTCACTTGAACTCCGAGACCAAGCACAAGCAACCGCGCCTGATGCCACCTTCCGGAGTGAACGCCCCTCCAACCCCGAAAATGAGCCATACGCCTCATCCACGATGAATATCGTGCGAACGATTCGACAGGTCGCCGGCGAAATCGACGCCGATATCGTCTTTATCGGCAGTGAAAATGCAGCCAGTGTCTCCCAACCGCTGACCAGCATCGGCGCACCAGTCTCCACCGATCCACGATACGACGTCCACATCGTCCGCCACCCCACATAGATCCGTATCCGCCACGTATCGACGTGATGCAATCACCACCAGACCGAAGGATAAGAGTGAACACACGCTCCGCATTGCTGGACGGCCTCTCGACAGACAGAACACACCCACCAGCTGCTGGAACGTCTACCGGCCGTGGCATCCCCTAAACAAAGGACGAGGAATAGGGACCGACATCAAGCTCCATTGATACATCGTCCTTGAAGCTACAAGCAGCAATATCTTCGAGAATCGATTGGAAAACACCGGTATGCGGAATACTGACGAAATATGGCTGGGGCTGCCTGCACGCCGTCAACCGCTCGTGCAAGCCGGTATACTCCTTGGGCTAGGCCTTGGTGGATTCTTCGATGGGATCGTCTTCCATCAAATCCTCCAATGGCACCATATGGTATCATCGCACGCCGATCCGAGTATTGCCGGCGATATGACGCTGAACGTGATGGCTGATGGGTTCTTCCATGCGGCCACCTATCTCTTCACCATCATCGGTCTCTGGCTGCTCGTGCGAGTATGGCGCCGCCAACAGGTCCCCTTTCCCGGCCAAACGCTCCTCGGCTCGATAATTCTCGGGTGGGGGATTTTCAACGTCGGAGAGGGCGTCATCAACCACCACCTCCTCGGCATCCACCACGTCTGGCCAGATGGCCCCGGGAGCATTATCGTCTGGGATATCGCCTTCCTCATCTGGGGCCTCATCTTTATCGCACTTGGATACTCGATCATCTACACCGACGACACCGAGACCACCCCATCCCGTCAACCATCGACAAATGCTACGGGAGAGCATGCCTCTACTGATCGTGTCGAGCAAAGCCGCCAGGAATCCAACTGACAACCGATTCCCCGAACCGCGAAACGACCCCAAACCGATCATACAACCCACTGATGCAGCACTCACAAGTGACCATCAAAGACACTCAAAATCATTCCGGATACGCGATGATACAGGGGAAATGGCTGTATACCGTTGTGTCTTCGGTGTGGATAGGTGAGTTGGATGGGTTTGACACCAGGATTCTGTGAAAACATCGCATGAGAGAAGCGAACTCGCCTATTGAGCTGTGGTTACGCTACGTGATGGCTGTCAAGGCTATCGATATCGTCTCCAGTATCCGCCCCCTGACCGACGACAATAACAGGGATGGGAGCGTCAGCGAGCAAACGTTCCGCGGTACTACCGACAACTAACCGTTTGAACGCTGACTGGCCGGTTGCGCCAAGCACCACGATGTCAGCATCTATCGCGTTTATATGGTCAAGGAGGCACTCCGGGGGTGGGCCTTCCTCAATAGCCGTGTGGTATTCGACCTCGGCGTCCTCCGCAATGCCAACGGCGGTCTCGACGGCCGCACGAGCATCGGCCCGGAGATTCTCACGGACTTCGTCTGGATCGACGATTGCATTGTCGTATGCGGTCCGCGTTTCAACGATGGAGATGATATGCAACGCAGCGTTGGTCGCCCGCGCTAACATGACCGCATGGTCGACGGCAGCCACTGAATCCCGACTCGCGTCTGTTGCCACCAGAATCGAATCATACATACACAGCCCTACAACAGCCGGTGGGATAAACCCGAAAGACGTCTGTCCATAACACACCAGAAGGTATTCCTCGTCGACATACCGGCATCAACCAGGGTACCCGCCTGGTCGGAGTCTCCTGGAGGAACGAACAGATGATGCAGAGCCAGTGGGGGAGGCGGGGTCTCTTCAGTGGTTAGCGAAGCGGTATTCGTGGCGTGTGGCGATTGAGAGATGAAGCGAGGTATGTTTCGGTGTGAGAGAATTCGATGGGTGGTGATTATTCGCGTTGGCGGACGACGGTGACGGGGACTGGTGAGCGGCGGACGACCGTTTCGGCGACACTCCCGAGGAGGACGCGGCTGATGCCATCACGGCCGTGGCTTCCGATCACGATATGGTCAATATCGTGTTCGTCTGCATAGTCGACGATTGCGCGGGCGGGCCGACCGACGACTGAATCGGTAGTAATTGACACGCCAGCTTCTGCGGCGAGGGACTGAGTGTCTTCGAGGACGGCGTCTGCTCGGTCTTCGGCTCCGGCGAGCCATTCGCCGGCACTTCCCGGTCCCCATGCTGTGGCGCCATCCACCGGATCCATCACGTACAGCGCAGTGATGTCGCTGTCGGGAAACTTGTCGAATGCGTGTTGTAACGCCACGTCGGCTGGATCGGACCCATCGATCGGAACCAGGACGTGCATGGGAACCGATATCACGCGATACCATATAAAGCCGGGAGTCTCCGCGACCACGCGGTGAGATGTGCCCTTGCTGGTGGTGGTCTCGGAGGTGTTGAGGACAGTTCCGTGAGCGGAGGGTGTGGCGGTGTGCTTGGCGGGTGGATGGTACCGTCGCTGGTAGTGAGTGGGTGAGTGTGGTATGAAATTGGCCCATCCCGGGCAGGGATGGGCCATGAGATCCACGACGATGACCCGGCGTTAGTAACGCGGGTCCTTGGGTGAGGGGTTTCCGTCGGTGGATGCTGGCCTTCCGGCCAGTAGCGACATTATCGCCGCAGTATGCCATAAGCGGCGGTCTTCGCTCATCCATCGAAACGGCCGAAACGTACAAATACGAGTAGCCAGGGTTGTGGGGGAGTTACTGTAGATGTCGCGTGAAGAACCCCGTTTGCTGGGAAACCACCCGTTCGAACAAGTCCCCCCTATACGGGTCAAAGTGACCACCGGCAAGCCGGAGTACCTCGACATGATCAAGGCGGCGAGCAAACGATTCGGCGATCGATGCGGGAGCGATCTGATCGTCCACCGCAATACATAGCAAGACTGGACAATTCACAGCCTCGGCCTGTTGAATCGGGCGATATCGCGGTACCTGCAACGCAATCCGTGCCGGACACGCGTTCTCCCA
>CAZSSY010000086.1:0-1744 GCA_964609565.1 uncultured Natronomonas sp.
TGGCACTTCGTCGACATCGTCTGGGTCTTCCTCTTCCCCCTCTTCTACCTCTTCTAACACCGCCTCCATCCGTTCGCCGCACGCACAGACCACCGAGGCAGGCACACCGAATCCAACCCGCCGCTCTTCGTTTGGCCTCCAGCCGTTCGCATCGTCGGTGACACCTACGCGCCAGGGGACTTGACTTGAGGTCTGGGGCGGAGAGTGGTTTCATGAGGGGGAGGGTCCACCGCGTATTGGGTGCGTGTGTGGCTTGTGGTGGTGACGTGGGGGCGGGTATCGAGAGGTGAACCAAACAACCTACGTGGTGTCCCTGGATAGCGGATGTATGGATGCGGGTGGTGTCAGCCGGCTCCGGTATCTCGCTGGCGGGTTAGCGGTGTTTGTGGCCGCAGTGCATTTGTTCCATCCGTCTCAGGGCGGGGTTGCATTATTGGTGTATGCGCAGGCTGGTTATCTCGGTGACCCCCGGCCGTTGTTGTTCACGCTCGGGGCGGTTGCGTTGCTTGCGGGTGTCATCCTGGGCTATCAGGGGTTTGCAGGCCGTCGTCTGTATCTCGGGGGACTCATTGTCGTCGCGGTGTTTCCGGTCGGGTTTATCCTGTGGCATACCGTGTTTGATCACGGTGCATTCTGGCCGTATCTTGAGCCGAACGTCCACGGCCATGGGAATCCGCTCGTGGTCGCTGCCCAACATCTCGTCGGCGATGGCTACGTCTTCGTCTCGAAGGTCGCAGAACTCAGCTTGCTCGTCGTCCTCCTCGTGTTACTCCGCGTTGACACGCCCAGCGATGTGACATAGGAGGGCCGTGGGGGCGCGTGCTGGGACCGTAGATATATACGCGTTCGTCTCCCCGTGTCACGTAATGGCGTTGCCGTCTGGGTTGAGCCTCCTCGCGGCCGACCAGTTCTTGTGGGGTATGGCGTTTGCTGCCATCGGTGTCGGGTTCTGGGTGGCGGGTATCCTCGTCGCAAATCACCTCTATAACCGCTATACAGACGACGAGTAACATACATCATCCGTGGCCTGTTCCGTGCTTGGTGACACGTCAACTGCATCTATTGGTGGGATGGATGGTGCGTGTGTGCGGGTAGGCGCGGGGACATGGACAAAGCTAAAAGGTGTCGTGCCGTCGTTGGAAACGACTAGGGTATGGCGACTGATTCGCTGAAACTATACGGGGCGATTTATCTTGCCCTCATTGCGCTCGCCACCTCGAAGTTTATTTTCTTCCACTTCGAGTTCTTTAGTTACTGGCAGGCCTTCGGTGCGACGATGCTGGCCGCCACGTTCAAGACGTTGCTCATTGTCGGGTACTTCCAACATCTCAGGTGGGAAAACCGATCGCTGACCGGGTTAATGGCACTCAGCCTGGGGCTCGTCCTCCTGTTGATGATGGCCGCGTCATTCTCCATCACGTGACGCCCCACACCTCCTCAATCCCCGCCTGCCACCAGGCCCGCGGTGACCACCCTGTCTGGTCATGACGCCGAATACCACTGTCGCCGAACGGATCCGAGGCACGCTCCCTGACCGCCGCGGACTCGCCGCAGCTGCATTCGTATTGAACGCCGAATTTGTCGCCGTCATACTCTACTATGTGTTCCTTGATGTCACCCTCACCCAGCCTCGCTACCTCGTATACGGGCTGGCGTGGGTGAATATCGCTGGCCTGGTGTTTCTGTGGGTTCGCCCCGCAGACCGCCCGGATTTCTATACGCGGCGGCGGGCACTCGGCGTGGC
>CAZSSY010000086.1:1844-11918 GCA_964609565.1 uncultured Natronomonas sp.
TTGTCGGCGGCACCGGGTTCTTGGCCGCCTCAGCCCTCCAGGTCTCGTATGACTTATCGACGCTTGTGTTCGTGATGACGGTCGCCATCCTTGTCTGGCGACCAGGGTTCGACTGACCGCCCCGGTGGCTCGTGTCACTGGGTCTGGGGGACATGCTCTTCTGTCAGGCTTCCATATGCATCCGATATGGCGACTGTCGAGATTGAGTATTGTGTGCCCTGTGGATTTCTGAATCGAGCCATGGATGTCTCGGAAGCTCTCCTCTCTGTGTTCGGTGACGACATCGATCGGGTCGCGCTCGTCACCGGCGACCACGGCGTCTTCGAAGTCCGTGTCGACGACGACATCGTCTTCGATAAAACAGACGACATCTACGATGTCGATGAAATCACGCGCCGCGTCCGCCACTCTCTCTAACCAGTCCGCCACTCGGTACCCCATAGTACCCATTGCGCTGTCTGGTGGACGCTAAGGGGGTCGGGTGGGAATAGGAGGCTTTACCCCGGCGGGAGACCGGGTTCTGGCATGGTCATCGATGCGTCGGATGTTCGCCGGCGCTACGGCGACACTGTCGCGCTTGATGGGGTGTCGCTTGAGGTTGCGGCGGGGGAGGTCTTTGCCGTGATCGGGCCCAATGGGGCAGGGAAAACGACGCTCATCCGCTCGCTCACCGGGACGACTGCGGCAGAGGGAGCGATCTCGGTGTTTGGCCGCCCGCCACACGCGGTCGACCGCGAGCGGATCGGCGTTCTCCCGCAGGAATTCACGCCGGCCAGCCGGCTGACAGCTCGTGAACTCATTACGTATTATGCTGGGCTCTATGACGAAGCCCGGCCAGTCGAGGATGTCATTGCTGATGTCGGCTTGTCAGGCCACGCCGAGACGTGGTATGACTCGTTGAGTGGTGGAGAGAAGCGGCGGACCTGTGTGGGGACTACGTTGGTGAATGACCCTGATCTGTTGGTGTTGGATGAGCCAACGACGGGCATCGATCCAACGGGTCGGCGGGCCGTCTGGCAGCTCATCGATGAGTTGGCCGAGCGGGGGACGACGATAGTGCTCACGACCCACTATATGGATGAAGCCGAAGCGCTCGCCGACCGCGTCGGGTTGCTTGCCGACGGCGAGTTTGTCGCTCTCGGGTCACCCACCGCGCTCATTGAGCAATACGCTCCTGACCCTTCGCTTACGATTGAGACAGTGGCTGTCTCAGCTGCCCGGGCGGCCTTGACGGCGGCTGGCTATACCCCCGAGCCGTCTCGGGTGGGGCTGTCAGTGGCAGTCGATCCGGCGGATATCCCGGCGATTGCGGACGCCCTTGATACCGCGGGTGTGGCGTACGATGGCTTGGTGTGGCGGCAGCCGACGTTAGATGACGTCTTCGCGGCGTTGACTGACCAGGCGACAGCGTCCGCCGATGTCGCTCCGGCGGGGAGGCGGGTATGACTCGCGTGGGTCGGCTTCGGGCTGAAACCCGTGCGGCGTGGTATGCGTTTCTGCGGCGGCGGACAGCGGTGTTTTTCACGTTCTTTTTCCCGGTGATCTTGATCGTGATTTTTGGGGTGCTCGTCCGGACAGACCCGGGCGGCGGCGGATTGTTTAGCGAGCCGCCCGGCTACTATGTCGCCGGGTATTTGGCAGTTGTCGTCTTGTTCACGCCGTTGTCCCGCATCGGGAGTGAAGTCGCCCGACACCGCATCGGGAACCGGTTCGAAAAACTCGCCACCACCCCGTTGACGCGAGGAGAATGGCTCCTCGCCCATACCATCGTCAATATCATCGTCATCGGTATTGCGTCACTCCTCATCCTCGCGTTGATCCTTCTCGTCACCGATGCCGCCTTCCAGGTGTCGCTGCTTCTGCTCCCGTATCTGGTCTGTGGGGTGGGCGTGTTCTGTGGCCTCGGTGCCGTCATCGGCCGGATTGCGGACTCCCAAGATGGGGTGATTGCCGCAGCCAACGGTATCGCCCTCCCGGTATTGTTCCTCTCTGAGACGTTTATCCCGCCGAGTTTACTCCCGGAGTGGCTCCATCCGGTGCTCGCTGTCTCACCACTCACCTACTTTGCCAGTGGCGTCCGAGCGACAACGTTCCAGCCGCCCGGGACGTTGGCCGTCTGGACCGCTGACACGACGAGTCTCGCTGGGGCTGACCCATACTGGAATCTCGGTGTCCTCGCTATCCTCGCCGTTGGGTTCTTCGTACTCGGCGCCATCAGCCTCCCTCAAACGGACTAACCGATTCGTGTCATTGCACACCGGTTGGCGTCGGTGGTGCCTTCAGCATTCCACATCCCGCGTCGGGACTACGGAGATCAATTCGTGTGGTGTGCTTGAGGACCGCAAGAAACGACGCCGATCCTTCTACTTTCTAATCGGAGCTGTCGACTGCTTGCCATGCTCGGGGTCGATATTCCATGCATTCGATGTCTTGTCATATAGAAATCTCCGGGTGGTTTTGTTGATAGACGCACTGAGCCATGTGATTCCTGGATGCAAAAGTGGTCAAACGGGGACCACCACGTGTTTCTGCTCCTTCTGGCGGTGACTTGCCGGCGTGCGCCTCAAGGTTGACCGGCCACCCTCCCGTGGTGAAGCCATCTTCTGAATCGAACCGGTTGGGGCCTTCCTTTCGCAGACCCATACGAGCGACTTGAATGGTTTGGACATTGGCATTTCAGTGGTCTGGATGTCAATGAGCGGTGCCATATACTTGTTAGGGACAACGACGGGCATCCCCACTCGAGTGCGTCAGGTACTTTGACTCTCTGGATACGACGAGAGAGCTGGTTTACGGTGTTGCTTCTCCAGCTGTCATTGCGTAGTCTGGTGAGGCTTCATCAGACCGGAGTGCAATTGCGATGGCGAGATGGGCGAGGGCGAATCCGGTGGCGACAGCGAATTGGCCCGTGGCTGAGGCAAAGTCGGCGACGACCACGCCGATGTCGAAGGCCATGACGAGCAACGGTGTCAATAACACCAGTCCCACTGTCTGCGGTATCGTGGGTGATCGGAGGCTGGCGACACCCACCGCGAAGTACCCGATGACGAATCCGAGGAGAATCAGAATGCCGTAGGCTTCGAGCCAGCCAGGCGTTGATATTCCCGCGACTTCGGCGAGACTAACGACGGCTTCCCCAATCCAGCCGAGTAACCCGGAGACCGCGAAGACGGCACCGACCGCTGCAAGCTTGGGGCTCGTGTCCGCGACTGCCGGATACAAGCTGAGTAATCCAATGAACCCGATACTGTACCCAAGCGGCCCGACGTGCGCGCCATGAACCAAGGGATACTCCATGCCGGTGAACGCATCCAGGCCGTGGACCACCGCGTGCACGAGTAAAATCACCGTGGCAATGAGATACAGCGTCTGACTTTTGGCGCCCAATGCTTCCCACCATCCCGTGATCTCTGATACCATTGCCGCACCATCAACGCTAACCGAAATAAAAGTTTGGCGCCCCTCCAATACCACATGCAAATCCCGCTACTCCGCCACAAATCAGCCACTACGCATTACCAGCAACCCACTCATCCCTCAGGAGGGACCCCGTCATCATCACAAAGACGAAGCCGAGAGCGGTAATGGGGCTGTCAGGGCTCGGTGAGAACTGTTCGATGGTGTCGTGAGTTCACCCTGGGGTGAGGCGGTTGATGGCCCACTGCCGGGGTGAGTCGTCGAACGGCCACTGTCCACATTCCTGTTTCATTACTGATCCTCCGGTTGTGTATGCGTACCATCGTTGTTTGTGGCCGAGGCGATAATGACAGGTGTCTGGGCGGTGCTGCTCCCAGTAGATGATCTGCATCAACGGGATGCCCGCCGGCTCCTCGGGCAGCGTCTCGTAGTCCGGGATTGTCTGCTCCGCTCGCTCATTTTCAACCACTGTCTTGATCGGCGTGATCTGGCCCGCCAGCCAGTAGACGTTTAACACCATCACCACCACGACAGCCATAGCCATCACTCGTCGGCGCGATGGGCGGGTCAGCGTCGCGACCACGACACCGACCCCAACCGCGAGGAAGACCACTAAGAGCACTAGTTCGATTGCCCCCTGCATCTCCAGGAATAGTTGGCACAGATAGAGCATGCCACCGGTCCCGATCCACCAGTACTGGGAGGCGTCGTGTCGGGCTGCCAGTCCCCACCCGACGGCCGCGATCGGTATCAGAAGCGTTCCGTATCCGAATTCGACGACAACGCCGAGGAGCCGGCCGGCGATGGTATAGCCTTCAACGCCATACACGGGGGCGAGCACTGTTTCGAGGAACAACGGGATTGCTAGTCCGGTGGCGAGGAAGGGGGCGATGACGGCGACCGCGACAGCGACGCCACCACCGATCGTCCAGAGCGCACGTCGACCGCCGCCGTATTGCCAGACACTCACGACGAGGACGGCTACTGGGACGGCGAGTTGCCAGAACTCGGATGTCGCTCCATGTCGAATAGAATACACAAATCCACCTGCCGAATATTGGTCGCTCTACTTTCGACCTTCTCGAGAGTCAAAGCCCCATGGGTCGGCAGTTTATGAGAGATTTCCGTGGCGAGTTCTTTTTGTTCCATAACAGTAGGCAGAACATCCTATCCTCGCAGCAATTCGGTCCTTAGAGCAACCATCAAATTCTCTTCTTTTGGAAGGTGGTATGCTTAGGCGTTGTGGGCTGAAAACTGACGGGTACGTTGGAGCAATGTGCCAAAGGTAGTTTGCTACAGGTAGCAATGTATCGATACACGGGATGCTGATGATGATAATATCGACCGTTTCAAGCCATTTAATCCGGATAGTGGCGGCGGCGTTTCGCAACCGTATGGTTTACGTCAAAAGAAGCACCAAGTACCAGAACTCGGGGTAATACCGAAATGGAGTCTCTTATTATTCTAAATCTCATCCAAGAGTTCATTCTTCTTTGATTTAAATTCATCTTCGCTAAGCACTCCGTTATCATATAACTCCTTCAGATTCTTCAAGCGTTTTGTAGGATCTAACTTCTGTGAGGATTGTTCAGAGCCGGCTGGCTGGGTCGGTTCTTCAGCTTTCTTCCGGACAAATTCTACGAGGTCTCGACACTCCTTTCCCCGGTCTGCGAACACTCATTGGAATCATCCCTCCAGGCATATGGAAAGTGATTTTGTGATTGATTATTCCTGACTCAAAATCTATCCCTTTGATGCTCTCATACGGGAAAGACCGGTGGTCGTTACCAAACCACTCCGGGATTTTGGCTAAAACCCGTTTATCCGTCACAACTAACCGTGGAATGCCCTGAATGCCCGCCTTGCCTCGAGCCATGTAATGGACGTTCTCCCCACTATCGAGGAGGTCTGCCACCTTTTCAATTTTATATGAGCTAACATAATCTCCCTGAGGTTCAGGTGACGATGGAGACTTAACATCCATGGTATTCCAATATTCGATTGAATGAGACTCTCCAACCAGGTCTGAATCTCCTTCAACCAGCTCCCAGTATTGTCCACCAGTTTGTTTTAAACGCGCCTCACAGTTCTGACATTCTAAAATATATGTGGGTCAACTTTGTTTGAGATCAAACGAGGGACTCTTTTCACAGGACGGGCATGCAGCAAACTGTGAATTAAAGTATGATTCCATTCCGCCAGCCGCTTTTTCCTTTAGAGTAGAGAATATGGAATTTGATTCCTCTGTCTCATCGTTGTTCTCCCCATTATTTTCTCCTTTCATCATGGTCATTAAATTTACTAATCAGTATTCAAACCAGCGCCTCTTTAGGTTCTAAGCCAATCTCCAAACTCTTATCGCCCTCACGGTTAACTGCCCAGAACAAAATCCTGGACTCGACCTACTCGAATACTGAGACTGCACTTAATATAATGGCCAGCAGAGCGCTGCTCGCTCGCAGTCAACCGCTGCGGGCGTGATAGAATGTCAATCCATGATTTGAAAGCGAGCGATGACAGTACCGGCAGTTCAACCACGTATATCGAAGTGAAGAGCGATGGCTCCGAGGCGCAACAGGAGGCGTATGTGTTGCTGCGTCGTGGAGGGAAAATCCGTGGGGTGTTGAGCGATGTTGATGAGTTATGTGCTCGGCTGACGCCGTTGCTGGCTGATGTGCTCTTCGGTGATGACCAACGGGGGTTGATGGAGTGCTCGAGCTTGATGAGGACGACTGGGCGGCCTATCACGACGGCTGAGATCGGTTCCAGCGCGACTGGCCAACACGAACCCTACCCCTTTCGTGATTGTTCGGGGTAGCAACCAATCTCTTCCTTCGGTTCGAATGATATTCAAGGTAGATACGGGCTCGTTCGAGGCTCAGATACCGTTCTGTCTCTTTCCGGACCCAAGTTGAAAACCCAAGTCATCTGCCCCTACTGTAGCACATGACGGAATCCAAGCTGATCCTGATTATCGCTCTATGCCTGGCTAACCCATCATCCAACGTAGCCTTGGCACTAAGGCTGGAAATCGAGGAACGGGGGGTGGTAGTGGGGGTGTCTGAACTGCTTCACAATTGTAATTTTCTACTACCTAATCTGTCACGTCGAGACTGCGCCCCTCGCTGGTGAGATGAAACGCCTGGGCCTCGTCGGTGGATATATTTGGTCGGTATCTAATGGATAGCTATGTCGAAGGCGAGTTCTGTGGGTGGGTCATCTAGGGTCGATTTACAGGGTCTGGAGAGCCTGGTTGAAAGCTATAATGACCTCTCCGAGACCAAACGGAAACAGAAGAAGGAACCAGCAGTAAGACAGCAATTTGTAAATCCGCTCTTGAGAGCGCTGGGCTGGGATACGGAGAATGAAGAAGTGCGGCCAGAGCATGAGACTGACGTAGGGCCTGCTGACTACGGCATCGTGATGGATGGTGTCGACCAGTACTACGTTGAGGCAAAGAGGTTCAGCAAGGACCTTGACGGTGAGCGAAGATTAGACAATGGAAAGACGCAGCCGTTGGCAGACCAGGCCATCGACTACGCCTATCATCAACGGTGTGATTGGGCCGTTCTAACGAATTTCAAAGAGCTACGGTTATACTGGACGCACGTTGCCAAGGGGGAAGCAGAGGATGGTCTCGTACTCCAGATATCCGTAGATGAATTCTTGTCCGAGGAGGGCATTGAAAAGTTATCAAAACTCTCGAGATCCTCTGTTCGTCACGGGTCCTTAGAAGCTCTTGAGCGATCTCGGGAACGAGATCCAATTACTGAATCTGTTCTGAACACGCTCTCTGATGCTCGGGTAGCCCTTACTCGCAATATTCACGATAATCATCCGAACCTGGATGAAGACCTACTTCGAGAAGGGGTTCAGAGAATCCTCGACCGTTTAGTAGTCATGCGAGTCGCGGAGGATCGGGGAATCATTACGCACGATACTCTCCGTGTGATGATGGAAGCCTGGGATACGACAGCCATCAATCCCAAAGAACGCCGTCTAATTAAGGACCTCACGAACTCGTTCGTGGATTTCGATAGTGTATACAACTCGGCGTTGTTTGCGCGGCATCAATGTGAGGAATGGACCGTCAAGAACGACGTTCTCAAAGGAATCATCGACGACTTCTATCAGTACAATTTCGAATTCATCGACGCAGACATTCTCGGTAGCATCTACGAAGACTACCTCGGTCACGCCATCGAAGAGAAGACAGAAAACGAAGGGATTACGCTAGCCGAGCGAAGCGAAGAACGTCGTGATGATGGTATCTACTACACGCCTCCACCGGTTGTAGAATACATTGTCGAGTCAACGCTCGGAGAACGTCTAGATGCGTTGATGGGGGACGTTCGAGCAGAACTCATGGAGGGCGACCCTGACTTCGACGCCGCCCGGGCGGCATTCGACTGCGTAGAAGATCTCCGTGTACTCGACGTGTCGTGCGGAAGCGGGAGCTTCCTCATTAAAGCGTACGATCAGTTTATCGAGGCATATGACGAGTACGATGACCTCGTAAAAGCGGCTCGTATCGACGACATGGGATTGACTGAGTACACTAATGCTCACAAGCGACCAGACGACTACCGGCAGCGTATCTTACGTAACAACATTTTCGGTGTGGATCTCGACTATCAAGCAACGGAGATCGCCGCTGTGAATCTGTTTCTTAAGGCTCTCAAGCAAGACGAGCCAGTTCCAACGATGTTGGAGGAGAATATCCGGAGGGGGAACTGCCTACTAAACGGGGAGGCAGAAGAAGTGGCGGACGTTCTGGGTATTTCCGTAGAAGAAGCAGAAGCAATGGGTGCGTTCAATTGGTCTGACGAGTTTGATGAGATCTTCGAGCATGAGGGTGGATTCTCTGTTATCATCGGCAACCCGCCGTGGGGCGCAGATATGTCGTTCTATGAAGAATGGATAGAACACGAAGACACCTACACATTGGCTGAGAACCAATACGATAGCTACGAAGTCTTCATCGAACTTACGGGGAGTCTGTTGAAGGATGATGGGACTCTTGGATTTATCATCCCGGACAGTATCATCCGGAAGGACTCCTCACCGTCCCGTGAGTGGCTCGTTGATAACCACCAAGTAGACAGTGTGTTCAAGCTCGGGGAAGGTATCTTCGACGACGTTTACTCGGGGACGGCGATCCTCCAGTACACAAATGCACCACCAGACGACGACCACGAATCGGAGGTGGGATTAATCCAAAAGTCAGACCGGGAGCGAATGATGGGGAGTGGCGGCGAGGCCCTATCTAAAATCTTAGAGGATAAGAAGAATATTACGAAGCAGCAGCGGTTCCACACAGAGGATGGATACAGGTTCCCTGTCTGGGCGGGCGAGCAGGATTACGAGATTCTCGACGCAATGGAATCTGATACGGTTGACTGGAGCAGCGTCATCGATAACGGTCGGGGCGATGAAATCGGTCAAGCGGGAGAGGTGATGAAATGCCCCTATTGCCTGGAGTGGGACACCTACCCTCGTAAACGGGCTGAGTCCAAGGGTGGAGGGTACTATGAAAAAACCTGTAGTCACTGTGGAGAGGGATACGAATTCGCCAAGGCAGTTACCACCCGGGAGATTATCCAAGATGCCCCGACCGAGGACTGTGACACCTCCATCTACTTTGGAGAACACGTCAACCGATATCGGATTAGTGACGAAGCGTACATTGATGCAGAGATTTCAGGTGTTGGACTGAAAGACGACTGGCGGTTCGAGCCCCCCAAGTTGCTCATTCGGCAAGCAAGTGTTGGATTCTACGCGACAGTCGATTACAGCGATGCCAGGTGTCTACAGGCGGTGTTTTCGTTCCGCCCGAAGGCCAACAGGGATCCGCCCTTTGATGAGTACGATATTGAGTACTTCCTTGGATTCCTGAATTCACGAGCCATGCTGTATTATTATGCCAAGACTGAGGGCATCACGGAGTGGCAATCGTATCCGAGGCACACTCAAACGGACATCGTGTCACTCCCGGTTCCCGAGGTGGACTTCGAGGATGACGAATCTATCAAGCAATACCGGGAGTTCGTTGAGAAGGTAAGAGATGCGGTTAAAGGGGACGGAGAAGTGGATGAAAATCTCGACTGGGAGATTGAAGAGTTCGTACTAGATATGTATGGAATACCAGACGAGAATCGTCCTCGGATTTGGAGCGAGTTGAAAGAGATGCAACGGCTTCGTATCCTTCGTGAACTATTCCCTAATAAAGACGACGAGGAAGCTGCTGCAGACAACTGATGCGACTCTTCGATAGGATGACCACGCCCGTGCGGACCTTCCTGACGAGACAGACCTTGACCATGAGCTATACCATGGGAGGCGTTGTGACGTAATGGAAGTGCTACATGAAGAAGCCGGGGAGACGACGGGAGACGAACGTGACTCCACCTCAGATCAAGTTGAGTTTGAGGAGGGAGAAGTTGCAGATTTTCGATGGCGAGATTTTTGACCGTTTTAAAGGAGAGGGGTCAGTCATAAACCCTCCCAATCTCTAACCGATCAGCACGGATACGCCTTTTTTGGACGGCCTGTACGAGATTGGGTCCATTTTATATGATATCGTGGGGACGAAATACGGCAGTTGGAAACATTTGAGAGACCGGGTGTCATCCACTGTATCTGCTGGCTCCTGGCAGA
>CAZSSY010000087.1:0-11872 GCA_964609565.1 uncultured Natronomonas sp.
GGTTGAGGGTGCCAAGAGTCATCCAAGACCAGGAATCCTTGGCTGCGAACACCTACACTTCTATATGCCACTACAAAGCCTTCTTACCCTCTCTCGTTACAATTGACTCAAGTTGCTACTTGGTCGATATGGGATTAAAAATACTCAAAAACCACCTCTATTGACTGGTCTGTAGATATCCTATACCGACCGATTCGCGGTCCAGTTACGAGTATTTCAAATGTGCTACTCAAAGGAATTGTGGGGGTACCGGCGGCACCATCGGAATATTGACATTTTGGTGATATTTATATGAAATACTGGAGAAATCCCACGGCTGTAGCCGTGGGGTGACGCCGTCAGTGGTGACTCTCACCATGCTGCGGTGGCGGGCTGGTTCCCTTTCATTTAACACTCATTACCGGGCCAGACGCGATATGGCGGTGCGTCGGACCGTCCAGGTGGCTCTCGAGGTGGACAGCGACGATGCCGCCCTCCTCGTCGATACCGTCGACGTCTTCCTGTGGTCGGCCCAGTACGTGGTCGGGCACGCTTTCGACGGTGAGTCCGTCACCACAGCAAGACCACGCTGGACGACGACACGTACGACGATGGGCGCGAAGAGACAGATGGGTTCAACGGTGGCTTGGTGCAAGCCGCTCGGAACACGGCCGCTGACGCCTGCAAAAGCGTCGTTGCCCGCTGGACGCTGAACGCGAACGGAAGCTATGCTCCTGCCTCGTCAGAGGCCAGAGCGGAAGTCCACGCTGAATCCCACCGCTACAGAGGTGGGAAGCTCAAAGGACGTTCGATACTGGGGGAAGGGTTATCTCCCAGTAGTGGTGACTTGGTCGGTGTGACGCCCGTATCTCATCTTCAAGACCACTTTGGGCGGACAAGACTGGGTGCTGTTCTCGGTGGGCTTGTGTATCTTATTGTCATCCTGATACCACCTGTTTGGCTCGATTTTGGCCCGTTTCGGTCGGTGTCGATAGTTCGCCGGCTCCTTGTCGACCCGCAGGTTGGCCCTTGGCTGTGGTGGGGGCTTCTCGGAGGTGCGCTCCTCGGAGCCATACTCACAACGCTCCTCATCCGGTATGATCTCATTTCCCCCATCGTGGCTGTGGCAGCTCTCTTTACTGGAGCCATGTACCAAATGTGGCAGGTGTTACAGGAACCGTATCCGCTCTTACCCGGCACCCCACACGACCTATACTTTATCGGGTGGCCCATTACGCTCGGTGTCGCACTAGCCGTTGGGGGATGTGAATGGCTCATTCGGAGCAAACTGTCATCCAGTGGTGACTCTGACAGTCGGTAGCATCCAATACGGCTGATATCGATGGCTGTCTGGGTCACATCTTTGCAGAAGCTGTCTGGTCAGCGGGGATAGGCGGCTGCGAGTGCGTCAAGTGCGTCGTGGTGGGTGGTTGTATGGGGGACGGTCAACGGGGAAACACTGATTTGTCCTTCAACGATGGCTCGCCGGTCGCTGCCAGGTGGATCTGTAATATCGCCGCTGGCCATACGGTCCCAGATTCGATCATAGATATGGATTGTTGAGCCATCGCGGTCGGCATCCATATCATAGATGTGTGAGGGTTGTGTGATTTCCATCTCCACCGGGCTTTCGTCTGTAGGAAGGGGGGTGTTGACGTTCAGATAATCTGCTTCTGTGAAAATACCGGCATCAGTCCCGTGCTTGATGAGATATCGGACGGCGTCTGTTGCTTCCAAGAAATCAGCAGGCTCAGGCGAAATGGATTCGAACGAGATGTCGCCGACCGGGAAGTAGACGGACGCGGCGATTGCGGGAATCCCGTAAAATGCAGCTTCAACGGCGGCAGAAACGGTCCCTGACCGGCCAAGGACGTATGCGCCCAGGTTCGCGCCAGTGTTACAGCCTGCAACCACTAAATCGGGATTGACATCCAGCGCACCCAACCCCGCAAGGATACAGTCAGTGGGCGTCCCATCGACCGCATACCCCAGGTCGTGTTCGTGGAGGTCTGCTCGTTTCGAGACCTGTCTCCCAACAGCACTTTGGTCGGTAGCCGGCGCGACAACGGTCACATCAGTAATATCACACAAAGCATTATACATCGCGCTGAGACCGACGGCATCAATCCCATCGTCATTCGTAAGGAGGACATCCATACCCGGGGTGTGGCGCGGCATCGCAAAAGTGCACTGCTCACATGCCCCGGACGAGATCAATCGCAATGTCACCGCGTATGCAACAACAGACACCCCACCTCAGGGTTGAATAATGGCCACTCTATATCCGTGATTTACATTCACCCGGCCAGCCACATCCATCCTGCCTGTATGAGCGTAGACCGGATCACGAATGGATAAGAGCCTGTCTTTCTGCCAGTTACCCCTGCATGCACCCTAATATAAACATCTCGAGTATCCGGGGACCAATTCTCTCTGTGTTGCCCGTACTGCCAGTATGGGGTGTTACACACCGATGCGGTTCCTCTGAATAACGTTTAGGAGTGTCGGGTTCGGAACCGATGCTAGACGCCCTAGTATCTGAGTCGGCGAAACCTACACCAGGCTCCCGGCCGGTATACCGGATATGTCGACAACCGTCACGACACCGGATCCAGCCCAGGAATGTGTGTATTGCGGCTCATATATCTTTGACCACGACCCCATCTGTGTACGCGATTGTGACGCCGACTGTGGATCGCCAGTATACTTTTGTAACTATGCGTGCCTCGCGGTCTATATAGATGTCAATGACATGACGACGAATGATGCCTGTGAGTGGTCACCAGGCTGATTAGGCGAGGCGGTCGATGATCGTCTCATCGTCGACAACGAGGTTGTAGGCCTCCTCATCCTCGTTCCAGAGCACCAGGACGTTCTCGAAATGCAACAATGCCCCGTATGGTGCTTCCGTGAGTGTTGCGTTCAATGACGTGGGGTTGGTGAGGACGGCATAGTGGGCGACATCTTCGGAGCCATCGCTGACCTTAAAGAGGGGGTTCCCGTCGGTCGTGAGGTTTGGAGAAAGCTTCAGCGCAGCAATGTCGATCCGATCGGTGACATGGTGTTCCATTTCTGCCATTTTGGCAACTCTGTTTTCATCAGGTGTGTAGTCGATGGCGTGGTGGCCGTCGAGCCGCAAGAGAAGGTAGGCAAACTGGATGTCTGTATTGATGTAGGTCCCGTCTCCAGGTCCAGCAGCGTCGAGTTGGGTCTGGAAGGCTGGTGGCTCGATATCGGGTTCACGGCGGAATGACCACGCATAGTCGGTGGGTTCTGTGGCCGGCCACAAGCGAATCGTTGGCGCATAGACTGTCGCGTCCGAACGGTGTGTGATGACGGCTCGTTCCACATCGCGGAGTCGGGTTGCCGTTCGTTCTTCTGCCGGCGCGAGTGCGATGACAGTGCCATCGGCCGCGAGGACATCGAGGTATCGGTCGATGACACCCACCGGGTCATCGAGCTCTGAGAGGACATTGGCAAACAGAATAATGTCATATTCGTTCTCCGGTGAGAACGAGGCAGCTGATTGCTGGGTGATGGTCGTGGTGAAACTCGGCCGCGTTGCCTCCATGATATGGGTGAAGATAGCGGCAGCTGCACTCGGTTCGATGGCTTCATACGCGACGAGGGTCTCGGGTGGGAGATAATCATGGATGCCGAGTGCCGGTCCACCGGGGCCAGCTCCGACATCGAGGACGCGGAGTTTGCGCGCGAGGTGGTTGTCGCGGGCGAGGTCATCAAGCACGTACTGGATTGACGCATAATAGTCAGGGAGATGATAGAGGGCATACGCCGCTGCCGTGTCTGGATCATAGGCCACTTCTTCGTCACCGAAATATGCGGCTTTGAGGTCGTCAATCAGTGTCCGGAGCCGGTCACCGCTCGCCCCTGCCGACCACTCCGGCCCATAGTGGTCGACAAGATACTCCTCGAATAACGCCGCGTATGTCGATGGGAATTCTGATACACCCGAGAAGGCTGGATCGATGGGTTCGGTGGAGAGGGGGACGAACTGGCCGTCTGGTCGCTCGCGGAGATCCAATTCATAGCCATGGTCGCGGATGGTTTGCCGGACCACGGCGGGATGGGGGTGGTCTTCGATGTAGTTGGCGATCTCGTCGGGATCGACGGGGCGGATGTTCCGGATGTATCGGGCGGTATTGAGAATCTCGCTCGTCTTTGTCATCGCCCGGCATCCTCGTAGAGGTCGAGGAATGTCTCGCGGTCAGCCGTTGTGAGTGCCGCGGCCGCTTCTGCCACCGAGTCACTGCCCTCGAACCGGTCTTGAATGTCCGCGTAGACGTCAGGCGAGTTATTGGTGACTTGCTCGACGAGATCGGTAAGTCCGCTTGAGATTGGCGTGTGGAATCGCGGATCGATGTCTTCTGCGGCAAGAGCATACGCGAGGACCGCTGTGTGTGTCCGCGCTTGGCTGGTTTCCATTGCCGCATCATGTTCTTGGGGCGTCGTTTCGAATACCTGATTTCCGGCCGTCGACAGCGCGTCAATGATACCGGTGATGGCCGGGCCATTTTCATCGATGACGACTGGGATATTCCCTGGGGCATTTCTCGTGGAAAACAACGGGTGGAAGCTCGCTCGTTCCCGTCCGTCGGCGTGGGTCTGGAGGGCGGTGACGGTCGATTGCATCTCCCCTGAGATATCAACGACAGCTGTCGTTGCTTTGGGGGCATGTGTGGCAATTGCGTCCGGAATCGTGGGGATAGGGACAGCAAGACAGACAATGTCGAATTCGTCGTCGTCGTTGAGGTTGACGACGGTGGATGCGATATCGACTGTGTTTGCGGCATCGACCGCGGTGTCACGGTCGGTATCCGTGAACGCTACGGCATCCACCCCGCTGTGCCGGGCGAACCACCGCCCCATTTCACCGGCACCGACGACGAGCAGGTTCATGCCACGGCTTACATACCGCGCTGGCAAAAGGCGTTCGTCTCGCCTACTTGGACGTGCTTGATACTCGGGTTACCGTCCGTGATTGATGGCGGATCGACTGATAGAATCTATCAATCCTTCCTTCTTCGATTGGGGATATTTGGTGGTCTGCTCGGGGTGGTGACGAGCGTGGTGTCGCGGTGCTGGACGGTGTGTCGCATGGAGTATGGCGGCTCAGGGGTCGGTGTCGTCACACGGGGCTCGGTGCGGGGGTATTTCACGTCATCATTGCCGCCATCCGGGGGTTGGATGAGGAGCTCCTTGTATATTACCGGGTCCCGTGCGGGCGGCGTTGGTGGCTGGGATGACGACGGGGGGATTATTCGTTGAGAAGCCTGAAACTGTTGTTTCCACACCGACAATTCGGGTTGCCGACCGTTTGAAGTTGATCATCAGGCATGACCGCTACCGGTTGCACCGACTGACAATCTTCACACACTGCCAACCCATGCCTGACATCTTCACTACTCGCCATACCACGTCCTTTGACTATACCGGCTAAGAAGTGGGTAAGTCTACAGCACTCGAAGAAAACTGAACCTTTTTAATCACTCAGCAGATTCCCGCCAGCAACTAGAGCTGTAACGATTTCTCATACGCTGTGAGATTCACATGGCCATCATCTGTAATGGCCACTAAATCTTCAATCCGCACCCCCCCAACTTCGGGATCATAGAGCCCAGGTTCAACCGTCACCACATGGCCTGCTTCGAGTGTATTGTCGTCCTCCGAGAGCCGCGGATACTCATGGATGTCCAACCCGACACCATGTCCTGTCGTATGGATAAACCCTGTCTCCGTCGTCTCATCAACACGAAGCGTCGGATAGCCGGCTGCTTCATACACATCACAGACAGCGTCGTGTACCTCACGCCCCGATACTCCGGCTTCAAGGACCTCCAAGGCGGCTTCTTGCGCTTCACGGGTACATGCATACCAGTCTTCCAGTGTCGGCTCAGGATCGCCGACACAGAACGTCCGAGTCATATCGGCGTAGTAGCCGGTCGCCTTTGACCGAGGAAAAATATCGATGATAATCGGTTCATCAGGAACGAGAGGGCCGGATCCCCGATCGTGGGGGTCTGCGGCATCACGGCCACACGCCACGATGGTGTCGTCAAGCGCACAGCCGTGCCTGAGGAGTGTGATCTCGATTTCTTGTTTGATTCGTTCAGACGTGACGGGCTCTCCATCCATGACCAAGGTACCGTCATCGATATCCGCGTCAGCGAGCAGGTGTTCAGCCCGCGCCATCGCTGCTTCGTTGGCGCGTTGAGCCTCGCGGATATACTCGATTTCGTCTTCGGTTTTTGTGGCTCGAATCGATTCGATGACACCATCAAGATCCGGGTCGACGGTCACACCCAACTCCCGGAGCCCGTCCGCCGTACCGACCGGGAAATCTGAGGGGACAGCAACAGACGAAACACCGTGTCCTGCCAGGAAGGACGCAATCGTCCGATGGCTGCCCGCCGACTGCCCGTATTCTTCGACCGCCGCCCGATGGTTATAATCGGCATGCCGCTCCACACGGTCTGCGCGTGCTGTCCGTTTGGCCCGTCCAAACTCAAGGGCTGACACGAGAAGAGACGTCTCGCCAGTATACAGTGTGACAAACGGATCTGGCGCCGTAAACCCGGACAAATATCGTTGATTCGAGTCCTCACCATCAGCATTGAGAAGATACCCATCAACGTCGGCATTCTGTAAGAATGCATCGAGATCCGAGAGATCGGGCTCCATATCATTGGAGGAACGCGCATTCACAAAGCCCTGACGACGCTGGCATGCAGCCGGTAGCCTCTTTTCATCGGCCCGCATCGGACCGATATGGACGTCCGGCTTGCGCCCTCTCGCATCCACGGGTCGACCCATGCGCCCCCATCGAAAAGTTACACCCATCGGGCAATTCTCGCTGCCGGTTATTCGGCGGGGGCGACGATCCGGTATCCGCTCGACAGCGCAGACACCGCAGCCACTGCCCGGGCCGTGGCGGCCTTCGGCGGCGCAACAGAGAAGAATCCTGAAACCATGGCCGTGGAAGGTTTCGATGGGCGACCGCAGACACCAACTGATGTCATTGACTGTGCAAACAGCGGGACGACGATGCGGCTGTGTACCGCCACCGCTGCGCTCGTTGATGGTCTCGCGGTCTTGACGGGCGATGCGTCACTTCGCTCCCGGCCACAGGGCCCCCTGTTGGACGCGTTGGCCACACTGGGCGCTCGGGCGGAGTCCACGCGTGGGAACGGCCAAGCACCACTGGTCGTCGGCAGTGGGACGGATGGCCGCAGTGTACGAATTCGAGGTGATGTTTCATCGCAGTATATCACGGCGCTGCTGATGGCCGGTGCGGTGACTGACCACGGGATCGAAATCGACATCACGACAGACCTCAAATCGGCGCCGTACGTCGACATCACGCTAGATGTCCTCAATGCATTTGGCGTCAATTCGACGGTGATTGGCGGATCGAATGGCCCGGTTCGATCGGCTGGGGCAGAGGGATTCCGCGTGCCTGGCAACCAAACGTATCACCCCCCGGATGACGAATACACCGTGCCTGGCGATTTCTCCTCAATCTCGTATCTCCTTGCAGCAGGCGTGCTCGCTGGCGATGATGCGCTCACCATCCACGGCGTGTCTCCGAGTTCACAAGGGGACACTGCCATCATCGAGATCCTCGAGAAGATGGATGCGACCATCGAATGGAACCAAACGGCAGGGGAGGTCACCGTCAGGAAATCCGACCTGGCGGGCATCACGGTCGGTGTCGCGGATACCCCCGATCTTTTGCCGACAATCGCAGTCTTGGGGGCGGCGGCAGACGGCACGACAACGATTACTGACTGTGAACATGTCCGTCTCAAAGAAACCGACCGAGTGGCTGCCATGGCAACTGAATTACAGAAAATGGGTGTCGATGTCACCGAAACGCCCGACACACTCACCATCACCGGGGGAACCCTCACCGGTGCAACCGTCGATGGGTACAAAGACCACCGCATAATCATGGCACTCTCCATCGCCGCTCTCATCGCTGACAGCCCAACGACGATCACACACGCCGACCACGTCGACGTCTCATTCCCAACATTCTTCGAAACCCTCGCCGACCTCGGAGCCGACATCCACCACCCCACCACCTAACCTGTCATAACCCAATCTGTGTAATTATCTACAGGCGGAGCAGGCCGAGTGCCTCGGGGCTTGACCCCGAGGCGGCTCACCCTGTAGCGAGCGGACGCCCTTCGTCAGACGCGGGAAGATACCCCCCAACCCTTCTCCCGTCCGACCGTCACGTTGGTTCCATTGCCCCATTCGTTACCTGAGCACGGAGCGCGCCCATCGCGTAGTTGTCCACGGGTCGATCAGATGCCATCGACGAACCCGTGGGGGCCGTTACGGTGCCGTGTGGTTTCATTGACTTCCATGAATTCAGCGTTCTCTCGCGCCGAGGAGAGATCCAGCGCCCCAGCATACGAACACCCGGAACGGATTCCGGCGACAAACTCATGTAACCGAGGTTGGACCGGTCCGACATACTTCGTCACTGCTTCAACGCCTTCTGGAGCTTCGATATCGACCGGCTTATCATCTCGGTCTTCTGCCGCCGCAGCGGTTGCCATCCCGCGGGACCGCTTATAGCGCGTGCCTTCGATTTCGATCGTCTCCCCTGGTGATTCCGCACAGCCCGCAAAAAACCCGCCCATCATGACAGCATCGGCCCCGACTAGTAAGGCCTTCACGGCATCGCCTGACGTCTGGATTCCGCCATCGGCAATCACCGTGACGTCATGGTCTCGGGCCGCTGCGGCACAGCGCTCGACAGCTGTAAACTGGGGGACGCCAAACCCCGTGACCTCTCGCGTGGTACAATGTGAGCCAGGCCCAACACCAACTTTGACACAGTCGATACCACTGGATGCGAGGTCAGCGACACCCTCGGCTGTGGCGACATTCCCAGCACACAGCGGCGTCTCTGGAAACGTCTCAGCGAGCTCGGTTGCCGCAGTAAGCGCCCGATCCATGTGTCCGTGAGCGACATCAACGACAAGCATCGAGACACCGGCATCCACGAGCGCGTCGGCGCGATCGACGTGGGCTTCGGCAATCCCAACCGCTGCGGCCACAGGGACACCCGCACCCGTCACTTCCTGGACCATCGTCGCCTGCTCGTCGATAGTGAGAAACCGATGAATGACGCCGAGGCCACCTGCCTCTCCAATAGCCGCTGCCATCCCGGTCTCGGTGACCGTATCCATTGCTGCTGACAAAATCGGGATTGAGAGCGTCACCCCGTCGGCGAGCGTTGTCGTGAGGTCGACATCCTCGCGACTCCTAACCGGTGAACGTTGCGGTACGAGCAACACGTCATCATACGAAAGTCCCGTATCGTAGGGCATGTTCCAACCCCAATAGCGTACACGATTGGGCCGTATAAGCTCATCGGATGCCGCCCACCTGCCACGGGCTGACCCGTAGCGAGCGAACACCCACGTGAGGAGCGGACTGATGGCAAACCACCCGTTCGCATGCCATACCAGGTACGTCTGGCTCCTGTCGGCGAGGTAACTGCAGCCGCATTAAGGTGGGAGCCAGCCGGGTTCCTCGTTGCGAGTAACTGAAAAGGCTATACCCGTGGCGTCCCCAGAGGTGTGGCATGAACGGTAATAGCTTCGGTCGGCTCTTCCAGATCACGACGTTTGGGGAGAGCCATGGGGCCGCCATGGGCGTCACTGTCTCAGGGTGTCCGGCTGGCGTTGAACTTGATAACGCCGACATCCAAGCCGAGCTTGATCGCCGCAAACCCGGGCAGTCACAGATCACCACCTCCCGCGGCGAGCCGGATACAGTGACCATCAATTCCGGGACGCAGGATGGCTATACGACCGGGACCCCGATCGGAATGGTGATTCAGAATAAAGATGCGAGATCGAAAAAATATGAACCGTTTGTCACCGCGCCACGACCTTCTCATGGAGATTTCACCTATTCCGCGAAGTTCGGAACGCGTAACTGGGGTGGTGGTGGTCGATCCAGCGCTCGCGAAACCGTCAATTGGGTGGCCGCCGGGGCCGTCGCCAAACAGGTGTTAGAGCAATCCGCCTATGACATCCAGGTGAAAGCTCATGTGAATCAGATCGGAGACATTGACGCGCCCGAGGTGTCCTTCCAAGAGATGCTTGATTATACTGAGGAGAATGCCGTCCGGTGTGCCCACCCTGAAACGGCAGATCGGATGCGCGACCGGATCGATGAATATCAGGAAGCAGGTGATTCGATTGGCGGCTCGATTTATTTTGAGGTTCGCGGTGTTCCGCGTGGCCTTGGGGCACCACGGTTCGACGCGGTCGAATCCCGGCTTGCCCGAGCGATGCTCGCGGTGCCTGCCACGACCGCTTTTGAATTCGGGCTCGGGACCGACGCCCGGACCTACACGGGCATGGAACGGAATGACGCCTGGACATTCGCTGATGACGACCCCTCGCCGGCTGTTGCCGACGAGGGTGACCCCATCCCGGTTTCGAACGATCACGGCGGGATGCAAGGCGGTATTACCACGGGACTCCCCATTTATGGCGAGGTCACGCTCCACGCGCCGACCTCGATCCCCAAAACACAGCAAACAGTGGATTGGGAAACCGGCGACCACAAAGAAGCTCAGGTCATCGGTCGCCACGATCCTGTGCTTCCGCCTCGTGGCGTCCCCGTCATCGAAGCGATGCTGTATCTGACAATCACAGACTTCATGTTACTCGGTGGTCGGATTAACCCGGATCGATTAGATGACCAACCGGGCGTGTACGATACGGAGTATCATTCCTCGAGCCCTCGGAATGCGGATGAATCGAAATGAACAGAGACCGTCGCCGCACCGATTCAGTATGCTCCTGGATTGAACAAAACCGCTGGTGGTTGGACTGATCGGGAGTGTGGATGCGGTGGGACTGGGATTTGAACCCAGGAGGCCTTCCGGCCACCTGCTCTCAAGGCAGGCGCGTTAGTCCGCTCCGCCATCCCACCTGTTCAGACCTAGGTAACTGTCGGCAGTCATACCCCGTTGCACCGACGCGGTATTTCTGCATGGCCTAGTCGTATGTCGGTATAGTTCAAGGTACCGTTCTGTCTGGTGTCGGGGGCCGAACATCTAGTCGTTTCACGGTGACTCCCGAGTGGGGTGAACCGGGTCGCAGGTGGCCTGATAGTTACTGCTTGCTCTGAATTCCTTTTGGCTGGCCGAATACGTTTACGGCTCCTTCTCGAATTATCATTGAGGCAATCAATGAGCACGACCCAAACCGAGATCAATGACTTAGAAGACCTGTTCGTGTATAATCTTGAAGCGGTCTACGACATGGAGATCCGACTTGTTGATGCGCTCGATGATATGGCGCGGCAAGCGAGCAACGACGACCTGAGTGCTGGGTTTGAAACGCATCGCGATGAAACCGAGGTCCAAATTGAGCGGGTCGAATCGGTATTTGATGCGCTTGATCGTGAACCGAATCGACGGACAAATCCGCTGATGGATGGCCTGGAAACGGAGATGAATGCGTTTGATGCCAATGTGGGTGACGACACGCTCCGGAATCTCCATTATTTGAATGGTGGGATGAAAACCGAACGGATCGAGATTACCGCCTATGAGGGCCTCATTACAATTGCTGAAAAAGCCGGCTTCGGGTCAGATGTCACCTCTCCGCTCGAGGAAACGCTTGATGAGGAAGAACGGACGTTTCGGAAGCTACAGGGCCTGTCGACTGGCTCTGATCTGAAAACGCTCTGGAATAAACTCACCAGTTAACCACCCAGATCGTTTCCGGCGGGGTAGTACGTCGATAATTTTTTCTGGCGCTTATCGTGTCACGGAGAGGCCGTCTTGGTGGGCAGTCACTTGCAGCTCGCTGGTTGTAATCCATTGGCTGACAAACTG
>CAZSSY010000088.1:0-11663 GCA_964609565.1 uncultured Natronomonas sp.
ATCTCATCCCCTCGGCGGCTGAAGCGGCCCTGACCGTCGTAGAGGAACTCGATCTCGATGGCGTCATCGCCACAAATACAACCGAAGCGCGTCCCTCATCGCTGACCAGTAAGCACGCCGACCAGCCGGGTGGGCTGTCTGGCGCTCCGATTGAAGAGACAGCGACAGAGATGGTTCGATTCGTTGCTGAGCGAACCGACAAACCTGTCGTGGGTGTTGGAGGGATTTCCGATCCAGAAGGGGCGTACGAAAAAATCCGGAATGGCGCCAGTGTTGTCCAACTGTACACGGGACTTATCTATCGAGGCCCGCACCTCGCTCGGGAACTCAACGAGGGACTTCTCCAGCTGTTAGACCGTGACGGGTTTGACTCAATCGAGGCGGCCATCGGGGTCGACCTCTGACGTCCGGCACCAACGACCACCCGGTAGGAGACAGCTGTCCGCCAGGTCCGCGACGCATGCCAGAGCGTCCGGCGTCCATCCCGCCTTAGATTGGTCGATTAGGCGAGAGCATCCAGGCGGAATTCGAAGCCGGCGACGGGAACTTCAAGATCGTGTTCGACGAGGACGTGTGGGCTGATTTCACCGATAATGCCGACTGGCGTGGCATCGATCTGGATAGTCGCAACGCGGCCCGAAATGAACGATGGATGCGTGGTGGCAGGGGTGGTGAGGTCAACGTCGAAGGCAGCAGTAACAGCTTGAAGTCGTGATTTGGCATCTTCATACGAAGCATCGGTCCGGGCAAGCACGCCGGTGACTGCGCGGTGTTCGGCAACGTTTGTGGGCGATGACTCATCCACGGCAGCCACGAGCCCGATTTCGGCAAGGTTCTGTGGATATGCTCGATGGGTGTTGTTTTCAAGCACCATCAGTAACGATGGCAACGCCCATGGCCGAACGATGGTGTACTCTTCACTGTATGGATCCGTAATGACGGGGGGCTCGCGTGCACCGTAAGCGGACTCATCCGGCTCGAGTGACATCCGGTCGAATACTTCGCGTTCACTCGTCAAGTAGAAATTTAACAAATCCTCGAACCCGAGCCCAACCAGTGTCTCACGGACAGCATCCTCAAGGCGAGAGCGGGGGTGACGGCCGCCAACCGTCGAAACATCGGGATACTTCGGGTCAAGTGAATTGAATCCATACGCACGACCGATATCGTCGACAATATCCATGGGATGGAGCACGTCTACTCGATACGGTGGAATCTCGACGTGATAGACGAGTGACTCTCCGCCAGTTTCCGCGTCCGCATTCAGCCCTGATCGTTCCAGCAGATCAATAACGTCTTCGCCAGACAGGTCGATCCCGAGGGTCTGTTCAATCCGGCTGTGAGTGACGGTTTTGGAGTCGAGAGTGAAATCCGGTCGGTCCTTGATGCGGTCGCCATAATCAACTTCCACGGCTTCAATTTGGCCGCCCCGGGCATCTAAGGCATAACAGACGATCGTGAGCATCTTGTCGATTGTCCATTGATCGGTCCCCGTCATTTCGATGAAGAGATCGCGGGATTCCGTCTCGACCTCGGTTCGTTTCCCGTTAATGACCGGGGGGAACGAGAACAACCCGATATCATCGTAGATCGCTGGATATCGATCGAAATTCTCGACGAGATGCCCATAGGTCTCACCGGTCGGATGTGTTGCGAGGACGTCTCCTGGGGTTCGTTCGGCATCATCGTCAAGCGGCACAAACCGATCCTCATCTGGAGCGACCCCACGATACACGATGGTTTTCTCTGGCTGCGCCGCCTGTGCAGGTCCAGCATCATCGCCAGCCACTGAGGGTGACGCAACGCGGCCTTTCAGCATCGCGAGATCGTGGACACCGATGGCGCCCTTCGCCCGGTCTCGCCCCATCGTTGCGTGGAGTTTCTCCTGTAATTGGATGAGTGAGTCAAGGGACGTCGCGTCCAGGTCCAACCCCCGGACGACAGCCCCCGTTACATAGGGCCGGCCAGCAGGCACCGTGTCTTCGACAAGAATCGTCCACTCCGGGTCATTCAGCCGGGGGAGATAGACGCCGCGGTCATCGCCGTATTGATACCGGAGTGATCGGGCGATACCCTCTACGGAGAGCCGATCGAGCCGATCAGGAGCGAACTCAAGTTCGAATGCTCCGTCATCAGTTTCTCCCTCATATTCCAGTCCGAGCGCAAAAAGATCCTCTCGGAGTGCCTCATCGGATTTATCGGCATGGCTGATCAAGCGGCGGAGTTCATCCGGATCGACATCGACGACCGGCATCAGTGGACCACCTCCACCGTCCGCAGCAAGTCGAGATCTGCAAGGGTGCCATGGACATCACGGATATCTTCGAAGCCATACATCAGCATCAAGAGCCGCTCAAGGGCGAGACCCCACGCCATGACTTCACAGTCCACCCCGAGGGGTTGGAGTACCTCCTCTCGAAAGATACCGGAGTTCCCGATCTCGATGAGTTCACCCGACTCGGGATGCCGGCCAAATAACTCAAAACTCGGTTCAGTGTACGGATTATAGTGAGGTTTGAACTCGAGGTCGGTGATGCCGAACTGCCGATAGAATTCAGTGAACGTCCCCATTAAATCACGAACAGAGAGGTCCTCAGCCATCACCCATCCCTCGATTTGGAAAAACTCGAGGAGATGCGTCGGATCAAGCGTATCATTCCGGTATACTTTCTCGACACTGAAGTACCGTTGCGGTGGCTCTAGCTGGCCGACGGCGTTCCCAGAGAGATACCGCATCGACAGTGACGTCGTATGGCCCCGCAGCGCAACTGCCCGTGCAAACTCCTCACTCCACGGCGAATGATAGCCAGCGCCGTCATCACCGACGCCATGTCGATGAGCGGCCTCAACCCGCTCAACTAACTCCGGTGGTAACTCATCCATGGGCGGCACAGTAAGCGCAAACCTGTCCCAATGCGTTCGGGCGGGATGGTCTTGGGGCATGAACAGGCAATCATTTATCCAAAAGTCAGCATCAGCATGGGGGCCTTCCATTTCTCTGAATCCCATCCCGACCAAGACATCCTTCACCCGGTTGGCGGTCTGTCTGAGAATATGTTCCTTCCCGCCGTGAATCCGTTCGGCATCGGCCTCAACATTGTACGCAGCAAACTCCACGTCCTCCCACTCTCCGGAGGTCAGTAGTTCTGGTGTGACGGCCCCGACGGTCTCTGCCACATCCACTCCTTCCATGAGCAGGGTCACACCCTCATCTGTGAGCGTGACTGATTGCACAGTCCGTTCGATCCGTTCGATGAGTCCTCGGGCTTCGAGTCGTTCGAGAATCTCGCTATCCGCAGATGGGGTATCGCCGGCTTCGATCGTAGTGAGTGCCTGTGCCTCTGGATCAGCAGTCGGATCGAAATCTGTGTCCGGAGCGGTAAGGGTGAGTTCACCGTCGGTGATCTCGCCGAGGTCTTTCCGGGCGAAATTCGAGAGTGCTATATCGACCGATTGCCCCTCCAGGTCAGCGGCCGCCAAAACCGTGTCTAATGCAACCGGATCATCCGGTGCCCCCGCCTCCACGGCTGCCTCATAGAGGCTGAGTTCCGGGAGCCGACCATCGACATAGGTCTCCCCTTCTGGCGTCACCGTGAACTCTTCAATCGTCTTGCGTTCCACAGCCACAAGGCCCTGTTCCGCCAATTCATAGGCGGCCCGGGAGACTGCAGCAGGGTCCTCATCCAGGTTGTCGGCTAGTTGTGCAACCGTTTTGGCATCGGTTGCGCTTACGGCTTCCAACACCGTTACCTGTATTTCAGGGAGTCTCATTGGTGCGTTGTGTACACTACTGTCTGTTAGCGGTTCCGACTCACAGTCGAAAACACCTGGGATCTCACACCGAGTGGGCACGACCCACGTCTCAATCCAGCCAGCCAGTACTGGCCCGCCGCTGACCAACGGAAGTGACAGGCGGGTATTTCAATCGACCAGTCGGCCACTGTTCGCCACCCGCCAGCATCACGACCATACGCGGCGAGACTGGCAAGATGGTCAGTATTCCCCCGAGGGCCGTACCGAGCCCACGATCGGATGGGATGGTCCGTTACCATGCGGAAGACAGCTATCGGGACGGGCGTGAGAGTCCGGGCATTCGAATGAAGTACCGGTGTGGATGTGGCTGGCTTCGTTAAGTGCCGTGTTCCCAACTGTCCATGTAGTCGGCTTGTTCGTCAGTTAACTCATCGATCTCGATGTTTTCAGCGGCCAGTTTAATCTCAGCCACCTCGCGATCAAGCAGGTCAGGGACAGGGTGGACACCCGGTTTATATGCATCCCCGTTGTCGGCAAGTTCGCGGACGGCGACCGCTTGAATTCCGAAGCTTTGATCCATCACTTCAATCGGATGTCCCAGGGCAACAGGCGACGCGAGGTTGACTAACCGTCCTTCCGCTAAGACGTTGATACGCCGGCCATCTTCCAGCGTAAATGCTTCAACGCCGTCGCGAACGACGTCTCGTTGGACAGCTAGATCGGCCAATCCAGCGACATCAATTTCCACGTTGAAATGGCCAGCATTGGCGAGTACCGCGCCATCGGTCATCCTCTCGAAATGCCGCTCAATGATAACGTCTCGATTCCCCGTCGACGTCAAGAAGACATCACCAATCTCAGCTGCCTCATCCATCGGCATCACCTCGAATCCTTCCATATGGGCTTCCAGAGCCCGGCGTGGCTCCACCTCTGTCACGACCACGTGTGCATTCTGTCCAGCAGCTTTGCGCGCCAAACCCTTCCCACAGTACCCATAGCCCGCGACGACAACCGTCTTCCCAGCCCACGAAAGGTTAGTAGTCATCGCGATATTCGCCAGTGATGACTCCCCCGTCCCGTGGACATTGTCAAAAAGCCGCTTCATTGGTGTGTCATTGACGGCAAAGACCGGATACTGGAGTTCATTGTCAGCGGCCATCGCTCGCAACCGATGGACACCGGTTGTAGTCTCTTCACACCCACCGACGATCGTCTCAAGGAGGTCCGGATACGCATCATGTATCGCGAAAACAAGGTCACCGCCGTCGTCGATGGTGATCGTCGGGTCATGACGAAGCACGGCTTCGATCCCCGCATAATACTCGTCGTCATCCACGCCACGCTTCGCATACGAGGTGATCGCTGGATGAGAATCAAGCGCGGTTGAAACATCGTCATGTGTCGACAACGGGTTGCAACCGGTGATGGCGACCTCCGCTCCCGCCTCTGCAAGAACCTCAGTGAGAACCGCGGTTTTCGCTTCAACATGCATCGCCATGCCGATGACTTCGCCCGTTAATGGGTGGTCTGTCTCAAACTCCGCGGCAATGGCATCCATAATCGGCATATGTTGTCGTGCCCACGTGATTTTCCGGCGCCCCGCCTCGCTCGCACGGCCCGGGTCATCCACCTGGTCCGAAATTGAAGGGGAGTCCATACCAGTCCCGATGAGAGAGACCCGGAAAACGCTACCGGAGAAAAACAGCGTCTATGCCCTGGACAAAGACCGCTCAGCGGTTATCGCGGTCACCAGGCGGACCACCAACTCCATTCCCAGGGCCGTGTCCATCCTCGGCATCCACATCTGATGTAGACTCGTTGTCCCCATTTGCCCCCGCATCCGGGCCAGCGTGTGCCGGTGGGCCGGTCGCATCGTCCGAATCAAAGTCGGACGGGCCTGCGCCGTCTGGCCCCGCATGAGCCGGCTTCCCTGGCGTGGATTTCGGTCCAGCGTGGTCAGGAGCATTCCCCGGATTATTACTCGTGACGAACTCTGCAACCTGGTGACCGATGGTTGTGTTGTCGTCAGCAGTCTCGTTCAGGAGACTGTGGACAAAAGCCTTCACCTCTTGGCCGAACGGCGTAGCGTCATCCGGATCGTCCTCCAAGTCGTCGGCCGACTGCAACGTAACAGACTCCGAGAGCGACTGATTGTCATGCATCACCGTCACGGAGACCGTCACCGTTTGATTCGGTGCAGGAAGATCGGCAGTGCCATTCTCAGATGTCGTGTATGTCCCCGCGCCTGCATAGGAAACGTTCTCGTCTGGTACCGAGATATTGACCGATGCATTTTCGGCGGCAGTCCCATTGTCGGTGACAGTCACCGTCGCTGACCCATCATCAGCTTGGTCGACAGTCATCGCTAACCCAACCTCTAGCGGTTCAAGCATCACGGTCTCCGAGGCAGATTGATTATCAGCCGTGGCAGTCACCGTCACGTTCACCGGCTGCTCAGGGCCCGGGAGGCCAACTGTGCCATTGGCATCAGTTTCGTAGTCACCCGCACCGTCATAGGTTTGGTTCATATCGGCAACCGTCACGTTGACAGATGCATTCGCAACGCTTCCGTTCGCATCTGTCACTGTTAGGAGATACTCATCTGCAGTCTCGGTGGTCTCAATCGTGAGGCCCTCGTCGGTATCCTGGGCAGCTGTGATAGCTGTACCAAGGACTGACACGAGGAGAATCACGCTGAAAACGATCGAGAATAGTTGTGTGTGGGAGTTCATCGTCACCACTCCCAAGGGAAGACCCAGGCATAAAGGGGGATTCAAGTTCAGGTTGGTTTTTGGCCCCGCAATGTGCTTCGAAACCCTCGTAGATCCACGTATACGATTTAAGAAACGTTCTCGTCGTTCAATTGTTACTCCGAGATGCGGGAGATAGCTGCCTGGGCATGTCGTTCTGCCTCTCGCCGAACAGCTCCTTCATCAAGGGGAATGACCTCGCGATCGTGGAGAAGCACGTCGCCATCAACCACCGTGTGGCGGATATCAGACCCACGAACAGCATAGGCCAAGTGACTCACCACATCATGGACGGGCGTCAGATGGGGAGCTTCAAGATCAACCACTGCCAGGTCGGCAGCTGCCCCAGGTTCAATCCGACCGGCGTCTAGACCAAGCGCAGTCGCTCCACCACTGGTCCCTGCCCGGACAATTGTGGCCGCGTCGACCGCGGTCGCATCCGCAGCAGCCAGTTTCCCCACCATCGACGCATCCCGCATTTCATCAAATAAATCAAGATCGTTATTGGTCGCGGCGCCATCGGTCCCGACAGCGACGGTTACATCCTGCGCTAGCATCGATTGAACAGGGGCGATCCCGCTTGCAAGTTTCATGTTTGACGCCGGGCAATGAACGACGACAACCTCATGGTCAGCCAATAACTGGAGTTCTGTCTCGTCGACATGGACACAGTGCGCGATAAAATCGCCTGCGGCAAGCATCCCTAATTCTGCGGCGAATTCCAACGGACGGACGCCGTGTTCGTCAACGATTTGCCCGACATCCGATTCCGTCTCATTTGCGTGATAGTGAAGCGGGATATCGGCATCTCGGGCACGTGGGACATATTCCTCAAGAAGATCCGGGTCAACAGTCGTCAACGAATGCGGCATAACTGCCGTTGTGATGCGGCCATCTGCCTGCCCGTCCAATTCCCGGGCAACAGCAAACCCTTCTTCAAAATCAGCCCGGGCGTCAGCACTATCCTTTCCGGTTGTCACAATCCCGTGACCAAGGCGGGCGCGAAGCCCGGCTTCCTCAACGGCAGCGGCGATGTCAGGGACATGGAAGTACATATCACCGAAACTGGTGATGCCGTTTTTTATCATTTCCACACATCCCAGGCGGGCGCCGGCGCGGATGTCCTCCGGGTCCAACACAGCCTCAATGGGCCAGATATCCTCTTGTAGCCATGCGTTGAGGGGTTTGTCATCTGCATACCCGCGGAGCAATGTCATCGACACATGGCAGTGAGCATTCACGAGGCCCGGGATGACAAGACAGCCGGTGGCGTCCAGTTGCGCATCACCATCCGACGTGGTGCCAACGTCGATAATACGCCCTGTCTCCTGGTCGACTAATACGTCGCCCTCAGAGACGGTTAAATCCGGATGTAGGATTCGACCCCCCGTAATTTCCAGTGTACTCATATCTCAGCGTAGAAGAGACGAGGATTTAAATGGCGGCGGCGACCTGGAAATCCATCTTCTCTCGATACACGAGTTCACATCGAAGCATCACGGGTCCAGGGACTTGTGTTCGCCCACCGTCGGGTGCCGATTGCGAACGGCCGGCGGTGACGGGCGGAAAGCATGTCTCGATGGAACAGTGGATCACGATCACAGGGGTGAATCGAGCAACAAACCAGTCATCCTCCGAGTACTGGTGGCGTGCCGAGCGACGATAATTGGACAGGAGGTCCGATAGGGCAAAGGCCGGGGGGCTGTAAACCGGGTGTATGCGTATTGCCGTTCCCAATAAAGGCCGTCTCCATGAGCCGGCATTAGATCTTCTCAATCGCGCCGGCTTAGATGTCCAAGATGGTGCTGACCGGAAGCTGTATGCTGAGACCGTCGATCCCGAGGTAGCGGTATTGTTCGCTCGAGCTGCAGATATCCCTGAATACGTGGCCGATGGCGCAGCCGCCCTCGGGATTACCGGGCTCGATCAGGCCAAAGAATCTGGTAGTGACCTGATCGACCTCCTGGATTTAGAGTTCGGCCACTGCCGACTAGTCCTTGCATCACCTGAAGAAGGCGGGATTGAATCACCTGAAGGCTTATCCGGGAAAACTGTCGCGACAGAATTCCCCAATATTACAGCCCATTATTTTGACGGCATTGGGATCAATCCAGACATTGTCGAAGTTTCTGGAGCGACAGAGCTGACACCCCATGTTGATGTGGCGGATGCTATCGTTGATATTACCTCAACCGGGACGACACTCCGGATGAATCGGCTCACCGTTGTCGATGACGTCCTTGAATCGTCGGTTCGATTATTCGCCCATCCAGACGTGGCCGAGGACCCCAAAGTTACACAAATTGAGACGGCGTTCCGGTCGGTGATAGAGGCCGATGGTAAGCGCTATTTGATGATGAATGTTCCCGAATCTGCACTTGATGATGTACAGGAGGTCATCCCGGGGCTCGGCGGGCCAACGGTGATGGACATTGCCGATGATACTGCAGACACCGATTCCGTAGCCGTCCATGTGGTTGTTGACGAACGCGAAGTTTTCGAGGTCATCCCGAAGTTAAAAACCGCGGGTGCGCAAGATATTCTCGTCACTGAGATTGAACGACTGGTCCCTTAACGAGACTCGGGCGGCCACTCACCGTTGGATGGGGAAGGCTACGTCGAGCGTTGTTCGATACTGGACGATTTCGTCATTTTCCACTTTTGCGGTCTGGTCTGTGACTTTTACCCCACTGATATCGTCGAGTGTCTGACACGCATCCGTGACTGCTTGCTCGGCTGCATCTGACCATGATTCATTTGATTCACCGATGACCTCAACTACTTTGACGGTCGAATTTTCGCTCTCAGACATCAAAGACCTCCACTTCCCGATAACGACTGCCATGACCGTGTCAGTACTGCCCAATTCCCTAGCCATCATCCACGACGGGGGAGGTAGCCGTACGGCCGGCTCCCCGCATTGTCCACTGTTGGGCTCCGAATTCTCGCTGGGATCGAGTGTTGAGGGCGTTAGGTCAGGAAAATATTCCCGAATGCAAACGCAAAAATCGTGCTGATTACGAAATAAAAGAGGCAGACGAGCGCAGCGCCACGCAAGGTAAGCTTATAGACATATCGAATGGTGAAGAAAGCCGCTGTGAACGAGAGTGCAAAGATGATGACGCCGTGGTATTGACTAAACGCCATGGCGACCACGACCGGGACCGGGGCTGCCTTGACGGCTCGCTGATGTGGTTCGTCTCCAAGAACCCAGAGTGCAGCCAGGTGTAACGTCACCGCCGAGAAGACGGTCGCTACGAGAAACGCAACGACAATTGCGATCGGGCCGCTGCCAACGAGGTCTACTTGGCTAAAAACCATATCACTTCTCGCTTGTCGACAAGGGGTGTTGAAACCGTAAACGCCGGGGTTGCAGTCAGTTCGCTCGGACTGGAGGAAGCATTACCCTTCGAGGAGACCGAGCTCTTCCAGTCGGGAAACAATTTTATCGACCGCTTCTTCCGCATCTTCTGGTTTCTTCCCACCAGTGATGACGAGTTTCCCGGAACCAAAGAGCAACGCAACAACGTCAGGTTCATCAAGTCGATAGACGAGGCCCGGGAACTGTTCGGGTTCGTATTCGATGTTTTCGAGACCAAGCCCGATGGCAATCGCGTTGAGATTGAGATTCCGGCCGAGATCCGCTGACGTAACGATGTTCTGGACGACGATTTCCGGATTGTCGTCGACTTGGATCTCCAAATCTCTCAGCTTATCAAAAACAATACGGAGTGATTCATGGACGTCGTCGGTTGATTTTGCACCGGTACAGACGATCTTCCCGGATCGGAAAATGAGGGCCGCCGATTTTGGATCTTGTGTTCGATAGACGAGACCAGGAAATTGCTCAGGATCGTAATCTGCACCTTCTAGGTCCATGGCCACACTCTGGAGGTCGAGTTCCTGGCCGATCCCCGTTGACGCGACGACGTTCTCAATATTGATAGTCTCCTTGGGGTCCTGCATGACTCGACTTAAAGCACGTATTTAAGGTTTATAAATGTACATGGTTGTTTCTATCACGGTCGGCAGCCGGATTTGACCGCGGCGTTTATCCCATGGCAGCATCCACGAGCAGACGTGTACGTCTTGGAGTTGGCCGGTGAGAACGACCGCTTTGCAACACGAGAGGCGGCAAGCCGTGGAGCCGATGTCTCCCTCATCGCCGCTGGCCTCGCCACCGCCGAACGCATTCACTATCCAGAGTCATTAGCCTATACCCGTCGAGTGTGTTCGATGATTGATACCTGTCAGGCGACAATCGATGCGGCTGTCGCCGTCCTTGATGCGTCAGACCTCGAGGTCGCTGGGAGTGTCGCTGTCCGGGCACGTGACATCCGAGGGACAACCAACGTTGACACTCAACTGGCTGAGCGACGCATAGGCCAAATCCTCGTCGATCGGGGCATGACAGTCGATCTCGACACACCAGATCATACGCTAGTTGTCTTGTTTTCAGAGCCAACATCGGTACTCGGCTGGCTTGAAATCGAACCAACACGTACCTTCACAGCCCGCCAACCCACAGCCAAACCGTTCTTCCAACCGGGGAGTATCGACCCGATGGATGCCCGTGCACTTGCCAATATGTGTGGAGCTCGCCCAGACAGCAGGGTCCTCGACCCAATGTGCGGAACCGGCGGTATTCTAGTGGAAGCCGGTCTGAGCGGGGCAATCACAGTCGGTGTCGATGCCCAAGCACAGATGGTTCAAGGTGCCCGTGAGAATCTCACCAACTATCTCGAGGATGAGTATACCCTCATCCAGGGTGATGCAACCCGGCTGCCATTCACCGACGACAGCTTCGATGGCGTCGTGTTCGATACCCCATATGGACGTCAATCAAAGATCGAGGGCAGTTCACGTCAAGCGCTTATTGAAGGCGCTCTCGCCGAGAGTCGACGGATCACTGAGACCGCTGTCGTCGTCTGTGACCACCCGGTTGACACTGCTGCCACCGAAGCCGGGTGGACGGTCGAATCTCGATTCGATCGGCGCGTCCACCGATCGTTAACACGCTACATCCACGTCCTACAGTGACCCGCACCCGCCGCATTCCCAAGTCTTGCAGCGAACTCTCTACAGGCAGCAATAGCCGTGTGAGATGTGACCGCCTCCCCGTCGTAAACGACGGGGCTTCCCACGCCCGAGAACGCGCTG
>CAZSSY010000089.1:0-11577 GCA_964609565.1 uncultured Natronomonas sp.
CCAGGGTCAGACCGTCGAGGATCGGTGGGTATTGTTCGGGATATCACGGATCGTAAAACCCGAGAGCGAGAATTACACCGGCAGAACGAACGATTAGAAGAGTTTGCGAGTATCGTGTCTCATGATCTCAAAACGCCATTGAGTGTGGTTGAGGGCCGCATTCAATTGGCGCAATCGGCGTGTGAGAGTACAGATCTGGATATTGCCGTCGATACGCTCAACCGCATGGAGGCTCTCATTGATCGCACACTCACCCTCGCGCGGAAAGGCCAGGCTGTCGGGGAGACGCACCCAACGAGCCTCCAGGATGTCGCCGAGGACTCATGGAGAAATGCAGGTGGGCCTCACGCAGCGCTCCAGGTCGAATCTCTCCCCGTTATCATGGCTGATCCCGATCGACTCCGCCACCTCTTTGAGAACCTCTTTGGGAACGCACTCGAACACGGCACTCCAGACGAGTTCTCCCCGACCTCTGACTCGATTCGTGAGGATGGACAAGCAGCGACACCACCGACCAGTGATCCGGAGGGCTCTCGGGAATCCCGAGATGACTCGCCCTCTGTGACAATTACGGTTGGCCGTCTCGATGAGGGCTTTTATGTGGCCGACGACGGTCCGGGCATTCCAGAAGACTATCGGGACGACGTGCTTGAATCCGGTTTCACGACATCTGAGGAGGGGTCAGGCCTCGGATTGGCAATAGTGCGACAAATCGCTGAGGCCCACGGCTGGGAGATTAATGTGACAACCAGTGAGGCCGGTGGAGCTTGCTTCGAATTTACAAATGTTGACCGATCCGAGTAACACCGCTTGCTCTTCTCCCACCTACAGGGGTGAGCTTCTGCTCGGTCCAGGGTATTTCATCCGCATACTGTCACGGCCCGTTTCCGACTCCGATTGAGAAGCCGTACCATTAAACAGATTCGGACGTATCTAGCCGTATGCGGCGTGATGAGTTCTGTATCTTGGACGGCATTGAGATTCATTACTCTGAATGGGGTGACGTTGACGCTCCGCCCGTTGTATGTCTCCATGGACTTTCGCGCGTCGGCCGTGATTTTGATGTCCTCGCCCGACAACTCGCCGACGAGTACCGTGTATTATGCCCGGATTTACCTGGCAGAGGATTAAGCGAATGGTCTCCTAACCATTATACACTCGCCGCGATGTCAGATCTCATCACCGAGTTTTATGATGTACTTGAGCTTGCATCCACTCACGTTGTTGGCACATCAATGGGTGGAACGCTCGGTCTCAGGCTTGCTGCAACTGAATTATCGTCTCGTATTGAGACATTGGTCCTCAATGATGTTGGCCCGGCCCCAGTTGATGATGCGGCGGAGGGCGGTGTCCAGCGTATCATCGACTATCTCACCAATCCACCCTCATTTCCGCGTTTTTCTGAAATGGAAGCGTATTTTCGGGAGGCGTATGCCACCTTCAATGACCAGACCGATGCAGAATGGACACGATTAACGCGTACGTCGTCGCGTCGGTCTGACACCGGAGAATTCACCCCGAATTACGATAGCCGTATCGTGGAACCGGGTGTGACTGCTGACCCTGCGACAGACCCATGGCGTCACTGGGAGAACCTCCGTGTCCCGACACTCGTGATTCGAGGTGCAGAGTCGGATATTCTCCGTGAGGCAACCTTCGAGAAGATGGTGGACACTCGACCTGAAACCGAGACACTCATCGTGGACTGTGGACACGCCCCCGCATTGAATACCGACCGCCAAATCCAGGCAATTCGATCGCTTTTCTCCACATAATCGGATTCGGCTACGGACTGAGGGTCCTGCATACCTCGGGGCGTGACGCCGACCGGTTCACTTCCACTCTACTACCGAGAGTTTTTACCACATCGGGAGCCAACCGAGAAATGTCTCCCATTGAAAATACGCGGAGACAGCACACACCATGAAAGATCTTCGGCAGCACGCAATCGACATACACGAACAGCTCTCGGAGACGCTTGACGTGAGCGTCACTGATATCGAACAACGATTACAAACCCTGGTCTTCGATTACCGTGTCCCGATCGATGAAGCACGTCGGAGCGTGATTTCCACATACCTCGATGAAACGGACATAACCCGAGAGGACCTCCCGCAGGATGACAGCGAATCCACAACTGTCGCCGATATCACTGCCCCTGAAGATTGGGTTGACCTCACCGTCAAGGTCGTCGACTTATGGGAACCGCAAGCGGACTCCATTTCCCAAGTCGGTCTCCTCGGTGACGACACCGGCACCATCAAGTTCACGAAATGGGCGAAAAGTGATCTACCCCAACTCAAGGAAGAATCCGTCTATCGCCTCCAGAACCTCGTAACTGATGAATACGAAGGACGCTTCTCAGTAAAGCTCAATTCCACGACAACCATTGAAGAAGTTGACGACGATATCGAGGTGGGTGACAACACCATCCAAATCACCGGTGCATTGGTCGATATTCAATCCGGATCGGGACTCATCAAGCGATGTCCAGAATCAGAATGCACGCGCGTCCTCCAAAATGGCCGGTGTTCAGAACACGGCGACATTGAAGGGGAATTTGACCTTCGTATCAAGGGCGTGCTTGACGACGGTGAAACTGTCCATGAAGTCATTTTCGACCAAGACGCGACCGAGGAACTGACAGGGATCACTCTGGATGAGGCCCAAGAAATGGCGATGGACGCTCTCGATACAGAGGTTGTCGTCGAAGAGATGCAAGATATCATCCTCGGCCGATATTATCGGATTTCTGGTCCGCCACTCGGCCGATATATCTTGGCGAATGAGATTGAGACATCTCTCGGTGAACTGGATTCCGAACGTGTCCTAATTAAAGCGAGGTCACTTCCATGAGTACAGCAGTCCCACACCGTGAAGTCGCACGCCGCGTCTTTGCGGCAGAATTCAACGATGCAACGCATACCTTCAAAGAATCAGACGATGACCGCGCCCCCGTCTACGCCCTCCTCCCAACCGGGGAGTCCGCCAACCGAATCTTCGTCGTCGGCACCCTGACGGAAACGGAAGACGTTGGTGACGACGGCGATTACTGGCGAGGCCGGATCATCGACCCAACTGGCACCTTCTTCACATATGCAGGCCAATACCAGCCACAGGCAGCATCTATCCTCCGTGACGTGGACACGCCTGAATATGTCGCAGTTGTCGGGAAACCACGGACCTATGAAACGGATGAGGGGGCTGTCAACGTCTCGCTTCGACCCGAATCGATTACAGTGGTCGACGAGGCAACCCGTGACCGCTGGGTGGTTGAAACTGCAGACCGAACCCTCGACCGCATCGAATCGTTCGATACCGACGATGAGTATGCCGCCATGGCGGACACGCAGTACGATCCAGACCTGTCGGCATTTCGTGAGCACGTCATCCACGCGCTTGAAGAACTCGACGACGTCGATATAGCGGTTGAGGTCTAACCCGCGGACTCATTCTTTTTTGAGAAGTGCTCTATGCCAGGCCGAATCGGGCGAGCAGCGCGAATAACACGTCACCGTACGTGAGTGCAAGTATGAGGCCCACAAACATCGGGAGGATGAACGGGATGCCTGGTGTAATCCAGATGCTTTCTCGGTCGGGTTGAGTCAGCGCTTCCAACCCGCCCCGTAATTCTTCGGGAGTAGTGCCGTAGGCATCGCACTCCGAGAGGAATCGGTCGGCACTCCATGTGTCAAGCGGCCTGACGGCGGGTTTTTGAGTTGGTTGCGCCCTGGTATCCGTGGTGGTGTCAATGTCATCACTCGTCGGTTGAGGTGCGGGATTGCTGCCGGTCGACAGTGCCTGCTCATCTGTGAGAATCGAGCCGTCGCCAGGATCGTTCCGTGCAGTGGGTAGTGGATGACGATACCGGTCTGGATCCTCGCGGAGAGCATTGAGCGTGACACCCCGCCACTGGAGGTACATTCGGAGAGCATCGACATCGAGGCCTCGCCGGGTAAAGGCGTCTTCGTCTTCCAGAAGCCGACCATATTCTGTGAGGATCTTGTCGATAGCCACTGGTCGCCCAACAAACATTGCTGGCGTGAATTCACCTCGTGGGAGGTTCCGGAGTGCAAGCACGAGCGGGTAGGCGAGTCCGACAATGACCGTGTTTGACAAGATGGTAAGCGAGAACACCCCGAGGTTCGCCTGATAGAGTGGATAGGCTATATCCCCGATATAAAACGCTGGATAGACGGGGAAGATCACTGCGAGTGTGATAATCGCTTTTGCATCAGCACCACCAAAGCCACCGATCCGCCAAAAAATGTAACCAAGCGGCGCCACGAGGCCGAGTGACAAAACCACATGGATGATGAAAAGTCGTTGATCGAATCTGGTGAGATCGCTCACGAGCCAGGCATCCCACGCGAGCGCTGCCGCGCCCACCACCAGGAGCGGCAGCCACGTCCGGTTGGGAACTCGTCGTGTACGGATATCACGAAATGCAGCCCATCCGAAAATGGGTACCGTGACGAGGCGGAGGAGGTCAGGCCCTGACACCACGCCGAAGACCAACGACGACACGTCCAGTGTTGTTGGGGACAGCCACTATAAATACCGCTATTCCCGCAGGACAGATCGAAAGCGAAATAGAAACCCCCTCCAGTTCACCCACCTCCCGCACTCCCACCCCTCTACCGTTTATTCGATAACAAATGGATATGATAAAGTCGGCTGCTGGGTAGTGTTTCCTGATTAGCGGTGAGTGGTGTCGTGACTATGGATACAGCAGGACGATATCTAACGAGGATGCAATTAGCAGCAGCAACAATAATCAAAGGAGGTATAAAGACCAGTTTGAAGACCGGGCGAGTTGGCTACGAGCACCGATACTCGATCAAAGGAGTCTTATTCGATTAATATTATTTACATATAACTGAGGTGTCATTCTATATCAATTCCGTACGCAGCCATTCGAACATCTCCTGTTGGTGGTCCAGGAGAGTTTCAAGATGATCTGTCTCAGACGTTATCAATGTACCCTGGCTCTTATCCATCAACGTTTGGACAGCCGATAGCGGTGCGTTCTCATCCTTGGTGCCGTGCCAGGCACGAACGGGGGTATTCACGTCTAGTTCAACCGGCGTCTTCGTAAACAACCGCGTCTCGCGTACGACCGCATTGGCTCCTTTGCGGAGGGCCTCATGAAAGTCGTCAGCGACAGCTTCAGCAATCGTCTCTGGGACTGATCGGTCGGTATACTGTTTAACGACAGCTTCCGGCCCAGAGATATTGGCGAGTATTTTTGAGAGTCTAAAGAGGCCGCGCAGTGCGAGTGGTACTTTCGAGAGTGTTGAAAAGATATTCTCGGTTGGTGGGACAACAGTGCTGACTAACGCGAGCCGGGTTATTCTGTCACAATGTGCAGCTGCGAGTGCAAAGGGACCACCACCTGAGAAGCCCAAGGTTGCAGCTTGATCAATTGACTCGGTATCCAAGAGATGGATCATATCGTCTTGCCAGTTCTGCCACGACCAATCACGCGGCGGCGGTGATGAGCGTCCATATCCCGGGCGATCCGGCACGATGAGCTGCACACCAGTACTGATGGCACTTTCAGCTAACAAGGCGACGAATAATCGAGACCCAGGGGTTCCGTGATGAGCGACTACAGGAATACCTCTAGTGGGCCCACAACGGGTATACGCGAGCGCCCGTCCGTCTGGTAGTGTACAGGTGTATGTCTGTAACGACTGATTTTGACTTGGCATGGAGGACACATCACGTTACATCTCCGCCATTCGGTAATGTATTTCTGATATCCTCTCGTGAAATTGCGAAGCTATACTGGTCATATTGTCAGAGAATACTCAGTGAAATATCTGCGGATATCTGGGGAAAGTACTCTGTACTCCGCACGTTCTTCGATATTCGTCTCCAAGATGACTGTTGAGAAACAGTGCGGGAACTACGCGGTTCTCGCTACCGCTGGTTTCCCCCACCGCCGACGGTATCTATAGACGAAGTAGTTATCAACGGAATCCTCCTGAGAACTTGATACGAGAGCCATGCGCGATTCAATGTGCATATTCAACAAAGAGAATCACTCAGATTGGAGAGGAAGTGATTAAACTCATCCGAGGTACGCACCCATCGTGTTCTACCGGATAAAACAAAGGCTCAATCGATATTCAAAGTAAATATCCCCAGTACACTCGGAGGAATTATTCTGGGAGACGCTTTCGTTGTTTTAACTGGTGGAACCACTATGTATAGCGAATACCCTGACAAACTAACCACTCCCGCTGCCAAGTCCTCATAAGCGCTGTCCATTCCCCCGGTGGGCTGTTATCGCTGCGATCCTCATCCTGTTTTTGCCCGTCCTGTTCATGTCATCGATAACGATGATGATGGGATGGTTTGGTCCTCCAATGCATGGCGGGATGGCTCCGTCCGGTCTTGGCCTCTTCAGGTTTGCCGGCAGTATCACGTCACTGCTGGTGCTCGGCGATGTACGGCGTGTACCGGATCTCTGCAGTCCCAACGACGTGAGATGAAGCGATATTCTGTATAAGCCGATGGCGTGGTCGCGGATAGGCATGCCCAGTGTACTGGGCGGAGGGTTCATCCTAATGCACCAGCAAATTGCTACCAACATGCGCCAGGCAGTACTCAGCATTGACCACGAAACAATGGGAGCGTTCGGGTTTGCTGTCTTCCAGGACGCAGGATTACTCGATGTCGACATCCTTTCGTGCGAGGGATTTCGGGGAGTTTCTCGAATCCACGTCGAGAAGCAACTGGACGAACAACGGCTCGATGAACTGGACATGATCCAATGGTGGGAGCACGTCTCGGATGAGGAGTCGAAGCACGTCTATCTCGTCGAGATGGACATGGCGGAACGGTTAGCCACGATCGGTGTCGACGCTGACGGGTTTCTCCGGGCCGAACGGGCTGAGGTCCACGAACAGGGATTATCGATCGACCAGGCTGGCTCCCAAGAGCAACTCCGTGAGATGCTCGCTGAATTGCAGGCGGCTGGATTCGATATTTCTCTGGAGAAATTGCAGGATTACCGTGTCCAGGAGACGCCCTTGGACGTACTGACGGACCGACAGCAAGAGGTGCTTGATATGGCATACGAACTCGGGTATTATGATGTGCCCCGAGGTTCGTCAACGTCGGAGGTTGCAGCTGAGCTCGGTGTGGACGACTCGACGGTGGCCGAGCATCTCCAGCGAGCGGAAAATAATCTTCTCGGGACTCTCCTCGGCTAATCGAGGGCCACGTACCGCTGTACCATCATCCCCACTGACGCTGGTTGAAACGGCATGGTTTCTCCGTCGGTTTCTGCGGCCCATTGCTCGTAGGTTTGTGTGGATTCGAACGCGTTGATGTATTGGCAGAACGTGTTCGTGAGACTGGGCGTCTCGGCTTGCAGCATCCAGCTGAAGATGGTCTCATCGCTGGATTCGAGTTCCGGGATGGCCGAGGCAATTCCGAACGTGATCACGGCATCCTCCGGGGTGACGTCTATGGTCCCGTCTTCCACTGTGAACGTGACCGGCGTCCTAGTCACGGGGTCGACCGAACGAACGGTCACCGGGTCCTGGTCCTCCATCACCGCGGCCCCGAGCGCATCCAGAACGCACGGCGAATATTGGATGCGGTCGTTCACGCGGACTTCGTGGCGCGTCGGGTCCTCCGTGTACAGGTCCTCGGGCTCGATCGTTTGGTCGCTCACCGCAAGCTGCTCGGCGAACAGGGCCCAGTAGTCCCCCATTGTCTCCGGGGACGTCTCAAGATTGCTCACCGACGCGAGGTGGTCCGCGAAGTCGGGCGGAAGGTCGATACGATCGTCGGCTCTGGAATCAATTCCCATTACAAGGCAATTGATGAGCCGGGCACCGATGTTATTTGCTCCCAGAAGGCTGGGGGGCTTAATAGGACGGGGCTATTTACTGGATACACCGTCGTTTGCGGCCACCTTTCTAACATCACAAACGTCCGAAAAACTTGGCTCCTCAGGAATCAGTTACAGCGTTGTCTCGGACGATTTCACAACCGAGCACGCTCTCCACATCCTGGCGAATGCATTCATCTGCCAGTTCTAGTATCGGCACCGCTTCGGGCCGAGCCACCTGATAGAACTTTTTCCGTCCCTCTCGTTCAGCAGTGACGAGCAGGCAGTTTCGGAGACATTTGAGATGATGGGAGACGAGATTCGGGGCGAGGTCTGTCCGCTGGCAGATTGCCGTCACGTGGAGCGGTTCCTCCGCCTCGATAATCGTCTGGAAAATCCGGAGACGTGTCGGATCGCCGAGGGCCTGGAAGATGTTCGCTCGCGCCTCGTTCACATCATCATTCGATTGTAGCAGTGATACGCTCATTACTATCTCTATTGAATTGGAGTGGATTACGAGTTTCGCATCTGGTGACGTGTTTTCCCAGGCATAAATGATATCACTACGAAGTTTCAATATTCGTTGAAATGAATTCCGAGACCGAATATGACCTTGTGATCCTCGGCGGCGGCGCCACGGCATTCGCGGCCATCACGGAAGCCAGCGAGCGCGGCCTCTCGACTGCGATGGTGAACGCGGGCCTTCCGATCGGCGGGACGTGCGTCAACGTCGGGTGCGTTCCAAGTAAACACCTCCTCGCGGTCGGGGATGTGGCATTTAGCCCGTCACGTAGTCCGTTCGACGGGGTTCGCTACGGCTCCGATGCGCCTGTTCGGGACTGGAGTGCTGCCCTCGATGAGAAAAATATGGTTGTCCGGACCCTCCGCGAACAGAACTACATCAACGTTGTTGACCGGTTCGACGTCGATGTTTTTGAGGGGCGTGGGCAGTTCGTCGATGCCACGACTATCGCGGTGACTGACGGTATGGATGCAGGTATTGAAATTGTCGGTGAGAAGGTACTCATTGCAACGGGAAGTTCGCCATTGACGCCGCTCATCGAAGGGATCGAGGACGTGGACTACGAGTCGAGCGAATCCATCCTCGACCGGCACGACCTTCCCGATAGCATCCTGATGCTTGGCGGCGGTTACGTCGGTGTCGAATGGAGCCAGATTCTCCACCATATGGGCGTTGACGTGACGCTCCTCCAGCGGTCTACTCACGTCCTGTCCGGGATGGAGCCCAAGCTCGGGCGCGACCTCCAGCGATCTATGCGCGACGAAGGCATCCAAGTCGTCACCGACATAGCTACCGAACACGTTCGCGAGGACGAAACCGGCGTGTACGCTGACGTCTCCGTGAGCGGTGAGACTAAACAGTTCACTGCGACGGATCTCTTCGTTGCCACCGGCGTTCGTCCGAATATCGATGAAATTGGTCTTGAGAGTATTGGCGTCGGTACTGGGCCGAAAGGGGCGGTTGAGGTAGATGACCAGTTCCAGACGGCGAATCCTGATGTGTATGCCGCTGGCGACGTGATTGGCGAGCCAATGCTTGAGACAACCGCCGCGAAGGAAGGGAACATCGCCCTCAAGAACGCCTTTGGCGATGAGGGAAAGACCATCAACTACGATACCGTTCCGATGGTGATTTTCACGAGCCCGGAGGTCGCCACCGTCGGCGTTACCGAGGCGGAATACATGGCGGAGCACGGGACGTGTACGTGCCAAACCGTGGAGATGGAGCGCGTCCCGCGGGCAAAGGCCGTTGAGGATACACGTGGCTTCGTCAAAGTGGTCAAACACCACGTGACTGACGAAATTGTCGGTGTCCAAATGCTGACGCCACGGGCAGCGGATATGATTCCGGAGGCGACGCTCGCAGTGAAGTATGGTCTGACCGTTGACGAAATCATCGACACGGTGCATCCATTCCCGACGTTCAGCGAGGGATTCAAATATGCCTGTCAGGCCTTCCGGCGTGATATCTCGACAATGAGTTGCTGTGTGGAATAACCGTTCTTGCCGAACAAGTGAACTGGTCGGTTTGACACGAATCGACCGCCCTTAGCCTCCTCGATCCAGCCTTTGATTCGGTTACGGGCAAAAAATCATTGTTCGAATCCGAGTATCAAATCAATCCAGTGGTAACTAAGCAGGTGTAGCTATCGGCTGAGCTGCACTGATTAGGCCTGTTATATACGCGGGTGCAGATACTGTGGCATGTATTGATACCGTACTGCACGATAGCGCCCGCGCTGCCATATGCGCTATCTGGACCGCCCGTTGATCAACGGTCGGTAACTCCTCGTACGGTGTGAAGTCAGGAACCTCCTCCGATTCGCCTTGCTGTCCAACGCTGAACAGTCTCAGCACTGGCTGCGATAATTGCTCCTCGCCGACGATAATGGAGTCCAGTTCATAGTATATTCCTTCGTGGTGGGCGTACGCCGGCTCGTCGCCGTTCCGAACTGGAAACGGTGGACGTAATGGGGTCGCGTAGTCCGAGCCCTTCAGGGCCACCTCAAACGCTTTCTCGACCCATTCGATTCGGGTTTCTTCAAGATCGACAACGTGATGATCAACGAGTGACCGACCGATGCGTTCCATCTGGAAGTGGAGCGTTGGATTAGTCAACGAATCACCGCGAGATAGCCTACCAGTACACCCCGCGAGTAAACTCCCCATAATCATGTCACAGCCAACAAGTAGGTTCCGACGTGATAGAGTATCGGACGGCATCACTCCGGGTTGATGACTCTACCATGAAGCGTATTCGGAGGGTCAATTCACCCTTTGAGACTACTCCTGCGATTTAATACGAATCCATGATGTGGCCATATGACTCATCAACTCTACTGTGGCGTTTGGAATATCCGAGGCCATCACCTCACTTTCAAGCTTGAAGCTAGTGCTCTTTGGCATCCATCTCACCCTCATCAGCTTAATTGACGGGAGTTTGGAGGTCGCTGTTCCTTTCCAGCCTGTCCGGTGTTTCCTCGGACTGCTTGACAACTGAACGGACTTCGCTTCGCGCGTCTCGCTGTAAATCGAGGCTTTAGGCCACAGTGAGCATCCACGATGAAACCTCGCCCGTGTCGGCGACTCCGTTTGCCCCACTAATCGTCAGTGCACGCTCGGGTTCTAATCCGAAGGTCCAGAGAAAGCCGCCACAGAATATCGGCTCTCTTGAAATCTCCTCCTTTAGACTCAGTAATTCTTGGAGTTTTCCGAGGGACAGACGGTGAGTGAGAGGGCAATCAGTAGTCTATCCGGCGAGCGAGGCAGCAGCCTCAACCACAGTAACCAAGACGAACAGAGTGACGACCAACCCGGCCGCAGACATGCTCGGCGACCACTTGAGTTCAGGTCCGTACCTCACGGCAACTGCACCGATGACCACCGACAGCAAAATCATCCAAGCCCCAGTCACGATCCAGACACCCATGGAGAACGGCTGGACACTGGCGAGGAACCACCCGGGGAGCGCTGGATAGAAGACGTTGGGGTAGAGCAATGCCAGCATTTCGTATTGATTGTACGGTACCATTCTTGCCGCAATGCTGTCCAGGACGGTCATGCTCGCCCACCAGACTACAAGAACGGTGAAGGCGATTCCTGACGCTTTCAACACTGAGTTCCGGTCCATAGCCCGAATGAAGGTAGGCGGTCACTTAAAAGAGGTCAAACATTAAAGAGATACTTGCCCATCTGGCTGAGAGGAT
>CAZSSY010000090.1:0-11572 GCA_964609565.1 uncultured Natronomonas sp.
GACTCCGCCAGCACATCCGACACCGCGTCCTGGGGTCGCTGAACATCAAGCTCCATCTCTTGGCCGAGGAAATCACTCGCCGGCTCACCACTCGTATCAAACGGTTCTTCGTACGCATCCGTCGAATAGTCCTCATTTTCCACAAACTGTCCGGGTTCAGCGTGAAGCTGTAGTGGTTGGCCCGGGCCGTCGGTCAGTGATTCTTCCCATGTCCCGCCTGTGCCGAGTCCTTCATTAGAACCAGGTGAACCGAGATACCCACGGAGCGACGCTGTCCCATGCTGGATCCCGGGGAAGTCCGTTTGCGCCCAGCTTTGGATGTCGTCGCCCGAGAAGGAGCGTTCACTCGGTGGGGCGGAGATATCGTCGTAGCCTTCCCATTCGCTATAATAGATGACTTGGGTGAACGCAACCAGGAGCTGCGGGATCAAGCCAGCACTCCCTTCGACGACGGGGCCGGGGAGGGCCGCGGTATCAATTTCTTTCTCATCGAGGAGCGCCAACGCCCGCAACCGATCGTCTCTGGCAAGCGACGCAAACGGCCCACCGGCGTCGAACCGCGTCGGATCCGGGGTGGCCTCATTCTCGCCGCGAAGGAGCAGTTCTACGGCCGCGACGTCACACGTTTTCCCGACGAGTTCAGCCAGCCGGATATTCCCCAGTTCTCCCAGCGTTGAATGCCCGAAGTTGAACAGCGTGTTCGTGAATTCAATCAGATATGCATCCAGGCCGATGGTGAGGCCACCGGGCTCATGCTCAGACCCGAATGCTTCCGCATCAGAGAGAGCCGGCGTCTCGGGGATGACCGCGTCGACAACCGCGCGATACGTTCCCCGGGTTGTCGGGTCGGTTTGCTCGACGGCATCGGCCGCCGCCTCGGCCGACGGGAGTCGAGCAAGCGCCCCCACCCCGGCACCGGTGCCGGCCAGCCCGTGGAGCAGTGTCCGCCGATCAATGCTAACCCGCTCCATCGTTGTCAGCCGAACGGACCCGCCACCCATAGGCCTTATAGTGGCGTTGTCCGGGCATTTATTACACTGCTACCCAGCCGGCACCGAGAGGGGACTTCACCTGGCTCCTCGCCCACGGCCGACGAACGGCGAGACCCATCGGTTGCTGCAGCTCCGGTGTCGCGCCCGCGGTCAGGTAAGTCGGGTATGTCGCGGTGTCAGGAGTTGACGAGGCGTGGGCCTCGTGGCTTCCGGGGTACCAGGCGTTCGTGGTGGAGGTTGCCGTGTATCGACGTGATGGTGTTAAACGCCCGGAGGCTTGTGGGTAGAAAAGACACAACCCTTATGTGCAAAAGAGTCCGTTAGTGTACATCAATGCACACCAATGAGGAGTTAGCGCCAGCGGTTCGCGCCATCCTCCAGGCCGCCGACACCCGCCCTGAACCCACCGACCGCATCAGCGTCACCCCCCGCTCCCTCATCGACGCCTTCGCCACCGCAACCGCCGACGACCGCATCCCCCTGATCGCCGAAATCAAACCAACCAGCCCCACCACCCCACACGAACACACCGACGACCCAGTCACCCTGGCCAAAGCCATGGTCGACGGCGGCGCAGCAGCCCTCTCCGTCTTAACCGAACCAGACCACTTCGGCGGCTCTCCAGAAACACTCGAACACATCCGAGCCGCCGTCGACGTCCCCATCCTCCGCAAAGACTTCATCCTCCGAGAACCCCACCTCGACACTGTCGAAGCCGACATCATCCTTCTCATCGCCCGCTTCATCGACGACCTCGACGGGCTCCTCGCCGCCGCCCGCGACCGCGGCTTCCAAGTCCTCGTCGAAACACACACCCCCGCCGAACTCCAGACAGCACTCGACGCCGACGCCACCTACATCGGTGTCAACAACCGAGATTTAGCCGCATTGGAGGTCGACCTCACCACCTTCGAACACGTCACCAAAGCCGTCCCACCAAACGCCCTCGAGGAGACAACACTCATCGCCGAAAGCGGGATCACCAACCAACACGACGTCCGCCAGATGCGCGACGCCGGCGCCGACGGCCTCCTCGTCGGCTCCGCCATAATGAATGGCCCCGTCCGCGAAACCACCAAACAACTCACCCATGTCACTACATAAATTCGGCGACTACGGCGGCCAATATGTCCCAGAAGCCTTGATGCCCGCCATCGAGGAACTAACCAACGCCTACGAGCGCTACGTCCGCAACAACGAAGACGGCTTCATGGACGACCTCGATGACCGACTGGCCGCATTTGGCGGCCGCCCCACCCCACTGCAACACGCCGCCCAGCTGTCAGACCGCTACGGGATCGACGTCTATCTCAAACGCGAAGACCTCCTGCATGGCGGCGCCCACAAACTAAACAACGCACTTGGACAGGTCCTACTTGCCCAATACATGGGGAAAGACCGCGTCATAGCGGAAACCGGGGCTGGCCAACACGGGACCGCGACCGCGATGGCAGCCGCCCACCTCGATATGCCATGCGAGATCTACATGGGCAGCCGCGATATCACCCGCCAACGCCCCAACGTCTTCCGGATGCGGCTCAACGACGCCACCGTGACACCGGTCGATATCGGCCGTGGCACCCTGAAAGAAGCGATCTCGGAGACACTCCGCGATTGGGCAGGCTCCGTCGAGACAACGCATTATGTCATCGGCTCCGTCGTCGGCCCGAAACCCTTCCCCGCGATGGTCCGTGACTTCCAGGCCGTCATCTCAGAAGAACTCCGCAGCCAAACCCGCGACACCATCGATGGCCCACCCGGCGCCATCGTCGCGTGTGCCGGCGGTGGCTCGAACACGATGGGGGCGTTCGCCGACTTCATTGCGGAGCCGGACGTGGCGTTGTACGCGGTTGAAGCCGGTGGATCGGAGCTGGCCGTGGATGACGCGGCGGGCGTCGCACCGAACTCGGCCTCCCTCTCGATCGGTGAAGAAGGCATCCTCCATGGCGCACGAACGAAACTCCTCCAAGACGACGACGGCCAGATCATGGAATCACACAGCGTCTCTGCCGGCCTCGATTATGCGGGTGTCGGCCCGGAACTCGCCCACTTGGTCGATACCGGCCGAGTGACGCCCGTCACCATCGACGACGACGACGCCCTCGCCGCCTTCCACCGTCTCTCCCAGACCGAGGGCATCATCCCTGCCCTGGAGACCGCCCACGCCGTCGGATTCCTTGAAGCGGCCGCCGGGCCCGACGCCGACAACGCGGTCGATCTCCCGGAGACGGTCGTAGTGAATATTTCCGGTCGCGGCGACAAAGACCTTGAAGCCGTCATGGAGGAAACCGAGAAACGAGCGATCCCGCACGCACCGTCGATGGAGGTCTTCGACCAGTGACCCTCACAGCCGCGTTTGACGACCCGGCGTTCATCCCGTATCTTGCCGCCGGCGATCCAGACGTGTCCGCGTCCCGCGAGTACGTCCACGCCCTGGCCAGAGGAGGCGCTGACATCATCGAACTCGGGTTACCGTTTTCTGAACCGATCGCGGAAGGACCAACCATCCAACACGCGATACGCCGGTCGCTTGACAGCGGGATGACACCAACACGATACTTCGAATTCGTCGACGCGCTCACTATCGACGTCCCGCTCGTCTGTATGACCTACTATCACCTCATTTACCAGTATGGAGCGAGTGAAGACCCACCGATCCGGCCGTTTGTCGATCGGGCACACGACGCCGGTATCGATGGGATTGTCGTCCCAGACCTCCCTGCTGAGGAGGCCGATGCCCTCCGGGCGGCGTGTGATGCTGCCGATATCGATCTCATATTCATCGTGGCGCCGACCACGACGGCTGACCGGCTCGACCAGATAATGGCCCGCGTCTCCGGGTATGTCTACGTCCAAGCGCGCCTCGGAGTGACCGGCGCCCGGGCAGACATCAGCGAACACACAACGGAAAGTCTCGCACGCCTCGCCGAATACGATATCCCGAACGCAGTCGGATTTGGTATCTCAAGCCGGGAGCACGCCGCCGCTGTTGTGGCTGCCGGTGCCGATGGCGTCATCGTCGGGTCCGCCCTCGTCGACATTGTCGCCGACGGGGTCGACCACGACCGAGCTGTCGACGAAACCGCCGGGCAGCTTGAATCACTCGCAGCTGAGTTGAAAGCCGGGGTCCTCGAGGGGGCGCAACGTCAGCCGCGACCGGAAGGAACATGACGCCGCCTACCACACCATCACGTATCATGGCCGCAGGGACCGCTGCACGACTGCAACGGATCGGGACCGATGGTCGCTACGTCATCGTCCCGATGGACCACGGGATAACACTGGGGGCAGTGAAAGGACTCAAAGACATCGAGACGACGATCGATGCCGTCACACGCGGCGGCGCCGACAGCGTCCTCACGCAGAAGGGGATAGCCGACCGCGTCCATGCAAACCTCCATGGCGCCGGCTATATCGTCCACCTGAATGGCTCGACCGTCATCGGGCCGGACGCGAACGATAAACGGACAACAGGATCCGTGAAAGCAGCGATCCGGGCCGGGGCTGACGCGGTCTCGTTCCATATTAATGTCGGCTCAAAGTACGAACGCGAACAGATTGCGGCCCTCGCCGACCTCACCGATGACGCCACCGAATACGGATTACCAGTGCTCGCGATGACGTACGCTCGCGGACCGGATATCGATGAAACGGACCCAGAAGCCCTCGGGCATGCGGCCCGCCTCGGAGAAGAGCTGGGCGCTGACATCATCAAAACCGGGTACAGCGGCGACGCCGACAGCTTCGAACACGTCTGTACATCAACCAGCTTGCCGGTCGTGATCGCAGGCGGGTCCCCGGACGGCGATCGCGCCGCACTCCAAGACGTCCGAGGAGCGATGGACGCAGGCGGGGCCGGCGTCTCGATGGGCCGCACCATTTTCCAACACGACACCCCCGAAAAGATGGCGCACGCCGTCTCGTTGATCGTCCACGAGGATGCAGCGGTCGATGACGCCTACGAACGGGCGAACCTCGCCGTCGAAGCATAACCTGCCACGCCGGTAGCGTGGGAGACAGTGAAGGCGACTGTCGCATCCGCCATTTTCAATACGGGGCGACGCTACTCCACGGGCATGACACGTTCCGTCTGGTTGAAGGCCGACGACACCGTCGGCGACTGGGAAGCCCGGAAGCGCCGTATCACGGCCGGGTTAGAGGCCGGCGTCGACTGGGTCCTTGTTGATCGGCGCGATGTCGGTCGAGTCAGAGACCTTGGTCGCGTGAATATAGCCGCCTTCACGGGCGATGATGTCCATGTCATGGATGCAGAAGAGGACAACGAGCCAGAGCCTGATGCAGTCATCGTCGGGAAAGACGGTGAAGGCGATGGGACCGTTGAACTCCCGAATGATTTCGCCGGCTCGGCGGACCTCACCACTCTCCGGCGAGCCGACGAGCCAGCCGGCGCCTTCATCCGCATCCTCGAGGAAGACTACGAGACGTTCGCAGCGGCAGCGGCCGAGGACGCCCAGTACACGATCGTGATCGGCGACGACTGGCAGATTATCCCGCTTGAAAACCTCATCGCGCGTATCGGGGACGAGACCACGCTTGTTGCCGGTGTCCAATCCAGCGAGGAGGCACAGACAGCGTTTGAAACGCTTGAACTCGGTGCCGACGCGGTCCTTCTGGATACGGACGACCCCGATGAGATTCACGCAACGGTAGACGTCCGGGATGCATCCGACCGCGAACACCTCGGGCTGCAACGAGCCACGATCGCCGACATCGAACAAACCGGGTCAGCCGACCGGGTCTGCGTCGACACCGCGTCCATGCTTGAACACGACGAGGGCATGCTCGTCGGCTCGATGAGCCGCGGCTTGTTTTTCGTCCATGCCGAAACGGCGGACTCCCCCTACGTCGCCTCACGCCCGTTCCGCGTCAATGCCGGCGCCGTTCACGCCTACGTCCGAACGCCCGGCGGAGAGACGAAGTATCTGGCCGAGTTGGCATCCGGCGATGAAGTCCAAGTGGTCGACACCGACGGAAAGACGCGTGAAGCGATCGTTGGCCGCGCGAAAATCGAGCAACGCCCGATGTTCCGTATCGAGGCTGAACTCGAGAACGGCGACCGAATTGAAACCCTCCTCCAGAACGCTGAAACCATTAAAGTCGCGACTACCGATGGTCGGGTGGCCGTCACTGATCTCGCCGAAGGCGATGAACTCCTCGTCTACTATGAACCGGTTGCGCGGCATTTCGGCGAAGCCGTCGAAGAAAGCATCATTGAGAAATAACCGGGTTCTTTTGGAGGATGGATTCGACGGCCTCCATGAGTTCGTGGAATCGGTCGATCTCCATTTCGTCTGTGGTCACGAAGACACCGTGGTGTCCGTCGATGACGCGGGTGAGATAGCCGTGCTCGAAGACCCTGATTGTGGCATGGTAGGCGCCGAGTTCGGGGTCTCGATAGGTGTCTTGGGAGGAGAATCCGAGGCGTTCGTTTGCCACGAATGCCTTGAGGCTGTCAGTTGATTCGAGGTCGTCTCGGATATAGACGAGACGGTAGTCATCGGCGGTGAAGTACGTGATACTGCGGAGGCGGTCGCCGACGGCCGTACGACAAGCATGCTCGAGTTCCTCGTCGAGTGCATATTCGTCTGTCATGCGTGACTAGTAGAACGTCGACCGGGAACAGTCCTATGGGTCGAGTTAGTACAGACATGGGGGCCCGTTACATTAGTAGTCGGCTCGTAGTCGGAGGCAGTGCGGTTAAGACGATGTTTCTCCGTCCAGCGGGACCGTACACCAATGACAGAAATCCAGCGATGGGTCGAGGTCTTTCCCGCAGTTCGGACATCGGGCCACGTGTTTCCGAAGCCGACGATTGTTCCGAATCGCAAGCCAGTACACATCGAACATCGCGATCGTCGTGACAGTCATCACAGCCACGACCGCTTCGACCGGGAATCGATCGACCGTCACAACCGGGCCCAAGACCGCGATCAACACGTCCACCAACGCGAGTGTGCCGCCGGTGGCAGTCGTGACCACGACGAGTGTGGCCAGCCACATGCCTGCCCAGATGGCCGCCCGTATCCACTCGCGGAGATACAGGTGCCCGAGGCCTGGCTGGATGAACGTCAAGAGGGCCGCAAGGATGGGGCGACGCTCCGTTTGCTGGCTCATCTTCACCCGCATATCGTGGTCGAACGGAAAAAGCCATGGGGCCGCCTCACCCAGCCACTTCGAGAGACAGCCGGGCCGGTCGGCTGCTGGTTAGGACAGGCCAGTGATGAGCCTACGGAGGGTTGCAACGTCGTACTGGCCTGGTGCAGTCGCTGATGCCTGATCGACGGCGCCATACGCGAGTTTCGAGCCATACACCGGTGTGATCGCTCGCGTGGGTCGGCCGACCGCACCCATCGCCATCGTCGACACCGTGGCGCCGGCTCTGGCATGATCGAGGGTCACGGCGAGCAACGCGAGGGTATCGGCGCGATCCTCAGCGGTGACAGCGAGTTTGGCAACGTCACCCACCTCACCGGCGCGGGTCAAAAGCCGGTCAAGTTCAGCTCGTGGCGGCGTCTCCTCAAAATCATGCGTCGAGACAATGACGGAAATCCCTTGCGTGGTCGCCGCTTCCACGAGGTCGTGGCCGTCCCCTTGCGCTAACGTGGCCAGTTCGATGTCGAGTGCCCCCACGGCGTCATGGTCGAGTGCGTCCTGCAGCGTCTGGAGGCGGTCGGCATCGTCGGCCTGACCCCCCTCCCATGTTGGGCGGTGGGTCACGATCACGGGGAGGTCGCCATCATACCCATCGAGTGCCGCGATCGGGTCGGATGTCGCGAGATCCATCCGAAACTCGAGGCAGTCGGCGTGCCTGCGGACCGCAGGCTCATCGGTCAACTCACCGGTCGCCGCTGCCAGGGTGAATGCCTCGAACTCGATCGGCATACCTCGTGTGATGACGGCCGGGTTAATAGGGCTCGTGGCTCGCGATGACCTCCAATGGCGGGCCGTCCTGGTGGTCGACACCGGTGACTGTGGGCAGTTGAATCGCGCGTTCTGGTTTGGTCACCACGCGCGTGTCGTAATGGTCGGCGTCATAGTTCGTGGTGTCTGGATTGTCGGCGACGAAGCCACGGTGCCGGGCCAGCCGCTCGGCCGCCAATTCCTCTGACAGCGCTGGAGCGGCGGTTACACGAGATTCGAACACAGAGGCGAGCGTCGAATCGCGTTCAATCCCGAGTGACGATCGCGCCTCGAGCATCGCCGCTACGGACGTGGTCCCGGTCCCAACAAACGGGTCCAAGACAGTATCACCCTGGATCGAGTACATCCGGATGAGACGCCTCGGGATTTCAAGCGGATATGCGCCGGACCGGTCGCGGGCTCCGTCATCGAGCGTCTGCCGCTCTCCACGGACTTCCCAGCAATCAGAGAACCACCGGTTGCGTTCTTCCCAGAAAAACGCCGATGCATAGCGAGCGTCATCGTTCGGTGGGAATGTCCGGGGGCCGCCATTCCGGAACAACAGGATGTGTTCGTGTTCCAAGGTCGCATACGCGTTCGTCGGGAGTGTCCCCGATCCCATGAATTTCGCTGTGCTATTGGTTGGTTTCCGCCAGACGATACCGGGGAGCTGTGAGAAGCCACGACTGGTGAATGCCTCGATGATCCGGGCATGGTTCGGATAGAGGCGGAACTCGTCGTCGAACCGCCGTGTGGCGTCACCCACGTTAATCGCGGCGACACCGCCGTCAGCCAGTGCCGTCATGACCTGGCTCCAAACGTCATCCAACAACGCGTGCATGGCGGTAAAGGCAGCGTCGCCATCACCGGCCTCGAGGGCGTCGGCGATCGCCGGATCTTGCGCTGCAAAGCTGTCATCCCACATTTCGACAAGCGGATACGGCGGCGACGTCACCACCAGGTCGACGCTGCCCGGCTCAACATCAATCGTCCGGGCGTCGCCGACCCGTATTTCGTGGCTGGTCTGCACGACTGAGAAGATACATCGCCCAACTAACGGCTCTTGTGGTCTACAACCACACGGCAGTCGCATCGACACACTGGCCTCTTTGGGGCTGGTGGAGACAGAAGCTTCATACCGGGCGGTACCCCAGACACGGCCGATGACCGACCGGGAGGTGAGCGTCGTCCTCCCCGCCTATAATGAGGCGGGCACGCTCGAACACACAGTCGAGGTGACGCTCACTCGACTCGCGGAGTTCCTCCCAGCGGGAAGTTTCGAGGTCCTAATCGCCGAAGACGGGTGTGATGACCGCACGCCGGAGGTTGCCGCCGCGCTCGCCGCCAGCGACGAACGAATCCGGCATATCCACAGCGACGAGCGGCGCGGTCGCGGCGGCGCGCTTACACGGGCGTTCGCCGCGAGCAACGGCGATGTCGTGGCGTATTTCGATACGGACCTCGCGACTGATATCAGCCATCTCGAAACTCTTATCGACGCGGTTCGCTCGGATGGATATGCGGTGGCAACGGGGTCGCGATGGCTGCCAGGGAACGTTCCCGAGCGACCTATGACGCGTGACGTGGCCTCCCGTGGGTACAACACCCTCGTTCGGGTCATGCTCCGATCCTCGATTCAGGACCATCAATGTGGCTTTAAAGCATTTGACCGTGACGTCCTCTGTGAGTTACTCCAGGATATCGAGGACGACCACTGGTTTTGGGATACTGAAGTTCTCGTACAGGCGCAACGCCGCGGGTATGATGTCCTGGAATTCCCGGTAGAGTGGGAGCCAAAGGGCGATACGTCGGTCGATCTCATGCGGGATGTCTTCGGGATGGGCAGCCAGATTATCCGGTTGTGGTGGCAACTTGCCGTCCGACCACGAATCACGCGTCGCGTCACGGTCGCGGCTGGGACGCTGCTGGTGCTTGTCGCCGCGGCGTTAATGACGGTGTATCTCGATCCGACGGCGGTCCTGACGGCGATGCGCGCCGCTGACCCGGTGTATATCGGGGTTGCGGCTGCGGTCTACCTCTTGTCGTGGCCGCTTCGGGGCGCCCGATATCGTGACATTCTCGCAGAACTGGGCTACCATGAACGGGTGGGGTTTCTCACGGGCGCGATTTTCATCAGCCAGACGGGGAATCTCGTGTTTCCGGCGCGCGCCGGCGATGCCGTCCGGGCGTATGTGGTGAAAGCCCGACGACAGATCCCGTATCCGTCGGGCTTTGCATCGTTGGCGATCGAGCGGGTATTTGATCTGTTGAGCCTCACGGTGTTGGCAGGCGCGACGTTACTCGGGCTGGCGGTCGCCGGGATCGATGTGACGACGTTTGGCGCTGTGAGCGCGCCAGCGGCGGGTGAACGGAGCGGGCGGACGGCGTTGTATGTCGCGGCGAGCGTGGGAGCGGCCGCGCTCGTGGTGGTGGGAGCGATTGTGTGGTCGGCCCGGTCTGACCGGAATCGGGTCCGGGCGATCCTCCGCCGGGTGAGTGATGATCATTATGTCGAGCGGATCGCTGTGGTGATCGAGCAGTTCTTGGGTGATGTGCAGGTGATTGCGCGCGACCGGCGGGCATTCGCTGTGGTGGGGGCGACGAGTCTCGTGATTTGGGGGCTTGATGTTGCGACGGCGTTGGTTGTGTTTGCGGCGTTTGGGGTGGCGTTGGGGACGGGTGAACTGGTTGCGGTAGGGTTGTTCGCGGTGAGTGTCGGGAATCTGGCGAAGGTGTTACCGTTGTCGCCGGGTGGGATCGGGTTGTATGAGGGGGCGTTTTCGTTGATTGTTGTCGCGTTGACGCCGGTCGGGTGGGCGGTTGCGCTGGCGGCGGCGATCGTCGATCATGCGGTGAAGAATGTCGTGACGCTCGTAGGGGGTGTTGGTGCGACGGTAGTGCTCAATGTGTCGTTGACGACGGCGGTGGACGAGTCGGGAGAGGTTGATGCGGACTCACCGGTCCAGGAGTAGTATTTAAGGCTCTGGTGGGGAGGGGTCGAGACCGGGAGAAACGGGGGAGTAACGTGGTCGCACACGAAACCATCGAAATGTTTAAATATCTTTCGCTCTTTTGTCTAATAGCGATAACTAACCGGGTCTTTTCGGGGTATATCCCTACCTGGTAGTACCCACTCGTAGCATGAGCGAGCACACAAAAACGAGATCAACCGACACAGAAGAAACGGAAACTGAACAAGACGAGCGGACCGGCTGCCCAGAATGCGGTGGGAGGCTCACAACCGACACCGAGCACGGCGAAACCGTCTGTCAAGACTGTGGGCTCGTCGTCGAAGAAGACGAGATCGACCGCGGCCCCGAATGGCGCGCCTTCGACAGCGCCGAAAAAGACGAAAAATCCCGCGTCGGCGCCCCAACAACGAACATGATGCACGACAAAGGCCTCTCCACCAACATCGACTGGCGAGACCAAGACGCCTACGGGAACTCACTCGGCAGCCGCCAACGCCAGAAGATGCAGCGGCTCCGGAAATGGAACGAACGCTTCCGGACGCGCGACTCCAAAGAACGCAACCTCAAACAAGCCCTCGGCGAAATCGACCGCATGGCCAGCGCACTCGGCCTCCCCGACACCGTCCGAGAAACCGCCAGCGTCATCTACCGCCGCGCACTGGATGAAAATCTCCTCCCCGGCCGCAG
>CAZSSY010000091.1:0-11049 GCA_964609565.1 uncultured Natronomonas sp.
ATGAAAAATTGGGATGACACCCGCTGGTGTGTACTGGGATATCGCGAGAGGGATTACCGTACGCCCTTGAATTTGTGGAGGGTTCGATAGGCTGGTTGGAGGATGCGTTCGATGGGGCCGCCGCGGTAGATTGGTTCGGTTCGGCCATCCCGAATAGCGGAAACGACGGACTCGGGCGTGAGTTCATTGACATCGATCCGAGTAAAGCCACGTGCTGCTTCGAAGGGGAAGTGTGCATCGCTGCCAGCGGTCAACGGCAGCGATCGACGGTTGGCCAATGCGCGGACGCGATCGTGGGTGTCGGGGTGTTTGCCGTTTAATTCGACGGCGTCGAATTCCGCGTCGGTGTCGCGAGCGGTACTGTTGCGGAAGGGGTGGGGGAGGATGGCGGCGCAGTTGCGGTCGTGGGCTTCGGCAACGGCTTCTATGGGGGTGAGCGTGCCGGCTTCAGTCTGGGATGGTGGATCGGGGCCGATGATGAGGACGTGGCCGGCTGTGGTGGTTACTTCGATGCCGGGAATGAATGTCACGTCTGTATGGTCGAAGGGGGTGTGGTAGTCGTGGTTGGTGATGGCGACGCCATCGATGCCGCGGATGCTGGCTGTCCGCCCGAGGAGGCGGGCGCCGACCGGATCGTAGATGGTGGGTTGCTCGGGGATGGAATGGAAAAACCGGGTATGTGCATGGAGGTCGACGTGGTACACATGTATGAAGAGGCTAGCCAGGTATTTGTCTTTCTGGGTCCAACAAAATGTAATGGGAGAAAATACCCCCACCACCGACGACCGCGTGGTCATCGTCAATCCCGTCGCCGGAACAGGCGACCACGTCGGCGAAGTCAAACTCCACGCCGCCAACCACGGCTTCGACGTCCAAATCACCCAACGTGCCGGTGATGCAATGGCATACGCCGAAGACGCAGCTGGAGCAGACATCGTTGCGGCATGTGGTGGCGATGGCACCATTAACAAAGTCATCCAAGGCCTCCGACGAAGCCACGCCCTCCCGGACACTACCCTCGGCGTCGTGCCGGCTGGAACCGGGAACAATTTCGCCGATAAAATCGGGATTACCACTATCGCCCACGCCTTTGAGGTGATGGCAACCGGCGAACGCCGCCACATCGATATCGGGACTGCCATCGGGAACGGCAACTCCCGGATATTTGTCAACTCCTGTATCTGCGGGCTAACAGCAGAGGCCAGCGCAGACACCGACCACGACCAAAAACACCGACTCGGGACACTCGCATACGCCATTAATACGCTTCGTGAAGCCAGACAGTTCGATGCCCTCCCATTGCACGTCCAGACCACTGATGAAAGTGCCCAAACATGGGATGGCGACGCACTCGCCGTCCTCGTCGGGAACGGTCGCCGATTCCCACCCGAAGGATCCGCCCAAGCCGATATGGAAGATGGCCTCCTCGATGTCGCCATTATCGCCGACGAACCAGCATTCGAAATGGTGCGAGAGGAAGCCAGACGCCGCCTCCTCGACACCGACAGCACCCACATTACCCGCCTCCAGACATCCGCGCTCACGCTCGCCGTCCAAACAGATGATAATGTCTATTTCAGTCTTGACGGAGAAATGCTTGAAGCCACACAGGTCGATCTTGCCGTCGACCACCAACAACTCTCCCTGTACGTCGGCGAAACATACGAGCCCACCCCCACCGGTTGAGGCAAACTCCGCAGAGACCCGGAGAACTCCGCAGTCAGGCGAACTGCGACAGGGGAGTCGAAGAGTCCTTAACACCAACCGTTGATGTGTTCGACATGCATACAGATGATGTCGAGTCGGCCGGCGCTGACACAGAGGTGACGGCTGCCCACGACAACGCCAACCAAAACGTCATCAAAGTTGATGCTGACGACAACCCAGAAGGACTGACGAACCGGCTCGAAGCCCACACCGGTGACGGGGTCCGCCACCGCGCGTTCACCGCCCTCGTCTTCGACGGCGACGGCCACATTCTACTCGCACAACGAGCACCAGAGAAACGCCTATGGGATAGTCACTGGGATGGCACCGTCGCATCCCACCCCGTCGAAGGCCAGACCAACCTCGAAGCAACACGCGAACGTCTCACCGAAGAACTCGGTGTCACACCCGACCAGTATACCGATCTTCGCGTCACCGATAAATTCGAATACAAACGGTATTACGTGAACGAAGGCATCGAATGGGAAGTCTGCTCGGTCCTCCAATGTTCACTGACCGAAACAACACTCGACCCCGACGAAACGGAAGTCGCCGGCCTCATGTGGGTGCCATACCGGCGCCTCTACGAACACCCCCGGTGGTACCGACAACTCCGACTGTGCCCGTGGTTCGAAATCGCTATGCGGCGAGATTTCGCCGACAAATAGCCCTCAACGTTCTCCGATGGGTGAATATACCGCTATTGCACACTAGAAACCGAATGGCCGGTTAATTCGGCACCGATGACGATTTTTTGGATTTCTGTCGTCCCATCCGGAATCGTGGTCGTGAGAGCATTCCGAAAAGATCGCTCAATCGGATAGGCCGTCGAAAGTCCAGTCGCACCGTGGAGTTGAATTGCAGTTGATGTGGTCTCAACCGCAGATTCGGTTGCGTACCCCTTGGCTATTGAGGACTCGTCGCTACCGCTGTAATTCACGCCACGTCCAGATGCAATACGGGGCGGTCAGAGCTTTTTCAGCCTGGGTTTCGTGTGGTGTTCCCGCATCGGTACAGTCGTATCTGGTCTCTCTTTTGGAGTCACGAATCGAGAGTATGATGCTAGGATGACACTATCCGCTATAACTTGGCGAGTAACGCTGCAGGATTGGTTGTTTCAATATTGTCGATGGTGGAGAGGATGGTCTCGCGTTTCTGCTCGTTGAGCGTGTGTGCTGTCTGGTGGAATTTCTTGTCGGGTGTATAGCGGTCTATATCGTCTCGTTCGTGGCCGTTGACATCGCGGCGAATGCATTGGACAAACGAGGAGTGGGTTGCGGTATCGCCGAGAGGTGTTTCGTCGATACCGACTGCGGAGGTAAGGGGTGTGCCGTCGGTTGTGGTGATACTGACCTCGCTACCGAGGACACCAACGGCGAGGTCAGGGGCTTCGTCGAATTTGGGCCATAAGTCTTTGATTCGAGGGTCAGCCAGTGCGTCGTGTCGGTATTGGTCGTCGGTGAGCTCGCCGTGGAGTAAGGCTGCGGCGAGGGGATACCGGCCACCGAACAAGAGCGACATATACGTCCAATCTGGGTGCTCATCATCAAGGACACGGTCGAGAACGCCGGTTCCGGCTTCATTAAACATGGTTGCGGTACTGGCCATGGGGATATTCATGTGGACGCGGATTGACTCGATTTCTGCCGGGTCTGTTGGATCGATTCCGGCAGCGTCGAGTTGGTCGCGGACGTTGAGGATTGCCTGGACAGCGGTGAGCGTGAAGCCGTCACAGGGATAGCGTTTGTTGAAATACTGGGTGGATCGGAATCCCCAGTCGTCGACGGGTCGCCCGGTTGTCGAGAGGTCTGTGACAGCGCGCCAGATGTCGCGAGGACTTCGGATGTCTGAAATCCGGTAACAGTAGCCTAAGGGGTTTTCGAGGATGTCGCGGCGACCGGAGAGCCCGCCATCTGCGAGCAATGCAGCTCGTACGCCAGTTGCGACAGGTTCGCCGGTGACGAGGCCTTTCGCTTCGGCGGTCCAGGTGGGGATCGACGTGAGTTGGGGTTGTGTGGCGGCAATCCCGACGGCATCCTGGAGTCCGTCGGCGTCTAGCCCGAGGAGTTTCCCGGCGACGAGGGAGGTTTCGACTTGATGGAGCGGGAGTGCCTGTCCCGTGTTCAGGAGATCGGTCATGAAATGGCTGATGCGAGCGAGGATCTCGTTTCCGGCGACGATGGCGGTTATGAGGTCTTTGCCTGATGCATTGGCGTGTTCGGCGGCGGCGAGGGCGGTTGGTATCACAGCGGCGCCGGAATGGGCATGTCCGGTCCAGTCTTCCCATTCGAGGACTTGGGCGAGATGGCTGTTGACCAACGCCGCCTCTGGTGGGGCGGCAGTCCCGTTGTGCCCTACAATGGTTGTGGAGCCGTTGCTGTACTCGAGGACAGCGTCGGCGAGTGTCTGTCCGGGGGGCATCTCGCTGCCGGCGATGGTGACGCCGAGAATATTTTTCAGTTGGGCCTTCGCCAGCCTGATTTGGTCGGCCTCCAAGCGGTCGTAGGTGAGGGCATCGACCCACTCTGCCAGGTGGCGGGTCAAGTCGGGAGCGTCATCGGCGCCGAAGATCTGTTCTTGGAATTCCTCTTCGGGGTTGCGTTCGACCCGTTCTAGCGTTTCGAAGGATGCGGGTTCACCTTCACATTCGGGGATGCCACCCCGTTGGAAGATGCCTTGGAGGGTTTCGGCCGAAAACCGGGGATCGAGGTCGGGGTGGGGGATATGGGCCAGGATGTACATGACTAAGAGGAGGCCGATGATTGAATTGGCGTGGTCTTTGTTGGGGTAGGTTCGGCCGTCGAGAATTGGGGCAAGCCCGGAGTACTCACCGTAGAGGATGGCTTCCCAGTCGGTCTCTGACATCGTGACTTCGGCGTGTGCCGAGGGGGTTGCGCCGGGGGTGACAGTTCCGCCAGCGGTCCCGAGGGTGAGTGTGTATGCGCGTGAGGGGTCGGGTGTGGCGGTGTCGTCGTCGGTGGGTGGGAGGACGACGCGACAGGTGAATGTTTTATCAGTCAGGAATCGCCCGAATCGGGTGGCTGCGATGATTGGGCCGCCAGCGGCCCATTTTGTGGCAAAGAGTTCTAAGCCGGCTTCAACGCTGCGAGCCGAGTCAGGGATAGTCGTCGCGGTCGAGTCAGCGTCGACGGTTTCAACGACTTCTCGGCCGAGCGCAGTCAGTGTTGCCACACCGCCGAGTCCTTGGAGGACTGTTCGTCGGTCGAAGTCCATACCCAGTTCAGAGCGCCACCGAGTAAGGAATTGCTGCCGTAGAGACCCGGTGGCATATACGGGTTGCCGAGGTTTGGACGGGACTTGCATGCAGATGATGAGCCCGGTTGAGGTCCACTGATGGCGCCGGAGGGAGGGGGCAACGTTGGACTCGGATACCTACCCCAGACACAGGACATCCATTAAATTGAACATTTGTCATATTATGAGAAATTTCTACCCTGTTTTTATTGGTTTTTGAGGAGAAGGTTTACAGATTCGGGGTGATAAGGGGTACGTGGACGATGTATGACGACCACGTTCGGACTGCCGTGGCATTGTACCTGACCGGTTCCCTGACAGCTGCAGAGGCCGCCCGTACAGCCGAGATATCAACCGATGAGCTCCGCCAGCTTGCACGGACCAGCGGGATGGTTCTGGCCGCACCCACACACCCCCACGACGCCCACCGTGAGAGCGTCGACCTCGCCAAACAGGATTAATCAAGGAGCCGCGCAAGCTCGGTAGCCGTCTCTGCCTCCAATGAACGAACCACCTCGGTAATTGCCGACCGTCGATCGCTATCGTATCGATCAGCAGCCAGTGCCATGAACTTCTCCTCGACCACGCCCCACCCTGCCGGGTGGCCGGGATGCCCGGGGAACCGTTGCCGTTCACCCGCATGGCTGGATCCATCACGCGTCTCGACGGTCACCCGAGCTGGCATATCGCCGTCGTCACGTTGCGCTGTATACGCCGGGACTGCAGTGATGTCAACACCGTCGGCCAGCGGCTGGAGTTCAGCGCGCTCACCGGGGTGGACTGAGAGTGTCCGGTCCGTGAATGCCGCCGCAATTGAAGAAGGATCGATAACAGAGACCGCGTCCGCAAACGTCTCAATCTGCACTGATGCAACTTCGGCCGGATCGATCGCGGTTTCCGTGGCAACGTCGATTGTGGCCGCGATTGCCGACTGGGCAGCAGCATGGACATCGTACGGCAGAATTGCGGCATCTTGGACACGTTCACACCCCGGATCCAGGTCCAGTTCAGTGGCTTGGTCGGGCGGGGCATCATGCGCTGTGCGGCGTCGCAGTTGCCGTGTAATGTCGGAGGGGGCAGAGACATCGACACCGTTCTCGGCGAGAAAACAGGCGTTGACTGCGGTATGCGCATGGGTTCCGGCCGCGATTGGGGTGAGAGCGTCCACGGTACTCCCAAGCGTGGCGTGGCGGGTGGCGAGGCTGATTGCCGATTCAATGGTGGGTGTCGAGAGCCCCACGGCTCGAGCGACACCGGCTGTGGCGGCGGTACTGGCATGGGTTGTGTGATGGACGCCGTCGGTTGGGACGCGCCACGCGAGTTCACCGTGAAGTTCGTGGGCGACAGCGAGGCCGGTAAGGAGAGATTCACCGGTGATACTCCGTGCTTCGGCAGCAGCTAACACGGCAGCGTAGACCGTGTGTGTACCGACGGGCGGGGTTGTAAGGAACTGTGGTCCGTTCCCGGTGGCGATGACTGCTGCGTTGTAGAATGCGGCATCCGACGGTGAGGCGCCACTGGTGGTTCCCCACAGCCGGGAGCGGCCGGCTGCGTTCTGGAGTGCGACCGTCCGACGGATCGCCGGCGTAGAGCCGGTCCCGAGATGCCCGATGCCGCCACCGACGGCGTCCAACACCCGTCGTTTCAGGGCCGCTCGCACCTGGTCCGGGAGCTGTTGATACGAGACGTCGTTGGCAAATGCCGCGAGCCGCCCGACGGAAGCCATGCCAATGCATAACATACCATATCGAGAAAAACATTCCGTCTCCCATCCTTCGGCACATAGATGGTTGTCCGCTACGGCCGGGTCGTCGCCCACACCGCGAGTAGACCCAGGAACACAGCCGGAATCAACGGTAAAATCAGATACGTCGCCCAGAATGAAAGGCCCGTCCTCGGGCCAACATGCGGATACAGATAGAGGATACCAGGGATAATGACAAACGAGACGGCAATCGCTCCAACGAGCACCCACCCCCGCCAGCCAAACGTCCGGTCGCCGGCCATCTCAGTTGACACCGACTCGGTCTGCCGCCGCGACGAGTGCTGCCCACCCGACGATGCGTCTCGCTCCTCCGAGGTCGTTCCCGCATCCGGTATCGCTCCTGGGGCGGCATCCGAGTCGGCTGGCTGTCCGCTGTGAGACGGGGCATCAGTCGGTCGCTGGTCGGTCTCGTCGGGCCGGCAGTCACGCATAGCGGTCCGCATCGTATTCGCTGTCTGGAACGACGACAACAGATCCAAAGCCTTCCCGTGATTCCAAGATCTCATGGCCGCGCGCGATCTCACTCATCGGTAACACGGTCCTGATATACGGTTCAAACGTGCCATCGAAGACCTTCGCTAACACATCGTCCATTTCACCCGGTGTCCCCATTTTTGAACCTAAGATTTCAAGTTCATTCCAGAACACCTTGGGAAGGTTCGTCTCCGGTGAAATCCCGGCCGTTGCACCACACGTCACAATCCGTCCTCCTCGGGCCGATGCCGACAAGGAGGTATCCCATGTCTCGCCGCCCACGTGGTCAACAATCACGTCGACGCCACGGCCATCAGTCTGCTCGGCGATCACGTCCGCGAAGTCCTCTTCGACGTAATTGATGAGGTGGTCGGCACCACAGTCACGTGCGTGGTCCAATTTCGCTTCCGTTGACGCTGTCGCCCACACGTCACACCCCTCATTTGCCGCAATCTGGACCGCTGCATGGCCGACACCCCCAGAGGCCCCGAGCACGAGAACGCGATCATCCTGTTGGATTTCAGCCCGAGTTATCAGCATCCGCCAGGCAGTCTGAAAAACCAGCGGTGCTGCAGCCGCCGTGACAAATTCAATCGAATCCGGGAGGTGGATGAGATTCGTTTCCGGGACGACGGCCTGTTCGCTGTGGACGCCACGAACATGTTCACCGATCAATTGATAGTTCACACAGATGGGTTCTTGGCCGTGTCGACAGAATTCACACTCCCCACAGTACAATCCGGGGTCGACAACCACACGATCGCCGTCTGAAAACCGGGTCACACCCTCACCGACCGCAGCGACGACTCCGGCGCCATCACACCCAGGGATATGCGGCAGTTCCTCAGGACTCGGCATCCCCTTCCGCGTCCACACATCAATGTGATTGAGCCCCCCAGCTTTCACATCTACCAATACCTCTCCCGGCCCGACATCGGGATCCGGGAATTCGTCGTATTGCAACACGTCAGACCCGCCGTGTTCCTCGAAGAAAATCGCGTCCATACCACAACCTCGAACCGCGTCGGGCAAAACAGTAGCGGATGCACCACTGACGAGACACAGGCAGGAATCTCGATAGTGTGTCAATCCAGCCCCATACGCCAGCCTGTATTGGCTCGTTCTGTCGCTTTGGGACTCACAAACGACGATGGTGTCCATTCCCGCCACGGGTCGTCATGAGTGAACGGTGGTCTTTACCGCCTTGCCGCCGCACACGGGGATATGCCGACCGACGATAACACACACGGTGGACGCACTCGGGCCTCAGGCGGCGATGCTCCCGACTCACCGCCTGATAGCGGGACTGACAGTGGTGATGAAACCGCTCCCCCGCTGGAGCGATCCGATCCAGGTGGAGATACCGAGACAACCCACACCGAGTCGGGGCAATCCAATGAGGACACCACCAGGCAGCATCACCATCACCATGATATTTCTGAGTTGGGGGTTGCGATCTTGACAGTGTCGTCATCGCGGACGCTCGATCTTGATCCAGCGGGTGATGCTATCGCTGACGCCGCCAGGGCCGCCGGCCATCAAATCGTTGTCCGTGAACTGGTCTCAGACACGTACGATGGTGTGCAAGATACAGTGAATCGATTCGTCGATCGGGAAGATACGAACTGTGTGATCACGACCGGTGGGACGGGTGTGAGTCCGGATGACGTGACACTAGAAGCGGTCGACCCGCTTTTGGAGAAGCGCCTCCCTGGCTTTGGCGAGCTGTTCCGGACACTCTCATACGATGACGTCGGGACCCAAGTTATCTGTACACGGGCCACCGCGGGGATAGCCGATGGTGTCCCCGTCTTCTGTCTGCCTGGCAGCGAACATGCCGCCAAACTGGGGACCGAAGCCATCATTCTCGAAGAGGCGGGGCACCTCGCCGGACTCGCTCGCCGAGAGACCGAGGACGCACCGTGATAGCGAGTTACGTCGTCATCCACCGCCATACATAGAGAGCTGATGCATGGACTTCGACGAGAATAATGACGCTCACGATGATGGTGGCGACGGCGATCGGGGTGGATAATAAGCCGAGTGAAACGATGAGTGTTGTGGCGCATGCGGGGGCATGAGCGGTATCTGTTGCGATCATGCCCCAACTGGTGAGGATTATCGAAAGGATTCCACTGCTGGCCAGTCGGAGACCATCCATGGAAAACGCCGCTGGTGTCGTTGTCAATGTCACGCCCGATGCGATGATGGCGTAGGCGGCAAACCCGGCGATGGCGCCGATCAGGTGACTTCCGACAATACGGTACAGTCGGGTGCGGTCGGCGCGTCGATCGAAAGCCAAGAGAAAGGCCGATGGCCCGAGACTCGGGAAGATAAAGGGTTGACCACTGGCCCACGCAACCATTCCCAGGACGGTGAAGAGAAGCCCAGCGTACAGACTCGTCCCAACCCGCTCTCGATGCATTATCGGTTGTGGCGGCGCCCCACTTCAAAGAGCTAACTGTCCCGCTGTCCCGCCCGTTGGCAGTTAGGGGTGGGGGCTAAGGCTCGCGGTGAGTAACGCCGGCTCTGTACTCTCATTGCGAGCGCCGTGAGCTGCGCCTGGTGGATTGTGGATGACTGCGGGGGCGTCGATGCGTTCGTCCGTTCCATCCTGCGTCACGATGACGGTGCCGGCCAATAGGTGGAACACGTTATCAACATCGTCGTGGTGGTGGGGTTCAAACCCGGTGTCGGGCCCCAGCGCAAACAGCTTCACGAGCACGCCGTCAGTCTCAACAAGATCAACTGTAATGATATCACCCGCAGCCGGGTCGACTGATGGCAGGGCATCAAGCGACATAGGGACGCTTCGATAGCACCTACCTTAGATGCACGGTCCCGGGACACGGGTTCCCAGACTGCTCCCTTCACATGTTGCCGGGTAGATCGTGTCGTTGGATCACCCCTGCGTGGGTGGCTCGAGTCGGTGGGTTGGGATGGGGTCGAACTCGTGGCTTATAAATACGCGCCACGAGTGGGTATCTATATGAATCATGCACGGTCGAGCAAGAAGCGGACTGGTGGTCGTCGCCGAGATGTCCGGAAAAAGCGGAAACACGAATTAGGGTCATCGCCGACCGAGACACGCGTCGGGGAGACCGCACTCAAGGTCGCAGAAACCCACGGAGGAAATGTCAAAATCCGTGCCATCGCACGTGATGTCGCCAATGTCGCGACCGGCGGGGAAGTAGTCCAGGCCGAGATCAAGGATGTTGTCGAAAACCAATCGAACCCCAATTATGTCCGACGGAACATCATCACCCAGGGCGCCATTATCGAGACGAGTGAAGGCCAGGCTCGTGTCACGTCCCGGCCGGGACAAGATGGCGAAGTCAACGCCGTCTTCCTTGAGGACACCGACGACGAGTGAACGAAGCCACGCGACTGATGTCGCCTGGATAGCACGCTGTCTTTCGACGAAAAACACCCTGAGTCTCTGCTCCACCGTGGGCGGGGGTGACGCGCATAGGGTCGGCCGTTCCTTGGTTGGCCGTATCGGGACACCGCTCTTTGAGAGTAATGACGGAAACCTGACTTGAGGTATCAGGGGAATTCACGGAGTTCGTCAAGAAGCGTCTGAAGTGGCTGTGTGGTCGTGGCGAGTGACACGCCGTCCGCGCGTGCTAACGCTGGCGCGTGCTCCCAGAGATGTTCACGGGTAATCCCATGGAGGACAACGGCTGACGGCGTTGGCGTGACGACGCGTAATGCGACGAGCGGTGATTCCCCACGGGTAACGTTGGTGAAGACTAACGCGCGGTTCGTGGATTGGCCGTAGAGACGGTAGAACTCCTCACTTGAGAGGCGTTTGATAGCTTCAATACTGTTGATGACGGTGTGGCCGG
>CAZSSY010000092.1:0-10481 GCA_964609565.1 uncultured Natronomonas sp.
ATGCTCTAATTGCGGCCGGAATGTCGATGGTGTCGGTTAGTTAGTTAACCACGACTGCGACACAAAAAAGGATAATACGGGTTAGATTGGAACATGGGACTACTCTGTAAACTACTCGGCCATTATTGGGAGAGAAGGCCTTACAGCCCCGACAAGCCGCCAAATGACAGAGGGAGGAAAGTGTGCAAGTGGTGCAACGTGATAGGGCCAGAGTGGGACAACAGCCCAAATAAGGAAGATAATCATGGCAACTGACGATAAAGAACAATGCGATACGTGCGGCGATTCGTATTCTCCTGGTGTTGACGGGAACAACAGACTGTGCGACGGGTGTTGGGAGGATGCGGGGGGATCGCTGCGGGACCAAGAAGCCGAATAACTGAGCCTATGCCACAAGATGACCCCGACCGCATCGACGTTGGAGGTGACACAGAGAAGTACCTCTTCGCGATCCTGTTAGTCGCTGTGCTGGTCTATGTGACCGTGGCGGTGTGTGCCGTGGTGCTGGTATCGTTTCTCTAACGAACCGCCCACACCCACCATCACGCCGCTAATAAAGCTTGTATGCGAACAGGGACAGTCCGATCGCCGCGATACCGAAGCCGATCCGCGTGACCAGCTCGACGGTGGGCCACGTCGACAGGCTGTACGACCCGCTAAGGTACGCCGCGAAGGCCGCGATGCCGAGTAGGATAATCGCGATGTACTGCTCGTCATCGCGGCGGTCACGCAGCGGCATTTATCCTCGTGTATGCAAATGCCAGCATCCCGGCCATCACTACAACGGGGCCGACCACCGAATTAATCTTGGCTAGCCCGGGCCTTTGCCCTCCAAACTCTATGCCGTACTGTCCGGTGTGGATGGCAGTGTCGATAACGTTTTCGTAAACACCACCGAGAAATGCAGTGTGTCCTGTAAGGTTCTGTGTGACGTTCTTCTTGGTTTCTTCTAGAGACGTGGTGATGGACCTGTTGTACTCAGAAACCGCTGTGTCGTTCGCGTAAGCGGCGTAGTTGGCTGACATGGTGAACATGCCGTACAACATTATCCCGATTATCAGCGCCGTTGGCCCGCCGATGATCTTCCTATGCATGGCTACGTCACGGTCTTATCTGTCCCGGAAACGGCCACCCGGCCACCGCTGACGTAATTAATATTAGCAGTAGAAATAACACAAACGCCGTAGAGAATATCCATATCATACAAACATTTTCAGGTTACGGCGTAATCAATGTTCGCCGCCATGTTCAGCCCCGCGAAGCCGACGACAGTAAGCACCACGAGCATCAGTCCCGCGTCTGTCAGGCCCATCAACCACCCCGCCATGATGATCATCGAGAATCCGCCGAGGCCGACAAATACCGACATGAGCAACGTTCCCGCAACGGCCGTCATCGTCGCGATCATGATCAAGTAGAACGAATGGTCATCGTCGCCGACACCACTCCCGCCGGTCGACCCCGGCGTGATCGTCGCCTGGAGCCGGGCCCACGGCGGCAGGATCTCGAAGTTGTCGATCGTGACGTTGGCGACCGTCACGTTGTGCGTCGTGTTGTAGCTGTTGCCGTCGTAACTGTAGTTCGCCGTTACGGTCACGATCGCCGCCACGCTGCGGTTGTCTGTCGACTCAAACTGATTCGTCGAGTTGTTTACCGTCAGGGCGTTCACGTCGCCCGACGTCACGCTCAGGTTCGCGTCATCGTCCGTCACGTCGCGGCGCTGAAGCGTGCCTGAGGCGGTTCTATCGGACGCGAAGGTAACTGTGTAGGGTATCGACGTGTCGTGGCGCATGAACCGTCGTGCGTCCACTGTGAGGCTCTCCTCGACCGACAACAGTGTGTAGTTCTGTGTGGTCGACCCCGCCACGTTGATAGTCGCTGAGTCGTCTATAAAGCCGTTCTTGCTTGCCGTCGTGTTGTACGTCCCGTTTGACACTCGGTAGCTGTACGAGCCGTCAGACGCCGTCGTAACGTTCGCCTGTTCCGTCCCACCCTGGTTAGCAACGACTCTGGAGTTACCGACAGGATCGCCGTCGCCGTCGAGGACGTACCCGCTCACTTCAGGCGGGAAGACGTCTTCTGACGTGTTCGTGGCGAGCGTGTCAAAGTACATGTCGACGGCGCTCCCCGGAGTCGTCTCCGTTGCAATCGTTATATCGGTGGCTTCAGATCCAGCGTTGGCAAACCCAAGGTTAGTCTCTCGCTCCACCTCAGTCAACGTGTCGCCGTCGTATATCGCGACGTCAAATTCGTTCGCGCTGTAATCGATATTCTCGAACCGCACAACGTACCACGTCTCATTCGACATTTGGAACCCCGTCGTTCCATGACCTGTGACTCTAACGCGGCTATCTTGCGACAGCTCTAACTCCCCAATATCTCCGTTGTAATTACCGAGAGAATACTGTACTGTCTCGTCGGTGTTAGTGAAGTTTGTCCACGTGTGAAACGTATAGCTGTCTATCGGCTTCGGGTCGGTGAAGTTGATGGAATACGTTGCGTCGTTGGGGTTCACGTCGACAGACACGTTACCGCTGAAAGCCCTGGCCGTCGACGTCGGCGGCTGATCATAGAACCCTTCGGTGCTGTTCCACCAGTTCGACGTGTCGCCGTCTTCAAAGTCCTCGAAGACGCCACCGCTTCCGATGCTCACGCCGAACGGGCTTGCCGCCGCGACGATGCCCACGGACAAGAGCAGTAACACCAGCACGGCCAGCAGTCGATGAGAGGCTATGCAACGCCGCACAAGCGATTTGTCGGAGTTGGAAGGGTCAGGCATCGTTACCCCTCCACCTTGTCCTTGTGTCGCTCCCAACCGGCCCTGGCTAGCTTGCATGCGATGAGCAGGTATCCAAGGGCAATGACCACCCACACAGAGTCTATGACTAACTGCCGTTGGTATGCAGCCAATTCAGCACATTTCGCCGCCGCCTCACATTCTATCATGACCATTTTTCTAGGTGAACGGGAGGAGCTTCACGCCGATCATGCCCAGCTTTGCGAACTCCACGGATATGATTATGCCGGGTATCGTGACGATGACCGCGGCCCAGCCCGGCGCATTCTCGACGATATCAAAGTACGTCGTCGACAGCCAAACCATCGTATCGACGGCAAAGATCATCACCGTTAGCAGGATCGTGACCAGCGTCAGAGCTATCTCTATGCTGCTAAAGACGAACCACCACCACACCTGAGCGATCCACCCGAGGAACGACCCCACCGCGTCGGCCGTCGACAGGATTCCGCCGACTATCGGCATGCGGTCGAGCAGACTCTGCCCCGACCCCGGCGGCTGTCCAAACACCTGCCAGTCGATCGACGCCGTCATATTCGACTGGTTGACGTTCTCCAACGACGACAGCTCCATTTCGACCGTCCAATTCTGGTTATTGCCGGACACGTCGTACGTTTCCACCTGCCCGACGGTATCAAACGTCCCCGTGTCGGGCTTCCAAAACTCGAGTGATGGGTCGCCCAATTCGTTGACAAAGTAACTCAGGTTCGTGACGATCTCCGTGTTGGAGTCGGTGCCGTTGTTGACGACGTTCAACGTCCAAATGTCCGTCCCGTCATCGAATAGTATCACGCGGTCCTCGAGGCCGCCAGCCGGCCGCGACTGGTCCCACACTATCACGCCCTGATTGGGTGCAGAGAACCGCTGGCGTCTGTCCGGGAAGTCGCCGGCTATGTCCCACTGCGAGCTAGAAATATTAAACTCGGGTACGTCGGAGCTAGACGTGTTGTTGGCGTCAGTGAAGCCCGCGGCCGGCATGATGAACGAGAGCAAGATGATGGCTATGGCCGTCGAGAATATCAACACCATGTCGAACCGGCCAAAGTTCATTGCCGCGACGTTACACGTCCCACGCCAAAAGCCTATGGCCCTAGTCCGCGCCCTCGAGCCGCCACACCTTGAACCCGAAGCCGAGTGCAAACAGCACCAGTGTCGCGATGAACACTTGATTGACGAGCTGGATATCCCCGTGGATCGCGTAGAACGCGAACATGCTATACCCCGCCACCGCCGCGATCGTCATGCTGCCTGACGTCGCGCCCATCCCCGCAACGAACGAACACACCGCGATGATGAACCCGAGGGCCGACTCCCAGAGCGCGTTCGGCAAGAAGTCTAACGCGAGTGGGATGGGTTCGATCATTGTCTCTGTAAGCGGCTGTATGCTGTTGTGAGCCGTTTCTTTGTGGCGACAATGGCTATGGCTACCGTACAGATGAAAACGCCCTCAATCATTCCTGAAAGCCTGTACGTACTCATGCCGCCGACCACCTCGCGACCATGCCAGCCGCCAGGATGAATGCCGTCGCGATGACGATCGCCCAGAACAGCTCGAGGCCAACATTGAACAGACCACTCGCCAGCAACGCAAATACCGCAAACGCCCAGAACACGCCGGCCACGTAGTTTCGTAGTACCGCAGCCGCCCCGAGCAACAACGCCAGCACCGAAGACAAGAAGATGGCGATTCCGGTCTCCATTGTGGACAGGTTCAACGGGCTCAGGGGTAAATCTATTCCCGTCTCTCCGACTCTGAACCCGCCCTGCTCCTGCGTCGGGACGTCCGGGTTGTCCACCAACTTCAAGTGGCCGTCGACGTCTAACGTCCCGTCGACGTCCGCCCCCGCCCACTCTTCGGTCGTCCCGCTATGAACCGTGTAGGTTTCGCCCGGGTTGACGTCAAGGCGGGACATTTGTTTTCAGTTGGTGTTAGGACGGATCAACCGTTATTCTTTCCCGCGTATCTATCGGTGGGGGTGATTGTCCCTTACCGCCTGTTTCGCGTCGTTCTCCGAGACACCCGGAGGAAGACTTTCAAAGTCAATGACTACTTCTCCGGTGGGTTGGATGCTCATCGGGACCGTGCCACCCACCTGACCGTTTACGTTCTCGACAAATTGCTCCCAATCCGCGTCTGGATAGGTCAACCACTGGTTATCGCTCGGTATGTAACGTTCTCGGGCCATCAGATGTCACGCCCCCAAACACGAACCTCCCAGTCCGTATCTGCTCCGCGTTGGAGGGTGAACTGCGAAAGTGGCCAGCTTACGCCTGTGTTTCGGCCACCCGTAACCACACCACTGTTTCCAGTCCCGTGCAGGTTTTTCATTCCAATGGTGTCCCGAACGTCATTTAATATTATCCACCCAGTGGCAGTATCACTTCCAGCATACACAGCCATGTTTGCCCATTCCGTCTGGCTGGTGTTTACTGTGCCATCCAGCAAAACCTCATTATAATTAGAGCCAGTATCCCCGCCGACTTGCATCTCTAAATTATTACTTGAACCGCCGTTATCAGCCGCTTTGAAGTAGATTTTATACGAGTCGAAGCTATCCAATGATGACGGGTTAATACTGTTAGCGGAGTTTGAGCCAGTCGCCGTATATGGACTCCCGCTCTCCTCTTTCCAAACAGGCGTGCCGGTAAATCCGGCGGTCGTTGATTGGTCTGTAGACACCGCTGGGGTGACAAGGGCTCCATCCTCCTGAAAGACGTATCTGTTGCCATTCGGCGTATACTCAACGACAAGGTGTCCGTTCCCGTCCGGGTCGTCATCTATGACCCAATCCGGGCCAAGGCTAATCCGTGGCTCAGTTGTCTGGGCTCTCACGGCGCCTATGAGCGATTGCGCAAGCAATCCCGACCCAACGGCCACGGCAGCCGCCGAACCCGCTGACATGGCCTCACGTCGGCTCATAGACGGCAGTTCGTATTCCGACTCAGACATTATCCGTGTCCTCCACGACCATTGTTAGCCAAATATATGCCAGGTATGCTAAACCTGACGCCACTAACGAGTGCCAAACCCGACCGCTCAATAAAAACAGCACCGGCCACGCAAGAAGGGAGAGCACAAACACATAGTCGAACTCGTCCATGCATTAGTCCGGGATGAACCCCACGAGAGACAGCCCAATAAGGACGAACCCGAACAGTGCCAAGATGATATCCAGGTTCTGCATGAACGCTCGAGGGCCGCTGTCCCAGCCGAAGAGGGGGGGATACTCTACGGTCAGCTGTGCGGTCGAATTGTCGATGATGCTGTCCGATGTCGTGCGTATCGTATCACCGCTCAAGTTCACCGCTTCCGTCGCTGTTTCGTTGATCAACGTCGAATTAGTGTCTAACGTCCGAGTGTTGGTATACGTGACGTTTACGTCGTTACTCGTGTTATTGACGCGATCGAGCTGTAATTCCAGCGTATCGGTCAGATCAACCACCTGCGATTGATCCATCTCGATCGTCTCGACGCCGTCCTCGACAGTCAGATCCATCATCGAAGGCACAAAGAAGGCCGCGCCGAGGACGATCATCCCGAGAAAGAAGGCCCCGCCAACGAACGCCTTTGCCATGCACGGCTATCGGGCAGCGTCCGATAAAAAGGTTGGTTAGGTGTCTATACGCGGTTCATGTAGGCCATGGCGAGCCCCACGATGAACAGGAACGCGCCGAGGATCACCGCCAGGTCGAGGATATTCCAGAGGGATGACGCCCCGCCGGAGTACCCGACCGCCTGGTCGTACGTGTAGTTCGAGGTGATCTGGTCCGGGCTCGTCGACGTGTCAGCACTCTCGAGGCCAACGTCGATGTCGTACCCGTCAATCGTGTACGTTACGACGCTGCCCTCGTCTACCGTGTTCTGCTCTGTCGTCCCGTCGAGATCCAGCGTTATCGTTGACTGGTTGGGACTAGCCGACGTGTTCACGTCATCGACCGTCGAGTCGAGGCCCGGTTTCACCTCTGTCGTGGTTTGGTTGTCCTGGGTGAGCGTCGTGACCTGATCATCAGCTAGCGCTCCCGTTGCGATTGGGAGCAACGTACCAATGACTATGGCCGCGATACCCAGGACGACCACCGCCGTGACCATTTTCTCTGTATTGACCATGCGTAACCGAAGAGAGGGGCTTTAGGCCCTTACACTCGGTCCATGGCCGCAAGTGCCACGCCCACGAAGAACAGGAACATCGCAAGGACAACGATGATGTCCAGGATGTTCCAGAGCGAGGCGGCCCCGCTCGAATAGTTGGACGTGTCCACCCCGACGATCTCGTCGAGCGCAACGGGGAGGAGGAACGCGGCCACGAGCCCGCCGACGGTGAGGGCTACGACGAGCTTCACCGCCATCGTTGCGGACTGTGCTCGGCTGTCCGCGCCCATGGAAACCCCGTCCGAGTTGGTCAGGGCCATGTCTTTGCCGGTACGGAACGCCGCTTTGAGTCGTTCGAACATGACTACGGCCGGGATTTACTATAGGTTAGTGTTAAACCTTAGTCAACTGTAAGCTAGCCTTCGCGAACGATTTGACCGACCGTTTGCTTGGTCAGGTCAATCGCCGGAATATCGCCAATATCTGCATAGCTCAGGTCTGTGTTGTGGTACAGGCTTTTGATCAGTGTGTTGCGCTCCTGTTTGCGTGCCTTCTCGGTTTCATCCTCGACCTTTTTTCGATGCTCGGCAATCTTTATCGACTTCATCCCGCCTTCGCGGACCTGCTCGTCCTTGATCTGGTCGAGGTACTTCTTGTCCTCGTCGCCATCGGGTAGGTCAACGAATTGGATATGCTCTTCTCCGGGGAGTTCCTTTCGGGCGACGTTCCCGTTGAAGTCGTTGACGCGGATTTCGAATGGCTGGGCCAAGCCCCGCTTCTTGACCAGGATCCAATAATCCGCTAATTCCAGCATACGGCTGTCTAAGGTGTTTGTAGACGGTAGCGTGGCAATTGTGGCGACGTTACGGGCCCGAAGCATCTGCCAGCCGTGAGACAGCTGTACGTTGTCGTGAGACGTCGCACGGCGGCTATCCGCTCCCTTCCCGATCTCGTCCAACAATAGGGCCGACTGTGATTCCATATCCAGGTACGCATTGAGGTACTTCTGAATGTCGATAAACGCCTTATCTTCCGCCGACCAGTTTTCGTCAATAAACCTGCAAAGTTGAATGGCTAATGTGGTCTTCCCAATACCCGTCGAGGAGTTAGCTCCTTGGATGATTACCTTGATATCATTATCGTTGTTTAGCTTGTCTAACGCCTGCTTACCAAGGATTCCAAAGTTAGAACGCTCAAAGGCTTGCATCCGTAAGTAAGTCAATAGGGTGTACCATATATTAATTACCGTGGAATGTAAAGAGGAATCCGACGATGCTCAGTCTTACGGGTGGTGCGTGACACATGGGATTTGGAATTGGCGCGAAGATCGGGAATGTTTTCATCGGATTTGGGAGAAAGATCGGGCGATCATTAGGCTACGAACTAGCCGTTGTGTCGTCGAGCCACAGTCTGCAGGCGAAACTCGAGCCGCCCGACAAGTCGAACCGTGCGTGGGATCCCGATCTATACCGGCACGGTAACCTCTTCGTCGAAGGTCACGCCAACGCGATCAAGCCGCGTGTCGAGTACCACAAGGAGCTAGAGAACCCGAACCAAGTAGAAGTCGAAAAGTCCGACGTCAAAGACGAGGATACCCACACCGACATTATCAGCTCGCCACGGTACCGAGAGTACATGCGTCAGGACTTGATCGAGCAGCTGCTCAACCCACGCGAGCAGTGGCGGCTGTTAGCCTACGGGATCATCGCACTCGGTGTCCTGCAGTTCTTTACGATCATCGTAACGCTGTACGCCACGGGGTCGTTCTGATGGAGTCGTGGGTACTCTACCTTGTCGGGTTCGTGTTAGCCATTCCAACAGCCGGGTTTCTGTACGGTTCATACCTGCAGTACGTCAAAGGCGAGGACATACTCAATGAGTCAGAGTGAGACAGACGGCGACGAACAGCCCGAAGCACAACCGGTCTATCCCCAACGCGGCCCCGACCGCGAGGAAATGGTCGCCAACTACCTCCCCGAAGGCGAGGACTGGCCCGCAAAGACCATACTCGACCTGAACGACCCGGCGGCCGTTGCCGCCCTCTCACAGTTCGGAGAGCTGTTCCCCGAGGTCGATGACCTTCAACAGCCGATTGACGATTTCCTGAGTAAGTTCCTGAAGAGCCGAACGTCAGTCAGTGGAAAGTCGCGAGAAGAGTACCGGAGCATCATCGAACACATGTACGGACGAAACAGCAGCGACGAAAAGCGGACGAACGCCATCATGACGGCGCTCGGGGCTGATATCGATGACGATTAAGAAGGCCGTCCACATGGCGAAACACGAGAATTATCGCATGGCCACCGTCGAGGCCACGCCCGACCCGCTGTTCATCAAGATATACGAAACGCTCACGGACAACCGTATAGAGCCGTATGGAAGCTATCACAGGCTGACAACCGGCTATGACCGCTGGGCCATTCCACGCCCGAAAGACGCCCTTAGACTCACGCACATCGGCGACAGCCCACAGAACAGAGTGTTCAACAAGTACACCCACGGGACGAAGGTCCGACCGAAGCAAGGCGACTATGTCGTTGACGTCGGGGCGTTTATCGGTGAATATTCCATGCAGTGTTGGACCTTCACTAACGACGTCACCGCGATCGAGCCCGACCCGGGATCGTTCAAGTGTCTCGAGGTGAATCTTCCCGACCACTACGATCTCCATAACGTCGCCGTCAACAATGAAGAGCGGTACGAAGAGTTCCACGCGGGGGTTGACCACGCCGAGAGCGGGCTGTTAGAGCCTGATGACGGCGAGGAGCGGGCGACGTTCGAGGTGAAGACCAAGCGGTTAGACTCTATCCTCGACCGGACGCCGGACATGCTCAAGGTCGAAGCCGAAGGGTGTGAGCCCGAGGTACTCGACAGCCTGGGGAGTATCCGGCCGAGAAAGCTTGCAATCAACGTGTCGCCAGAGCGTGACGGCGAGAGTCCTATCGGGCCGTGTCTTCAGTGGCTGCTCGATAACGGCTATGAGTACCACGACGGCGGCCGCGTTCTCTTCGGATGGATGGACTAGCCCGAGAGAAGATCCGGGCGACAGCCTACGCGACCACCTGGTTAACCTTTCTCGTCGAGCTCAGCGTGTTCTACGGGGCACCGTTCTGACTCTCAGTGTACCATATTGAGTATAGATTTAGTGGCGTTTACGTGACCCCGGCCAGTCACACGCCGAAGATTATACTCGACCGAAACTGCACACAGAATTAAGTGAGAGCGTGTGTAAGAACAGCCTGCCGGGTTGGATTGCCCCGGCAGATCGTTCCCCATCGGCACGGGTTCCGGCCCATATCCCGCCTTTTACCCCCTTTCCGTACCCTTAGAAAAACACTGATGGGGGTTGCGTGTGTACATCGGATATGGCACAGTGCAAGGTTTGTGGAGTTGAGATAGACGGTGAGAGCTACAGTTCGGTAGATACAGCCGGCCCAATGTGTTGGAGCTGCTACGCTAGCATTGAGGGGGTGTGAGTATTAGCATGCCGAACGTTTCGACAATACGGCAGCTGGCGATCTGGGCAACGATAGTCTTCATTTTCGTGTTGATCGTTTGGAGTGTCATCTAATGCGTATCCGCATGACCGACAGC
>CAZSSY010000093.1:0-10269 GCA_964609565.1 uncultured Natronomonas sp.
ACCCCGGATCGTGGTCGTGATAGGCGATGAGATGCCTCGACCGCCCCGGGCGTGAGTACTTCGGCGAGATACCTTTCGAGGTTTATAGGTCCACCCTCTTAGGTAGCCGTTCATTCGATGAATAGAACGTACTTCAACTGCCGAAGATTCCACAATCGACTTTACGGCCCTGGGGGTGTTCGGTGACATGGCGGAAGCCGATACCGACGAATTCGTTGAATTCCCCCTCGAACGCGCCGGCCACGCTGTCCGGAGTGCCGCCCATTACGATACTGAATCGACGGAGGTACTCTTCCTCCGTGATGATGTTGCAGAGCATTACGAGCCGACCACCATTGAAACGGTGCTAGCCAATCTCCAGGAGGAGGGCGAGCAGGCTTCGCGCCAAGAACACCTCTATACTCATGGTGAACTCAATAGCATCGTTCGGTGTTTCGATGGCGGAATCGAGATTCAATTCCCGTACGGTGAGTCCGAAGGGCTGGCGGTGGCACTCGAGCCCCCCTGCGGCTGAATCCCTCTACAAGTTCGTTGATGACTGTCTGGACCAGCTCGAAGTCACTGATTCCGAGTCGTGATTCATCACGGGTCGAGTCAATAATTCCTCATCCGGTTCGGATTCGCCCATTCCTTAGCTGAACGAGCTAAGGAGGAGGAGCAATGATGCATCATTTCTTGAGTCGGTCAGCCGGGTGGAGGAACATTCCCGTCCCGTCAAGTGCTCTGTGACCAATCCAGTGTGCGTATTTTGCCTCTGATAGGATGCTGAAATCGTGGTCAGTTACAGGTGCGGGTGCTATCGAAGGTCAGAACCTATCAAATTGATACAACCGTCGTGCGAGACTCAGGGCGCATAGTCAACAGCGGCCAACGAGGTGGGGTGATTACTCACTACGGAGCAGGTGGGTGTCAATCACGTCGGGATATGCTCTTGTGCCTGGACTCTGTTGATCGGTCGTATGAGCATCACGCATCGGATTAAATCCGACTTGTTCAGGGAACCAACCGGCGGTCGGTCGCCGTTATTGGCCACGGGATTTGGATTGCTGATGGTTGGACTCGTAATCGGGAGTACTGTTGTCTCGGCGTCGTGGCTCGAACCAAAGTTCGTATTCCTCGGGCTCGCTTTCTTTGCGATGGGAACAGCTGAGACGCTTTCGGCTGAACGTCTCCGATTGGGTGGCGTACTGCGGATCTCCGCTATTTGTTTGTTCTTCTCGTTTGCTGGTGTCACCATCACCGCTACGCTCCTGAATAGCGAGGGACTGGCTCGACTAATGATGTCGTTCTATTTTGTCGTCAGTGTTCTCGTCGCGGTTACATTGTACGTCGCGTGGGGTATTTGGAACGCAGGACGTACCCAGTGATTGGTTGTCACGGAGTCGGTATTGGAGATCTACCTCTTACACCTATCTACGTTCTTCATCTGTCCATGGTCATTTTGCACGCCTACTGAGCGGTTGATGCAGCTGTGCATCGAGAAAAGAACTGACGCTAGTATGCTGACGAAGGGCGCGTATCCCACACTGACGGCATCCTAAGGATACGGATCGACAGATCGGCTCATGTAGAGAAATGATGAACCATCTCAGTTTGGGTGGGTTTTTGTCAGCTGGGGAGGATTCTCTGACATGGATTTCGATAAATACCGAGAATACCCGGTCCTCGGAAACACGATATTTAGCGAACCCGCTGGTGGACTCTACGGATGGGCTTTCTTTGCCTCTAGCATGCTATTCACCCTCTGGATGTTCGTCGATCGAGGATTCAAAGTAGCAGTTCTCGCGGGCGGCGGACTGCTCCTCCTCTCGGTTCCACACATCCTCCCCGAACGGTCCTATCGAATATCCGTACTGCTCCGAATCGTTGGGGTCCTCTACTACGTCACACTGTGGATGGTGATTCTTGTCGTCTTCCCCGATGCGCCAACCTTCTTCGAAGGGAACTGGTGACAGCAACAGCCTATCGTATTTCACTCGCACACCTTTTGAGCGGGCCCCGGTTCGGATAGACGTAGCCAGTCCCTCCAAGAGCTTGCATTGGCCATAGCCAGACGCCAGGGGAACTCTACCCTACGCCGGCAGTCCAACCCCTCCGTCCGACCCGGGAAGTACCACGAGACCTAGGATCGACAGCGCGGTCCGTAATTAGAAAATACCTATAGGAACCATCGTATCCCCGACACCGGATGTAGTTTGCATCGCATCCGATGTTCCTTTAGGCGACACCCGACCTGTATCGCAATAAGTCACTGTCGCCCGAGACCGTTCCAGGCAATCGCCGTGGGACTCGGGCCGTTACGCCTCAAGTTGATGGACGTCGTCGAGCTCGTCGACGGTTGGGGCGTTGACGACGATCACGGTTGCCCCCGCCGGGTCACCCGAAAAGCATTCGCGTATGGGTCGCTTCCAGATATACGGTAGGTGCCCTTCCTCTCGACCGTGGCGTTCCGCGACCGCAGGAGCCGGACGTAGGCAGTCTGGAACTCCCGAGCGTCAGCCTCTGTTTCCCAGACCGTATTGAGCACATAGCCATGCCGGGAGCCGTTCACGTAGGGGACGAAGGCGCCGCCCGCCCAGCCAGTTGTGGTCGGGTGGGTATACGTCAGATCCACCTGCTGAGATCGGGTAACCTTGACCGTCCCGTTCGGCGGGACCGCGTTATACCAGATCATCGGAAACACCCCTGCCTCACCGACGGTCCCTACCACCGACGGTCGATCGGGCGCTGATAGCCTCTGCCAGCTGTCCAAGGATCGCTCGGGAATCGTGACTTTGACTGGCCGGTCCGTGGGGTATCGATCGGGGTGGATGACATGCTCAGTGCTCCCGGGGGTGACTCGCGGGCGGCCGCGAGGGCCGACGCGCCACCCCGTTCGTTGAGAGCCTCGACGAACCGCCTGCCGGCGGAGTACCGCGTCGCAAAGTCGAGGTAGAGCTCCCGATTCATGGCTGGAGAAACGTCGGATCCTTCGCCAGTGGGCAGGTTTATGCACGACCAATCGGCCCGACACCGCTCGGCGTACCGCTGCTCGTAGAAGATGGCCGATCCCTCGATGAGCGACCGCTCGGCCGTTGTGGCGTCCTGGTTCAGCTCCTGCTGGCTGGGGTAGACGCCGTTCTGAACTTCGACGACGTGGACGATCTCGTAGGCCAGGGTGTTCCGGTGATTTTCGGCGAGCCTGTCTACTTGACGGGGAGAATAATCGTATTCTCTGTCGTTAAGCCGTCGATGACGGTGTCGTAGAGCGTGGTGTAAGCGTCGGCTGTCGACTGGGCCTCGCCGACCACGAACAGCATCTCCCAGTACTGATTCCACCACGCGCCCTCCGGCGGGCTGAGCGTGAACCTTGATCGGGTCTGGAACACGACGTTCACGGATGCGTTGAACTCCAACCCGCGGATGAACTCGACCCGGGCCATCGCTCTCGATACGACGAGGTTGCGCTCCGTGTGGCAGCCCATCGGCCTCGTCAATGGCAATCGACTCGTCGAACCAGAGGCCGTTCTCCCACCCCAGAACATCCTCGTCGGGGTCACCGGCTGGATGGGCCGGCGACGGCCTCTCGGTGTCGGTTGTCGTCGGGAAGACGGTAGTCGCTGACGGTTCAGTTGGGGAGGGCCCAGAACTGCCCCGATGGGCGTCGAGCAGCCGGCCAACACGACCAGACAAATCATGGCGAGCGCCCGACACTTTCGACAACGTTTGCCTCGCGTCATAAAATGCCACGGACGGGTCGCTGCTGAAGCATCTTTGCTATCCCGGTCTCCCGAGCTGCGGTTGATGTGGGCATCGGAGGCTCGATCAGTTCCTCTCGGATCCGTCGAGGATGCGTGCCCCGGAGCGCGTCGAAGAGTGGGCTAGCCTTCTTAAAGAAGTAAACCATCGGTACAGGCGAGTCTGGCCACCGGTCCCTTCCACAACTACAGTCGTTCCCGTATCTAAAGTACGTGGTATCCCTTTTCATCGCTAGTTGTTGGACTCAATTCCAATCACAACATACCCCTGATAGACTTCGGAAGGATGAAAGATAGTTTTGAGTCTTGATAGTATTTATGAGGGAACGGAGTGGACGCTGGATATGACCCTGCAACTTGGGCGGGTGGTTAGGGACGGCAGCAAGCGGGTGTTGACTCCAACAGGCGGAATACTTCTCGTTGTCTTCATTGCCATCCAGTTGCTGATTCAATCGTCGGTCAACACGATGGTCGTCGGGCTCTTCCCACCCGGTCCGGCAGGCGAGATAGAAGTCGCCCTCGGATTGACGCTCCCCGTTTCAGGGAGGGTGGCCGGTGCCTTATTTGGCGTGGCCGTCATCCTCAGTGCAGTGTATTTCGTGGTACTGGCCAGAGGCTTTACGTGATCACTCAAGACGTTGTCGACGTTCCCGGCCAATATCTTCACTCGTCGCATTGGTCGGGCAACACTTACGATGCTCGTCTGCGGTATCATCGTTTGGCTCGCCGTCTTCATCGGAACATTGTTCTTGTTCCTCCCTGGAATCTTCCTTGCCACCTGTTTTTTGTTCGTAATCTTCACCGTCGGCGTGGAAGACCGGGGTCCGATTGATGCTCTCAAACGCAGTTGGGAACTCTCGCGGGGGCATCGGCTGAAGCTCGCCGTCCTCGTGATTTTCTCCGGCGTCATCGGTCTCATGATCGGCGTTCTCAGCACGATATTCGATCTGGCCGACTCGGTACTGGTTGGGGAACTTATTACGATCACCCTCAGCAGTATCCTCTTCGTGCTCCTCTATGGTATGATGGCTGCAGCCTATCTTCAAGTCCAAGATGAGAATACCGGAAAGGGGAACGATAGCGGCGTCGCTGAATCGGTAGGAGTGTAAGCGGTTGAGCCAATTTCAGTCGTCGGTTCGTTACGACTTCATTGAACCCCACGAGGTCGGCGAGATTCAACTGAATCGCCCGGCGTATGTTGTAGACTGAGGCGACGCGAACAGTCTCTACCGGTCGGGCGCGGTTGATTGCTGCCGAATGGATGCCAACGGCCTGTCCACCGTCCCTTCATCGGCATCTGAGTCATCAGGACCGACTAAGATCATATGTGGATTATCGCGTGGAGATTCTGTGGGATCGGGGGAGTCTGTCCGCATCTCGGTAGCTGTATCTGTCAGTGTGCTCGTTGCCATTACGGTAGGTATGTCGGCCGACTCGGTTGAGAGTTGCCGCCTCGTTTCCGACGGAAATCCCGGTTACCCGGCACAGCCTGCTATCCCGCTTACGGCTGAGGTACCCACCAACTCAAGGAGCCGTCGCCGGGAGATCGCTGGGCCGGCGGTCATCGGACTGACACGCCAGGGCCATTCCGACAGCTGTGATAAATGTTGGCCCGTTAATGCTCTTCGGTGTCGGCAGGGGGCACTTTTGGAAGGTATCATGGAAGACTCGCGTGTTGAGTGCAGCGCGATGATCGTATCAGTTACTGAGAAAGAATCGGTCGTGGCACTCAGAGGATGGATCCAGCAGTCGGTGAGATGATAGACCTCACTCCCCTGCGAACGCCATTTGGAGCACGGGGATTCAATTTGTTGAAACTCGATACATATTTAGTTATTATCACATCAAATCCAGTAATCCAAGCATGCCCTCACTGATTACCAACGAGACGCGCACTACGTCATCACTGGAATGGACTCTCCCTGAGGACGAGTCATCAAGGAGAATCTCGACGATTACTTTGCCAGATAGAACGATCTCCTATTTACCCACTGATGAAGGGGAAGAGCTGTTGGCTGAACTGTGTGAGTGGGAGTATGAAACACCAGGAGCATCCGGCTAAACCATGGCCTTTGTATCAGATGTAAGGCATTGGGTATCGGACGAACTCCATCGAAAGCCACGTGGACAGCGGAGTTACTGGTTGGCAGTCGGATATGGCATTGTGGCGGTGGTAGCTGCGTTTGGGAGTTTAGTGGTCCCCGAGATTGACGTTGGTCTGGAGTTCATCCTACTAGGGTTCGCCGCCGGGACGTTGGGCGCGGCCGAGTTAGTCCCGACTGACAGAATACCTCTCGTCCGGAACCTCAGGATTGTCTCGTATATCTGTTTCATAATATACCCCATACTGCTGTTTGGTCCTTGGCTCTTGACAGCCAGTCACGAGACGCAACTTCTTGCGGGGGCTGCTGTGCCCTTCCTCCTATTGTATGCTTGGCTCATGTATAGAGCTGTCAAGGCGTAGTGACGTTGTTGACCAAACGAAGTGTTCGTCAAGCATAACCGGTTCTCAGCGGTAGGAACCGATTCTACGCGTCCTGTATTTAGCTCGGTCTAGGAATCGTACCACCTGATCGAGGTCGAGGGCATCGCGGATGCGGGGCATCTCGATGAGTTCGTCAACCAGGTCACGGTACGTCGTCGTCTTCTTGACCTTCCGACAGAGCAGTACAACGTGCTGCCGGAGTGTGAATCGCTTCTGTGAATATCGCGTTGAGAACCGCGCAACAGCACGACGAGCCGACGTCATAGCACGCTCAACGAACCGGAGGAGGTGTGATTTCGGGAGGGCATCCATCCTACTCTCGCTACTTCCTAGTCATGTTTGTCAGCAAAGGTTTCGACAAAGCCGGATATTTCAAGTTTGACGGAGTCGATGAGATTGAGACGCCGCTGCTGAGTACAGATGGTGAGGTTGACTGGCGAGAACCGCTGACGCAGGCTGAGCAGTTAGTTGTCAGCGTTCGCGAACAGGGATTCGACGAGAAGTTGGTCATCAATCCCGGTAAGCATCACAACGTCGGTGCTCCGCAGCGGGCGAGGCATCGACCTAAGGAACTCACGAGTTGGTTTGAAAAGCACGATCCGGAGATAGAAACAAGTCCGAGATAAGAAGATTCACGTCACGGCTTCGAAGGCAGTTTCCGCTTCGCGGCTGGCTGTGGCAGTGGCTTGCAGGCGAACTCGTTCTTGTTTCTCAAGACGTTCAAAGCGAATGTTAAGGGGTTTATCTAAAAGTGTCTGCGTCGGACGGTCGAACGCTTCCCCAGTGCGATTCATCTTATCGTATTACGTGTTGTCCTTCGTTTAGATAGCTAGCTTCGTTGTCACCCCCTTTGCGGACATCGAATTGCCACAACTGAGTATGATTAGTTTTCCATCTGTTACGTCGAATTCCACCGGTTGCTCGTCACATATCGGGCACTTGTTGGCTGGGAGTGGATTCACCATTCAATTACTTCTCGGTCTTCCCAAAATTTCCCACTTGGCGATTCGGGCTTGAATCGCGCCAGCCAGACCGGTGTTTCAGCGCCTTTTTCGGGGGTACGAGGGGCTTCTGGCCCGCCGAGGTCAGTCCGCACCCAGCCAGGGGATGCCGCGTTGGCAATGAGGCCGTCGTCTCCGTAGGCGGCCTCGAGTTGCACCGTGAGACCGTTCAGACCGGATTTCGACAGCGAATAGGCACCTCGCCATCGGTCGGCTTCGCCGGAGAATTGCCCGCCCGTGCTTGAAATATTCACGACGCGACCGCCGTCACGTTCCAACAGCAGGTCGAGGGCATGTTTCGTGAGAAGGATCGGGCCACGGAGATTCGTGTCGAGAACTCGGTCGATACCGCCGGTAGTGCTCTCCCCGATTGGGCCGGCTGGCCCGCCGATACCGGCGTTGTTGACGAGGATGTCCATTCGCTCGGCCTCGTACTTGAGGCGGTCGATTGCCGAGCCGATGTCAGCTTCTTCGGTCACGTCGAGACGAACCGGGCGAAGGTTGTCGCTGACGTCGCTCGGGTTACGTGCGGTTCCGTATACGGTCGCGCCCAACTCAGTGAGTTTACTGGCTATGGCTGCGCCGATGCCACGGGATGCACCGGTGACAAGAGCGACGTGACCGTCAAGGGAGTCGTAAAGGTCCACGTTCATGCGTCATGAGTAAGTACTCAGAATAAAAGTTTGACGGGGGATTGGCTGATTCCGCAAGCCGGGTGAACGGACCCGACGGGCGCTGGGCACTGAGAATAACCGCCGGTCCTTTCAGTTTGACCACGGCTGAGTCTGTCGATTTTTCGGGGCCATCGCCGGAGAAAACTGCCGTTCGCCAGCCGGGATTCGAACCCAGATCAACATGGAACCTATCGAACCCAAAACGGCGGTAGAATGGTACCTCGAAGACCGATCGAACGAGCTGGCCGCAGCCTCGCTGAAGTCCCACGAGTATCAACTCAGCCACTTCATCCGGTGGTGTGAGCAGGAGGGTATTGAGAATCTGAACACGTTGACCGGGCGGAAACTCCACGAATTTCGCCTCTGGAGGCGCGAGGACGGAGACCTGAACAAGGTCAGCGAGAAATCCCAAATGGATACCTGTAGAATCTTCGTCCGCTGGCTAGAGAAGGTGGACGGCGTCGAGCAAGATCTGAGTGAGAAGGTCATGTCTCCCTCCCTCTCCCCCAACGAAAACACACGGGACGTGATGTTGGATACCGAACGTGCGACCGATGTACTCACACATCTAGCGAAATACGAGTATGCCAGCGTTCAGCACGTTTCTATCTCGTTGATGTGGCACACGATGATGCGGACCGGAAGCGTACATGGGCTTGATGTAGATGATTATCGCCCCAAAAAGCAGTACATCGAGGTTCGCCATCGACCTGACCAGGGAACGCCCATCAAGAACAAGTCAAATGGCGAGCGACTCGTTGCTCTCTCAGATCAGATATGCGAACTGCTCGATGACTGGATCTCGACAAAACGTCCAGATGTGACGGATGAATTCGGCCGGGAACCGTTGTTAGCATCCCGTCGAGGACGGATTGCGAAGTCCACGCTCCGGACGTACGTTTACCGGTGGACCCGACCGTGTGTCTACGGTGACGAATGTCCGCATGACCGAGAAATATCGGAGTGTGAGGCTACGAACCGGGATTCTGCTTCAAGGTGTCCATCAACCGTGAGTCCTCACGCAATCCGTCGGGGAAGCATCACGCATAGTTTGAACCACGATATGCCGGATAAGGTCGTCAGCGGCCGAGCCAATGTCAGCCAACCAATATTAGAAAAGCACTACGACGCGCGGACCGAGCGCGAGCGGATGGAGCAACGGAGGGAGTATCTGGATAACCTGTAGACTAGATCGCTGAGGTCGGTACCAGGTATATCGGAAGTTAACTTCACCCAATCTGAACCTTTTTGATATTGGTGAACTAGTTTTATTTCCCTTTCGACTTCTGATAGAAGTTTTCGGAACATGCAGAGCATTGATGGATCAAGCCTCATCGGTAGTGCGCGTGGTGAACTCCGTTCTAAATTCACGCTCGAATTCTTAGAAGAATTTCACGCGTGGCCAACTCAAAGCATACATATATCAAGTTTCCAGGCGTCTCTTCTAACAATTTAGAGTATTATCCCAGGGAGGAGACTACCCAACTATGAGCCTTCTATTCTTCCCCGACTGGTTCATCGGATATGCGAACGCTTTCGCCCTCCTGATAGTCGGGTATCTCGCAGAGACAGAATACGTTTCGCGTATTGCACTTTTCACCAATGGAGTCGCCCTCACCGTCCACGTTGTAGTGAATCTTGATGGCGGCCTCTTTGGAAGCGGTGTTCTGGGTATCCTTGTCTCGCTTTACGCGTTAATCGGATTTACCACTGGCACGGTGGGCATAATCGCTTATTGGGGACAGGACAGCCTCCCCCAGCTGTACTACGAACTCAACTATTTCGCGTATCGGTCAGTGACGGTCGCGGTCGTTATCATAGCTTCGGGCGTTCTCCAGCAAGTTGTGTGAACGACCCATCCTGTAGGTTTTTGGCCCCCGTATTACCAATAATTCGGGCGTGTTGAAACACTCGAATTCAGTGGTGTGAGGTTTCGATGCCGCTGTCTATGTTTTTGACGGCGGCTTTGAGAGTGAGTTCACGGAACTGACCGTACCACGATCGAGCACTCAACCGGTCACCATAGCGCTGTTTGAGCGTGGCGAAGACCGATTCGACGACGGATCGGCGGTGGTAGATATCGTCGTCGAGCCGGGCGTTGCGTGCCCGATCCAGTCCGTGGAATTCTCGGTGTTTGATCACCGGTCGGACGTCATTTGCTCGGAGTTTGTCACGGAGTTCCGCCCAGTCAAACCCTTTGTCGGCCGTTATCGTCCGAATGCGTTCGAGGTTTCTGGTCAACACTTGCCAGCCGATCTGTGTATCATGCGGACGGCTGGCCGAACAGTGTAGATCGAGAATTGTGCACGACTGGCACTCAACGAGGAGCGTCGTTTTCATCGCCAGGAACCGGTAGTCCGTCCGGCGAGCGT
>CAZSSY010000094.1:0-10233 GCA_964609565.1 uncultured Natronomonas sp.
GGCATCCCTCCGGTCAGTGCGAGAGTACGCGTTTGAACTTGCGATGTGCGCCTGCCTCGAAGCCGAAAGTGACGGCATTATCGCCCGCCAATTAGGATCGACCACGCGGATTATGGATGTAGTCGAGATACGCCCTGGCCCCGGATTCGATGATCGAGTGAAGCTGACCGCGGAGACTATACCGCCATTGGCTATCGAAAGCGATGCCGGCGTGGGACGGGCCCGGTTTTGGAAAGATATCTTCGACATTCCGTCGTCTCGCGCTCAGCCGGTAGTAGAAAACGCGATTGACGCTGGCTTTTTTGAGGTCGAACGACGAAATGGCCGTCGATACGTTCGACAAACCACGCGCTATCCCACCTGGTTTGACGGTCTACGTGCGTTCGAGAATAAACCACAGCTTGACAAACCAGGTGAGTTAGAACGGCAGTTGCAGAAAGATGTCTCCCTGGCACTGTTCGATGAAGTCATCCTCGTGACCAGTTCGTATGTCACCGGCGCCCACCTGAATCGCATTCCATCCGAGGTCGGTGTGTGGCGATTCCAACCCCCCGATGGCTCGTTCGAAGTAATCCGGGATGCGGCACCGCTCCCCACCGACACCACCGGGATTGCCATCCATAAGGAACACCCTGCCCGTGTCGATATCAATCCAGTGTCTGGCTCGCAGAAAGCCCAAATACGGAGACGAATAGCCGAACGAGCCTACGGAAAAGGATGGCGGCCTGAAGCGTTACCAGCGTGCGAGAACGCAAAAGCCAGTGGGCCCTCTGGACAGGCCGATGATACCTTACCGTACTGTACGTGGAAAGACCGCCTCGTGGAGCCCGCTCGTGAATGCGGCGCTCACTGTGACGGGCACAACCCGGCGACCCCACCAGACACTGACCCACAGACGACTCGCGCCGACCGAACTCCCTGGACACCACACCCGCCCGGAATGCATCGTATCCAAGCACGTCTCGATGAATATCTAGAGAAGGAACATTGATGGATTGTCCAACCACCTTCCGGCTATGACCAGTCCCCGCAGGTGTATCCATCACAGTAGCGTCCAGGTTGTGATCCTCTGTATTGTTGCCGTGCCACTCCTGAGTACCGGTGGAGCTGCAGCTCCAGCAGACACCGCCAACCCGTGTGTCGGAACCATGACCACCCACCCGAACCAATCAACGACCGTAAGCATTCAAGGCGCCCACGTCGTTGACGGCGAGTACCACAAACGCCCGGCGTTACTAGTTTCGATCGGTCCGAACGGCGAATTCCAATGGACACGCAACGCCTCCGCCCGTGGGCGATGGTGGGCATACGACGTCGATCCGCTCCCGAATGGAGACTTGTTGTTTGTGACGACTGAACCTGGTTTGAGTCTCGTCGGCAGACTCGATCCAACGACCAATAGCTACCGGTGGCTAGAACGGTTCGATGGCGCCCCCGATGATGAAATGAATCCACGCGTCATTGATGCCCACGACATCGATCACATCGGCGGCACCGAGCTGGTGATTGCCGATAAAGGGGAAGGCCACGAACGCCTCCTAATCTATAACCGGTCACAAAACCAAGTCACGTGGGAGTGGCGCTTCGACGAGTATCCACAGCACTTCCCCGCGTCAGGGGGTGGACCGCCTGAGGATTGGACCCATGTCAACGACGTAGACACCATCAATATCAGTGAATCCACCGCGATCGATGCCTCGGGTATGTGGATGATGGCATCGGTCCGAAACTTCGATCAAGTCGCATTTATAAATCGGTCGACGGGCGCAGTCGAACTCACCCTCGGGTCAGACAACGACCACGAAATACTTCACCGCCAACATAACCCGGATCATCTCTGGGGACCTGATGACAACTTGACCGTCTTGGTGGCAGATAGCCTCAATGACCGCGTCGTCGAATACGCCTATGCCACCGAGACTGACACATGGGAGCGAGTCTGGTCGGTGACTGGATTGAATGAACCACGTGATGCCGACCGACTCCCCAATGGAAACACACTCGTGACTGACCGGATGGGACATCGTGTCCTTGAAATCACGCCACAGGGAGAGGTCGTCTGGGAAGTGTATACCCCATATGAACCATACGATGCGGAACGGCACTCCGCCGGGTCGCACGGGCCCACCATGCAAGAATATGGCGTCACCGGCGACACCGAAATCACAGGCGCAGCTGGCTTCACTTCGACGGAGATTGACCGATGTGCCTCATCCCTATTCGGGTTCGCCCCCTCGCGCGTTGACATCATTATCGGTGATGCCATTGACCAACCGATACATCGCGGTGAAGAGACGAACACGCCATTGCTCCTCACCGGGCTTGTAATCGCCGTCATCGCCGTCATCGCCGTCATTGTAGCCCGACGGAAATCGTGAACTACCCCACTCTACTTGCTCGCTTGCACTCGCTCGGTGGGGGCGGGGCTTCCCGTTTCAACGACGCGGTGTGCAGAAACCACCGTGGTTCCCGAGGGAACGCAGTCTCCACAGGCCTGCCTTCGGAGTGAACTACCCCTAGCGGCTAATCGTGATGATGGTCAGAACCATGCTCATGATCGTGGTCATGGTCGTGACCGTCAGAGCCGTCTGCGACGAGTGTTTCTGTCTCACCATCGATCATATCCATATTCTTGAGGTTATCTCGCTCTTCGAAGTCTTCGATAGCGTCTAAGAGATCCGCTTGTGTGAGTGTGGTCCGGTTTTCAGTCAGGGCATCGAGGACGGCTTCCCGGAGGACTAACCGGAGGTCGCTGCCGGTCAGGCCTTCGGTTGCATCGGCAAGTTCACCAGGATCGAAGTCTTCGACATCCATCCGACGGGTGACGATACGAAGGATATCTGCACGCATCTGTCGATCGGGTTTTGGGAAATTTACAATCTCGTCAAACCGTCGCCAGGCGGCAGCATCGAGATGGTCCGGATGATTCGTTGCGCCAATGAGGAGGACATCATCTTGGATGAGCGATATCTCGTCGATACTTTTCAATAACGTGTTCACAGCGCGTTTGATGGCTGCATGTTCATCTGACGATCGGGTCTTCGCCACAAAATCAAATTCATCCATGAAGAGAATACAGGGGGAGAGCCGTTTGGCGACCTCGAACGTCTTATCCACATTCTTGGCCGTCTCACCGAGATATTGACTCGTAATCATGGACAGTTTCACTTCGACAAAGGGAAGATCAAGATCTTGGGCGAGTGCACGAGCGACAGATGTCTTCCCCGTGCCAGGCGGGCCCACAAATAGAAGTTTCCCGATCTCGCGGAGCCCGATTTCCGCCAGGTAATCCCGATGTTCGATTGCTTTCACGATCTTGTGGATCTCGTTTTCTTGGTCACCAGTGAGCACGAGATCGTCAAGCGTCATCTCGATTTCTTCGGGGGCACGGACTTCGACGAGATCCAACATCTCTTCTTCATCTTCATCGAACATCTCATCAAGAAGGGAGTCAATCCACACGCGATCAGCATGGATCGGCCGGTTCTGTTCGCGTGCCTCCTCATACTCAACATCAAAGTCCTCCCCGTAGGCAAACGCAAGCGTCGGATTACTCTGGAGATCGTCAGCATCGACGCGGTCGAGTAGCCACGTCTCAGCCATCTCACGGTCAGTGAACTCGATGTTCCCCGAGAATTCATCCCGATCAGTAAACATCAGGCCAGATATCGCCTCCCACGGACGTTCGACGCCTGTCGCCGCAGCGGCTGTTTTCGTCGTCGTCGTGAGCGGCCGTTCAACTTCACCGTCATTCCAGAACACCCGGCGATACCGCGGCGGCAAGTCACGTTCATCAAGGTCATCCTGTTCCGAATACACAATAGCAGTCAAGAGAAACTCTACAATATCAAGCTCAGGGCTGCTCATTCCCGGATAGGTTACCACGGTAGAAGTATAAGCCCGTCGGAAGCCACTTTCCACGCCACAGGCCGAACGCCAAAAGACAGACACATCCGATGAGAACGGGCCGATCGAGGCGGCGTTCCCCTAGCGAACACCCGAAGAAGCAGCGACTAACATTCCAGCGCGCGGCAGCGGTCACTGAACCAATCGAGGATACCTGCGCCGGCAGATACGAACAAGGAATCTCGAAGATAAAGACGTCGAGCGGACCAATCACCGACTCCTTCACCGCCTCTTGGTCACGAACACATGCGGAAAAATAGCTGTCTGACGGAGAGTTGAGGGATGAGAATACGAGTAAATTGATTTGAGTGACAGGTTTCACGTAGCGGGCCCGCTTAGAATTATGAGATGAGTGATACGACGCCTGTTGTGGTGAAAGCGTACCGGACGCCGTTTGGAAAAGAAGATGGTGTATTCGCGGATGTGCGGCCAGAGGACCTCTCGATACCCCTGATCGATACGATTCAGGCTGAAACGGACCTGACCGGTGAGGATGTTGATGACCTCATGTGGGGGTGTGCCCAACAGCGGAGTGAACAAGGCAACAACCTGGCGCGGGTGATGGCGCTGATGAGCGATCTCGGAGAAGCCACGCCTGCCACGACAATCAACCGGTGGTGTGCCTCTTCTGCGCAAGCAGTCATCTCAGCTGCGGACGCCATCCGGGCGGGGCAACGATCCTGCGTAATTGCTGGCGGCGTTGAATCGATGTCTCGCGTAAAGATGGGACGGAATAATCAAATCCATCCGAGACTCAACGACTACCACAATATTGCAGCCCTCCAGATGGGGATTACAGCTGAGGAAGTGGCCGAACGGTATGACGTCACCCGCGAAGAACAAGATGAATATGCCGCCCAGTCACAACAGCGGGCCTGCCAGGCCACTGATGAAGGCCGATTCGATGATGAAATCATCCCGATTGAGGGACACGACGACGAAGGAAACGAGATTCTTGTCGAGGAAGACGAAGGACTTCGACCAGGCACAACAAAGGAAAAACTGGCTGAACTGCCATCGGTATTCAAATCAGATGGGACAGTCACACCAGGGAATGCATCGCAAACGACTGACGGGGCTGCCGCGCTCCTGATTACATCCCAGGCGTTTGCTGACCACCATGGCTATACCGTGCTTGCTGAAATCGGGAATAACGCGATAGCGGGAGTCGAGCCAGAGGTCATGGGAATCGGGCCAATTCCAGCCTGTGAACAGCTCTTCGACCGCTCAGGGACGACCGCTAGTGATTATGATCTCGTAGAACTCAACGAGGCCTTCGCCTCCCAGTGTGTATATTGTCGAGATCAACTCGGATTCGACCAAGAGCGATATAACGTGAACGGGGGCGCGATCGCCATCGGGCATCCGCTTGGAGCCACTGGAGCACGACTGCCGGTGACACTCATCCACGAAATGCGGAAACGCGATGCCGCAGAACTCGGTGTCGCCACTGAGTGCGTCGGCTTTGGGCAGGGCGCTGCCATTGAATTCACGGTCACGTGACATCCTCCCTGCCCTAACGGGCGGCGCTTCCCGCGGGTCTGCTGGTACTCCCGTCGATTCGGATGGGTGGGAATCGACGGGTTGTGACCGACGGCGCTGGCAGTACCACGCGACCGACACGCGTTCTCCGCGAGGAGTCGCGAGGTATCTGGGTGGTTGCTATCGGTCGGCACGGTCGGCTCACTGTTGTGGTTTCGGCTCCCGCCGTGACAACCACCGAATCACCTGCCAGGTTCCCACACACAGTCCACAAGACGGCACACTGGAATATGGAAGGATCGCCACACACAGTGAAAGGGAACGACGACTGCCGCTGTCTCCCCACCGAGAACGGCGAAGGTTGAACGCCCTCCACCGCAGAACATAACCCTGCCGCTCCCTGTCGAACAGACACCGTAAGGTGGTCGGAAGGTCGTCCGGTGGCCGGTTCTCCGTCATGCCAGTATGTCAGGAGGGGTGATTGTTCGATCGACTGAGAGCAGTACGATGGGGAAGTGACCCCCCGTCAAGTGGCGGCAGCCTCGACCATCGAGATTTTGCGTTCCGGGTGTAATACACAGGTATGGTGCCGGGAGATACAGGGGTATATGTGGTCTCCGGAGTGTTTGCGATTGCTGTCTTTCTGATCGCTGTATACAGCGCGATGAGATGGGGAACAATTACGCTGAACCAGCGGGCTGTCCTCACGTTTAGTGTCGGCTTCCTCGTGTTTATGGCCGTGTATTTCACCGCCATGGCCGTCTACTACGGAATCGACAACTAACTACAGGTTCCCTTTGGTACTCGGTAGGTCAGTCCGTCGATCATCAACCCGGGTTGCGTCATCCAGTGCTCGGCCGAGGGCTTTGAACAACGCCTCAACCTGGTGGTGGGTGTTTTGGCCAGTGACGGAGGCGTGTACCGTCATGCCAGCATTGAGTGCCAATGACTCCGCGAAATGTCGGGCCATCTCACTTGAGAATCCATTAACCGTCGGCTGAGTGAACGCACCTTCAAAGTAAAACCGGGGTCGGCCCGAAATGTCAACGACGACACTGGTAAGGGCTTCATCCATTGGAATCGTCCTGTTAGCGTACCGCTGAATACCCCTTTTTCCCTCGAGTGCTTCCTCAAACGCATTGCCGAGGGTAATCCCGATGTCTTCAACCGTGTGGTGGTCACCGGTCTCGAGGTCGCCCTCGCACTCAACGGTGACATCGAATAATCCGTGGACTGCGAAGGCTTCCAGCATGTGATCGAAGAATCCAATGCCAGAATCAACGGTACTCTCACCCGCCCCGTCGAGGTCAAGGGTGACCTCTATACGTGTTTCAGCCGTCTCACGACGAACGGCTGCAGTCCGATCAGTCATACCCTCTACTTCGAGCGCTCACTTAAGGTGATTGCGGCGCACAGACAAAGGTTAAAGGCTGAGCGTTGCGCCACGAAACAACCCTTTGGTTATCCTCACTGTAGAACACAGCGTATGAGTAAGGATGGGCTCTTCGAGCTTGATCAGTCGTGTTGGGTCGCGTTGGCAAAATACAACCTTCTGTTGGCAACTGTGTTCGGGGGCATCACTGTTGGTGTGCGAACGATGCAACCGGCGAGTACACTCTTAATAATCGAGAATGGCGTGTTTGCTCTCGTGTTTGGCGCCATCCAGACCTATGCCTGGTTAACCGCGTGATAGCTTCCCGAATTCCACCATCATCCACGATGGAGGTCCATCCGAGACGAGTCACTGTACGTGTTTGATGTGGAGACTGCGTGCAGTATTACAGACGGGTTGCTGTGGGTGTCGGACAGTTGCGTGCCATTGGTCTGACTGAAAGTTTTGGTACCCCCTCGTGAACGGGGGTAGATGCAATGAGCGCGCGAAACCTGCTTCCGGTGGCGGCCGCCCTTGCTGAACCAGTGGCACCAAAGCTACCACCGACCAGCAAAGAAGGTGTCCTAGCACGAGGGGTGCTGGTGTATCGCCTGATCAGAGAGCGTGTACGCCGGAGTTAGACAGTTATTGCCTCTTGGAAGGTGAATTGTTCTTCATACAGAGCGGTTCCCACGACGACTGCGGCTGCACCGGTTTCCTTTAGGGCCTGGATGTCTGTGAGTGTGGAAACACCACCGCTCGCCACAACCGGGATGTCAACCGCGTCAACTACACGTTCGACCGGAGTTCGCCGAATCCCGGTGAGTTGTCCCTCAACATCAACATCGGTGAATAGGATTGCGCCAGCACCCTCGGTTTCGAAACGGGCCGCCGCATCTGCTGGATCTAACCCGGTTCCTTCTGTCCATCCTGAGACGACGACCTCTCCGTCCTTTGCATCTAAGCTCACCATGACAGCTCCGGGAAACTCCTCGTTCACTGCCGTCACGATCGCTGGATTCTGGATCGCAGCGGTCCCGAGAATCACGCGGTCGACGCCCATCGCCAGCAGCGAGCAGGCATCCCGTGCGGTACGTATCCCACCGCCGAACTGGATGGTGACATCAACTGATTCAAGGATGGCTTCAATTGCAGGTGCATTTTCACGGGTGCCCTCAAAGGCCCCGTCGAGATCCACCAGATGTAAGGTGTCAGCTCCGGCGGACGTCCATCGGCGGGCTGCGTCGACCGGATCTCCATATGTCGATGCTGAGTCGCGGTCGCCGCCCACGAGTTGGACGGCTTGCCCATCCTGAATGTCGACTGCAGGAATAACCTCAAAGGACGGGAACATTATCGAGGTGAGGAGCGGTAAGGGGAAAAACGTACTCGTTGCAACGTAAACAATCCGTTTATCAGCCGGCCGGGTAACACCCAACCTATGGAGGTGTTGCTAGTCGCCGGTCTCGTTGTCGCCATATTCGTCGGCTACAATATCGGCGGCGCGACGACGGCACCAGCATTCGGCCCGGCAGTAGGTGCCGGCGTGTTGACGAAAGTCGCCGCTGGATTATTGATGACAGTATTCTTCTTCGCTGGCGGGTGGACCCTTGGCCGGGAGGTTGTCGACACGTTAAGCGGTCGTATCGTCCCAAGCGAGCTATTCACACTTCAGGCCAGTATAGTCGTCTTGTTCTTCATCGGGTTCGCATTATTTATCTCGAATGCGTTCGGCGTCCCGGCATCAACCTCAATGACTGCCGTCGGCTCGATAGCCGGACTCGGGCTGGCAACCGGGAGCCTCGACTGGGAGACAATGGGCCGGATTGTGAGCTGGTGGATTGTCGCACCGATTGTCGCGTTCTGGGTGAGCGGTGTAATCGGCCGGTATTTCTATACCCGAATTAACACCTGGATCGCCATCCCACCATCAGACGATACGGCGTTACGCAGCGATGCAACGCCGCGAGAAATCATCGGGACAGTGGTCGTCATCGGGATTGGATGCTTTATGGCGTTCTCAAGTGGCGCATCGAATGTGGCGAATGCAATTGCGCCGCTGGTCGGGAGCGAGGAACTCAGTATGAATGCCGGAATTCTGATTGCCTCAGCCGCTGTCGGGATTGGGGCAGTCACGATTGCCAGACGAACGCTTGACACCCTCGGGAATGATCTGACACGATTACCCCTGACGGCGGCTATCGTGGTCGCGATCGTTTCATCGTTCTTGACCGCCGGCTTAGCCGCAATCGGGATTCCAGCCAGTTTTGTAATCATTGCCACCATGAGTATCGTTGGTCTTGGCTGGGGACGGGCAACTCGGACCACCACGGCCCGCGATGCCGTCCGGGGTGAAGGCGCGAACGTCTCCGTTGGCGCATTGGCAGCTGACGAGACGGCAACGGTCGGGGAAGCAGATAAGCAGGGGAAAAATGCGCCACCGATTGGCGAAGAAGAACCCGATGATATCCCAGCGGCATCGGATTTATTCGATCCAGAAACAACAGGCCGCGTCATTTTGATGCAGAACGTGGTGCCAGCGATCGCCACGGTTGGTGCATTCATTGTGTTTCGGCTCTTTCCCCAGCTATAGCCTGCATTATTTTGTGGCGGAAAACTGGACGATTATCCGTGAAGCAGCACAGACGGACGCATAACAGCAACCTTCAACACAAAGGGCAATGAAACAACCAGATGATGCCTACCGTCGAATACCTCAACTACGAAGTGCTCGATGACCACGGGTGGGACATTGATGACGACGATATTTTTGAAAAAGCTGAGGGGGCCGGCCTGGACGACGAGGATCACGGCACACTTGATGTAGCCGAAGGTGAGTATATCTTGGAGGCAGCAGAAGCCCAAGGGTACGATTGGCCGTTTTCCTGTCGGGCGGGGGCCTGCGCGAATTGTGCCGCGATCATTAAAGAAGGTGAAATCGATATGGATATGCAGCAAATCCTTTCAGACGAAGAGGTTGAGGAGAGAGGGGTACGGCTCACGTGTATCGGAAGTCCTGCCGAAGACACAGTCCGAATCGTCTACAACGCGAAGCATCTCGACTACCTCCAAAACCGCGTCATCTAATCTAGGAATAGGGCCAGAATCGGCCCACTCATCAGTGTTTTCCGATATCCTTCATCACTAAGTCATACAATAGAGAGCTTGAGTGTGCGACCTTCTCGGTTACCTACCCGTGATAGACACCGCTGCGGAGTGAATCCTCTGTATTCAGCAAAGCCTGATTTCTGAGGATGGGGAGACAAATTGCTTCGTACTTCTAATCTTTCTGTGAAACTGTCGGTTGATTGCCAAGCGAGAACCCCGTTACTTTTCCTGGTTGACAGTATGGATTTGCTGAATTGAGGGCGCGTATCGGTAACACAATCTTCACGGCTTCGGTGTTACATAAAACACGCGTATGGAACGCGACGATGATTCTGGCTTCAGATCGGTCAGTACAGGATCGGGGT
>CAZSSY010000095.1:0-9619 GCA_964609565.1 uncultured Natronomonas sp.
GAAGGCGCTCGGCATCGCCCCGCGACTCGAACTGGAGGACGCAGTCTAACATGAGTGCACAACAGAGCCCAAAGACGATCGGCGAGATCAGCTTCGGGCTGATGGACCCGGAGGAGTACCGCGACATGAGCGCCACGAAGGTCATCACGGCCGACACCTACGACGACGACGGCTTCCCCATCGACATGGGCCTGATGGACCCCCGACTCGGCGTGATCGACCCCGGACTCGAATGTAAAACCTGCGGGAAACACTCCGGGTCCTGCAACGGCCACTTCGGCCACATCGAACTCGCCGCCCCCGTCATCCACGTCGGATTCGCCAAACTCATCCGCCGCCTCCTCCGCGGTACCTGCCGAAACTGCTCGCGGCTCTGTCTCACCGACGAGGAAAAAGCCGAATTCCGCGACCGCCTCGACCGCACCCGCCAACTCGGCGAAGACCTCAACGACGTCACCAAAGCCACCGTCCGCCTCGCCCGCAAAAAAGACCGCTGCCCCCACTGTGGTGAAAAACAATACGACATCAACCACGAGAAACCCACCACCTACTACGAAGTCCAAGACGTCCTCGCCGCCGACTACCCCGAACGCATCGCCGCCGCCATGGAAGGCCGCACCCCCGACGAGACAGAAGACGACGACGAGGACGCCGAGGACCGCGACCCCATCTCACCCAGCGACCTCTCCGCCGAAACCGGGATCGAGATAGCACGCATCAACGAGATCCTCTCCGGTGAATTCCGCCCAAAACGCGACGACCGCGTCGCCCTCGAATCCGCCCTCAACATCGACCTCACCGAAGAGGACATGAACAAACTGATGCCGAGCGACATCCGCGACTGGTTCGAAGACATCCCCGACGAGGATATCGCCGTCCTCGGCATCGACGCCGACAAATCCCGACCGGAATGGATGATCCTCACCGTCCTCCCCGTCCCCCCCGTCACGGCCCGTCCCTCGATCACCCTCGATAACGGGCAACGTAGCGAAGACGACCTCACCCACAAACTCGTCGACATCATCCGGATCAACCAACGGTTCATGGAAAACCGCGAAGCTGGCGCCCCCCAACTCATCATTGAGGACCTCTGGGAACTCCTCCAATACCACGTCACCACCTTCATGGACAACGAGATCAGCGGCACGCCACCCGCCCGCCACCGCTCCGGCCGTCCCCTCAAAACCCTGAGTCAACGACTCAAAGGGAAAGAAGGCCGCTTCCGCGGCAGCCTCTCCGGGAAACGCGTGAACTTCTCCGCCCGGACCGTCATCTCACCTGACCCCACGCTCTCGCTGAACGAAGTCGGCGTCCCCGAACGCGTCGCCAGCGAGATGACGCAAACGATGAACGTCAACGAACGGAACCTCGATGACGCCCGTCGATACGTCGCCAACGGACCCAGCGTCCACCCCGGTGCCAACTACGTGAAACGACCAGACGGCCGCCGTCTCAAAGTCACCGAGAAAAACTGCGAAGAACTCGCCGGGAAAATCGAAGCCGGCTGGGAAGTCGCCCGCCACCTCATCGACGGCGATATCGTGATCTTCAACCGCCAGCCCTCACTCCACCGGATGTCCATCATGGCGCACGAAGTCGTCGTCATGCCATACAAGACATTCCGGCTCAACACCACCGTGTGCCCCCCGTACAACGCCGACTTCGACGGTGACGAGATGAATATGCACGCTCTCCAAAACGAAGAGGCACGCGCGGAAGCCCGGGTCTTGATGCGCGTCCAAGAGCAGATGTTGTCCCCCCGGTTCGGCGAGAACATCATCGGCGCAATCCAAGACCACATCTCAGGGACATTCCTGTTGACGAATGAAAACCCTCAGTTCAACGAGACACAAGCCCTTGACTTGCTGCGAGCCACGAGTATTGATGAACTCCCAGAGCCGGACGGCACCGACGACGATGACCTCGAGTATTGGAGCGGCCGCACCATCTTCTCGGAACTGTTACCAGATGGCCTGAGCCTAACGTTCACCTCCTCCGCCGGCGATGACGTCGTCATTGAGGACGGCCAACTGGTCTCTGGCACGATCGATGAGGACGCTGTCGGCGCATTCGGCGGCGAAGTTGTCGATACAATTTGTAAGGTCTATGGGAACACGCGAGCGCGCGTGTTCGTCAATGAAGTAGCGACACTGGCGATGCGGGCGATCATGCACTTCGGATTCTCGATTGGGATCGACGATGAATCGATCGAACGCGAGGCTGAAGAACAGATCGCCGAAGCAATCGATAGCGCCTACGAGCGGGTCGAGAAACTCATCGAGACCTACCGAAACGATGAGTTAGAGTCGTTGCCGGGCCGAACAGTTGATGAAACCCTTGAAATGAAGATTATGCAGACGCTCGGGAAAGCCCGAGACTCCGCTGGTGATATCGCGGATGAGAACTTCGGAGCGGACAACCCGGCGGTCGTGATGGCGCAGTCAGGGGCGCGTGGCTCGATGCTGAATCTCACCCAGATGGCCGGCTGTGTCGGGCAACAAGCGGTCCGTGGCGAACGAATCAATCGCGGATACGAAGACCGAACGTTGAGTCATTTCAAACCGAATGACCTCTCGGCGGACGCCCATGGATTCGTCGAGAATTCCTATCGGAACGGCCTCACCCCCCGAGAGTTTTTCTTCCACGCGATGGGTGGCCGTGAGGGCCTGGTTGATACGGCGGTTCGAACGTCGAAATCCGGGTATTTACAGCGCCGCCTCATCAACGCATTGTCCGAGCTGGAAGCCCAATACGACGGGACCGTCCGAGATACGTCCGATACCATCGTGCAGTTCGAGTTCGGCGAAGATGGCACATCACCGGTCCGGGTCGCCTCGAACGAAGAGTTCGATATCGATGTCAAATCCATCACGGATCGCATCGTCGAAGAAGAATTCGATGACGATACGGCCCGCAAGGAGTTCCTCGGATTAGAAGAACCGGAGACGAACCTGTCGGAACACGGGCAATCATGGCGGGCAACCTCCACAACGGAGGTGGGCTCTGATGACTGACGTCACCGAGGAAGCCGAGACAGTCGTCGAGAACACCGACCTCCCCAAGCGGTTGAAAGACGAGATCTATGCGACGATCGAACCGCGCGACGATGTTGATGTCGACCACGTGGAAGATATCGTCCAAGCGGTCGAATCCCAGTATCTCCAAACGCGCGTCGATCCATTAGACCCCGTCGGGACGGTCTCCGCACAAAGCATCGGCGAACCCGGAACACAGATGTCGGTCCCATATGACGAACGAATCCTCATCCGTACCGGCACCGACGGCACAGTTGAGGAGTCGGCGATTGGACCACTCGTCGATGACCTCATGCAGGGAGCAGCGACTCGGTCGGTTGACAGCCACGAAGTCGCCCGCGTCAGTGGTGACCTCGAGGTGTTGAGTCTCGGAGAGGATGCATCGCTTGCATGGCAACCGCTGGCGGAAGTCAGTCGCCATGCGGCACCCGAGGAACTCCTCCGCGTGGAGTTGGCGTCCGGACGGAGTATCCGGGCGACGAAAGCCCATTCGTTCGTGACACAGACCGAGTCTGGAGTGGCGCCGATTGCGGCGTCACGCCTCGATGTTGGCGACCACCTCCCGGTAGCCGGTGCGTATGATGCCGCGAGTGAGGTAACCGATTTCACCGCCTACGCTCAGCCGCCCGCTGCCGATGGCGGGACGGTCACAACCGAACCGGCTAGTGGACGACGGGTGGTCGGGCAGGCCGGCTGGGAACGAATCACCGCGATTGACACGGTTACACCCCGCTATGCGTCGGTATACGATGTTTCGGTTGCGGGCTTGGAGACGTTCACGACTGCAGATGGAGTGGTGACGCATAATACGATGAATACCTTCCATTATGCGGGTGTTGCCGAAATCGACGTCACACAGGGGCTCCCACGATTGATTGAACTGGTGGATGCACGGAAAACGCCGGATACGCCGATGATGACCGTCCACCTCGAAGGTGAGTATGCCGAAGACCGCGAGCGAGCCCACGAGGTTGTCTGGAAGATCGAAGCAACCCGAATCCTGGCGTTAGGCGATGTCTCGACGAACGTCGCGGACATGCTCGTCCGGATCGACCTCAACGATGAAACCCTCCAGGAACGGTGGCCGACCGTCTCGGACCTCGATGAGATCGCCGGCGAAATCGCAGACACGATCGAGTCAGCACTCGGGGTCGAGACCGCCCGCCCAGAGACGACCGTGATCGAGTTCGGGCCCGAGCAACCATCCTACCGAGAACTCCTGCAGCTCGTCGAGGAACTCCGAGAAGTCGTCTTCAAAGGCATCGATGAAATCAGTCGCGTGGTCATCCGGAAAGAAGACACGGAAACGGGCGAAGAATTCGTCCTGTACACCGAGGGCTCCTCATTCGGCGACGTCCTCGAGATAGAGGGCGTCGACGCCTCCCGGACCACCTGTAACAATATCCATGAGATCCATCAGAACCTCGGGATCGAAGCCGCCCGCGAGCGGATCATCGACGAAACCATGAACACCCTCGAAGAACAGGGACTTGACGACGTCAACATCCGGCATCTGATGCTCGTCGCCGACATCATGACGAACAACGGCGACATCGAATCCATCGGCCGACACGGCATCTCCGGGAACAAGGATTCCGTGCTCGCCCGCGCAGCCTTCGAAGTCACCGTCAACCACTTACTCGACGCCGCCATCCATGGTGAAGTCGACGACCTTGACGGCGTCACCGAGAACGTCATCGTCGGCAAACCAATCAAGCTCGGCACCGGCGATGTCGACCTCCGCATGGGCGCCAAACAAACCGACGGCCCACCAGCCGACGACTAACCACACCCATCACCACCATCACCACCCCACCCCAACCTATTCCACTCGACGCTGCCAGGTCACCGCTGTCCAGCCCTATGGACGCACCCCACCCGACGAGACAACACCTGGCCGGAATAGACTCGAAGTCCAGTGGAGACGGGACGGGGACGGGTGGACGCAAATTGGACTGGTGAGGTGACCTGATTCGAGACACTATGAGACGAGACTGAATTGAGACGATGGCTGTGACATTATCAGATGAGGCACGACAGTATATCGGGTTGTTCGCTACCGAGACGGACGTAACGCCAGTCGATTGTGTGATTGACGACCAGTACGACCGGATTGCGTTTGTCGTTCCGACCGGGACAATGGGGCAGGCCATCGGGCCAGACGGCGCGACCGTCCAGCGAGTTGCCGACAAACTCGGCCGGGACATCAAACTCGTCGAGCATGCCGATACGGCCACTGATTTTGTCGCGAATGCCTTGCTGCCGGCAGCGGTGTATAACGTCACAATCAGCCGCGACGACACCACCGTCGCGTACGTCGAAGTCGACCAAGACGATACGGGGGCCGCGATCGGGAAAGACGGCCGGAACATCGACCTCGCACGCCGGCTTGCAGACCGCCATTTCGATATCGACAAAATCGAACTCACCTGACACCACTCCACCGGACGCCATCCACCACTCACTCAGACAATTCGCCATCTCTCCGGGTATGAGGCCGTCAGAGCGCACAATACTGGTTTCAGCCACCCATCGCCCGTGAGTGATTGCAATTCGATACCTCGATGCCATGATCATTATGAAACGTGTGCGTAGATTGGGTGGTGGACGAGGTGACGGGTGGGAGCCGCGTTGTCGGGCCGCGACACCGGCTACTTGGGGGAGTGTGCTGGTCGTCTGGTGTCGTCGAAAAGGGATGCTTAAGTAGCTTGGTCGGGAACGATTGGGCACAATGGCGAACGGCAAATACGCCGCGCGAAAGCTGAAGAAAGACCGCCAGAAACATCGGTGGTCTGACTCGGATTATGCGCGGCGGGCACGCGGACTTGGGAAGAAGTCCGACCCGCTCGAGGGCGCCCCACAGGGCCGGGGTATCGTCCTCGAAAAGGTCGGAATTGAGGCAAAGCAACCGAATTCAGCGATCCGGAAATGCGTCCGGGTGCAACTCATCAAGAACGGGAAACAGGTCACCGCGTTCTGTCCGGGCGATGGCGCAATCTCGTTTATCGACGAACACGACGAAGTGACGATCGCTGGCATCGGTGGCGCAAAGGGCCGCGCGATGGGCGACCTCTCTGGTGTAAACTACAAGGTGGAAAAGGTAAACGGCGTCTCACTCATTGAACTTGTCCGCGGGAACGCGGAAAAACCGGTCCGATGAGCTCCGACGCCCCCGAACCAGAGTCGCCGGCGTCCACCGACGATGACCGCGTGTCAGCCCGGTTGTTCGGACAATGGGAAGTAGACGACATTGAATTTGCCGATCCGTCAACCCGCCGGTACATCACGGTCACTCCCATCGGGCATACGATGGGGCGACACTCCGACAAACAGTTCAAGAAATCGGAGATCAGTATCGTCGAACGATTAATCAACCGGCTGATGCAGACGCAGGACAACACCGGCAAGAAACAACAAACCACTCGGATCGTCCGAGAGGCCTTCGATATTGTCCATAACCGAACGGACCAAAACCCCGTCCAGGTCCTCGTCACTGCCGTTGAGAATGCCGGGCCCCGCGAAGAAACGGTCCGACTGAAATACGGCGGGATCTCGGTCCCGAAAGCAGTCGATGTCGCCCCGCAACGGCGTGTCGACCAAGCACTTAAATTCATTGCCCGTGGCACCCAGAACGCATCCTTTAAATCGACCACACCAGCCGCAGAGGCCTTAGCAAACCAACTCGTCGGTGCCGCCAACTACGATCTCCAAGCCTATCCGATCGGTCAAAAAGAAGAACAAGAACGCGTCGCCGCCGCCGCCCGATAACGACCCCCTCACGTTCTCACGACGTCATCTCACCATTCCGCCACCACGCCACAACCCGGTCCGGGCCCCCCGATCTCGATCCGATCTGTACCACCACCGTATACCACATACATAGGTATCTCGTTGATTCGGTGTGGGCCGGCCGTCGAGGGCGGGATGGACGCGCGGGCGATGAACTGGATGACGTGGCGAGAAACGGGTTCTCTGGGGGTTTTGTGGGTCTGGCGATAATCACTACTCTTTACAGCGTTGGGAATCGAGGATGCGATGTGCTTTCGGATCGCTCACGCCGGCAGTTTCTTGCGTCACTCGCTGCAGCCACCGGGGGTGTGGTCGCTGGCTGTCTCGATAGTACCTCCGAGATCGAGCCGGTCGACGCCCCGTATGATTTATCGGTCTCACACGAGGTCACTGACTGGGAGGCGTATGACCCGGAGTGGGATGCGCCGACGACATCACCGCATGATGCTGCATTTGAAATTGAACCCGTTATCGAGCATCTCGACATTCCATGGGATATTGCCGTCGCCGCTGATGAATCGCTGTTTTTCTCCGAGCGCGTCGGCCGTATCAGCCGGTACGATGCGGGGACGATAGAAGCAGTCACGGAGCCGGCGGACGTGATCGATCACGCCGCCTCGTTCGACCACCCTGGCTTTGAATGGTGGGGCGGCGGGAGTGAAGGCGGATTACTCGGGATTGCACTACACCCGACGTATCCGGATGTCCCCCTCCTCTATGCCTTCTATACCTATCTGGCCGAAGAACGGGAAGACGACGATATCTACCGGAACCGACTCGTGTTCTATGACCTCCAAAACGACTACGACGAGACCGTCGTGATCGATGCCATCCCCGGCCACCGGATCATCCATAATGGCGCCCGTCTCGCGTTCGGCCCACGGAACTACCTGTGGGTGACGACGGGCGACGCCGGCGATGGCGCCCTCGCCCAAGACCCCAGCAGTCTCGCCGGGAAAATCCTCCGGCTGAAACCCGACGGCACCCCACCAGCTGACAACCCTGGGTTCGACGATCCCCGGATCCATACAATGGGACACCGCAACCCACAAGCCATTAGTTGGCTCCCAGACGGCACGCCGATCGCAGCTGAACACGGCGACCAAGCCCGAGATGAAGTAAACATCCTCGAGCCCGGGGGGAACTACGGCTGGCCGGATGTCCGTGGAGGCCCCGGCGACACCGACTACGGAACCTATCCCGACCACTCCGAAGTCACACCACCGGTTGTCAATACCGGGCCCTCCACAACGTGGGCGCCACCGGGCGGCGTCTTCTATACCGGCGACGACGTTCCCGCCTTGCAGCACCGATTCGTCCTCGGTGGCCTCATCTCCCAACAACTGAATGTCATCACGGTCACTGCCGACGCTCTCCCGGACATTGGCGGGACCCGGTTTGACGCCGACTGGCTGTACGATGACTACGATGCGGTCGCCCATGCCCTGTTCACAAACGACCTCGGCCGCATTCGGCATGTCACCCAAGGCCCACGCGGCGAACTCTACGCCGTCACGTCAAACCGGGACGGCCGCAGCGATAAACCCACAGAAGATGCCTTCCCCACACCCACCGATGACCGCCTCGTCCGGATCCGACAAGTCTAACGCCACCACCGGGCCAACGCAGCGTCTCCCACCAGCCACCGATCTCACATGGTATCACGTCGTGTGGCTGCGTGGTGGTCCGGTTTGGACGGTTAGTCAGCAGCGGCCCGGTCTCCGAGCACGTAATCGCGGGTGATGTCAACGAGTGCTTTCCGATATTCAGATTCGTCCGGATTGTCGCGAAGTGATTGAAAGTGTGATTTGAATTGGGACAGCGAGATTGAAGGCGCATCCGATGCGGCAGCGTGTGCGAGGTCATAGAGCCGATGGTCGGCGGGGATGGCGTCGTGTCGTTCGAGTAACGCCAGGGCGAATGCCGCGTTCACAGCTGTGATTTCTGGGTCGGCACTCGTCGTCCATCGCTGCCACTCACCGGGTGCGGGCGGCGGCGAGTCCGCGATTGCGCGAGCAAGTGATGATTCCATGAACGCGACAAGCTTCCGCGTTGGCGCGAGGGTGAGCGTGATGTCGTCCGCATAGATATCCTTCATGTGGTTGGCGATCTGATAGCAATGCGTGAGCTTTCGACGTTCGACACTCCGGCCAGCGAACGCCAAATACAGTGCTTCTTCCGTCGATTGTCGGTGGGACGGATGTTTCTCCTCATACCGCGCCATATGCGCAAACTCATGTAATGCAAGTTCGCGCGCCATCGCCGATGTCGCCGCCCGATGGGACACAACGAGTTCATGCCGATCATCATAGTGGCCGACCATCGTCCGCTCGTCAGGGTCTTCCCGAACCTGGACGACAACCGGCCGCTGGAGGTCGTATTCGGTCCCGAAGAGGTCCCGTGCGCCAAGAAACGGGTCGGCCGGTCCACAGCCCATCACACGGACTTCCATGTAACCATACAGAGGGACTGCCGCGGTTTGACTCTTATTGTTACAACCAGATACTCCCCTGCATTCGTGGCGCAGCCGTCAGCGGTCATCTCGCCCGATCATGGTTTCGTCACCTCTGCTTCTCCAGGCGGCCATCGCCACATCGGTGTCTCGCTGACTCGCTTCGGCGGTAGACCGAGGGAGAACGTGGCGTCCCGACCGGATTCCGGTCACGGGGAAACACTATCCTTTTCACGGTGCTGTTGGAAACTCACTCCATAATGGGCCGACGCAAGAAAATCGTCCAGGAGTGCGAACGGCTGATGGACGAACCGGAGAACATCCGGAACATCGCCATCGCCGC